>JAZKZG010000054.1:0-42418 GCA_045612565.1 Eubacteriales bacterium
TGAATGGTTGGGAAATGAAGCCTATATGTTTAAGAGTCCGATGGAATGGAAAGAAATCATTGGCAATCACGATAGAATTGAAAAGATTGAAACTTGGGAAATGGGTTGTTTCGACCTCGCTTGGAATGAGTGGTTCGCCACCGAGCACAAATATGCCTTAGGAGATAAGCAATTTTTTGAAACACTCATCAAGCCATATACCTGTTTTGTTGGTATTTACATCAAGATAAAATAAATAAGCCAATTCCAATTTATCAAACTAATGATATTTGTTTATAAAAGGGTTTTAGGTTCTCCTAAGAATTGGAAAATGTGCCGTACATTTTCCCTGCTTGTTACAGTATGAGACAAAATTAAACGGATGTGTAGAGAATTTCTACGCATCCGTTTTTACTATCTCAAAAATATAATTTTAATAGTGATATTGTGAGACGGGTCTCACAGTGTTATTTTTGATAAATCAAAAGTGATATTGAAACCTTGCGGTTTCAGTGTTATTTTATTCGCCTATAAAACTGCCGAAGGCAATATCACTCGGCGGTAGCCGAATATAAATGCGGAGCAATATAACTCGCCGTAAGGCGAATAAAACTGGCGTTGTATCCTTAACAATACAACGCCTAGCCAACCTATTTTTTATAATACCTTACCCAAAAAGTCTTTGAGTCTGGGATGAGTGGGATTATCGAAGATATCCGAAGGTGAACCCTCTTCGATAATAACACCCTCGTCCATAAATACAACACGGGTGCCGACTTCTTTTGCAAAGCCCATCTCGTGTGTTACAATAACCATTGTCATACCCTCTTTTGCAAGAGAGCGCATAACGTCGAGTACTTCGCCTACCATTTCGGGATCGAGTGCCGAGGTCGGCTCGTCAAACAGCATAACCTCCGGTTGCATACACAGTGCGCGAACAATTGCAACACGCTGTTTTTGACCGCCCGAAAGTTGCGAAGGATAATCATTTGCACGTTCTTTGAGACCAACGCGTGACAAAAGTTCAAATGCTTTTTCGTTTGCCTCATTTTGCGAAAGTCCCTTTAGTTTTGTGGGCGCAATTGTGAGGTTTTTAAGGATAGTCATATGCGGAAAAAGGTTAAAGTGCTGAAAAACCATACCCATCTTTTGACGGTGAAGGTTGATATTGACGTTTTTGCCGTTTATGTCAACGCCATCAAAAATGATTTTGCCATCGGTGGGTGTTTCGGTAAGATTAAGACTGCGGAGGAGTGTTGACTTGCCCGAACCTGACGGTCCGATTACAACCACAACCTCTCCACGTGAGATATCGATATTAACGCCGTCGAGCGCACGTACCTTGCCGCCAAGATAGTGCTTTTTGAGACCGCGAACAGAAATTAAAACATTATCGTTCATTTTTACGTAGTCTCCTCTCTAAAAGTCCCACAAAATATGTGAGTATCATAACCATAGCAAGATATACGATTGCAACAGCAATAAGCGGCATAAACGCCTTGAAGGTGCGGCCGCGGATAAGTTCACCCGCTTTTGTAAGGTCCATAATACCAACATAACCTGCAACCGAGGTCTCTTTTAAAAGGACGATAAACTCGTTACAGAGTGTGGGGAGAACTGTTTTGAACGCCTGTGGGATTATGATATAAATCATTGTCTGCACATAGTTAAAGCCGAGTGAACGACCTGCCTCGAACTGACCGCCGTCAACCGACATAATTCCGCTTCTGAAAATTTCGGCAACGTATGCACCCGAGTTTATACCGAATGCCACAACCGCAATTACAATACTGCTGCGAACACTCTTTAATACTACAAAGTAGATAATCATAAGCTGAACAACAACAGGTGTTCCGCGGATGACGGTAAGATAGATATTACAGATGCTGTTTAGCACCTTCATTACAAAATAGCCGATGCCACCGTTTTTTTCAAAAGTTTCTTTGTTTTTGTCGAAGGTAGAGCGCACCGCTGCCACCACGATACCGATAACAACACCCATAATGAGTGCAAAAAAGGTTATGACAAGTGTATTGCCAAGACCCTCAAGCAGCCAACGCCATTTATTTCCGTCTATAAAGTTTAGGGTGAAGTCGGCCTGAAAGTCCTGCCACCAGTTAGTTAAAAAGTTCATTAAAGTTTCCTTTCATAGAGCATAAAAACGAGGGCACAATATTTTGTGCCCCCGTGAGTTTTTTGCTAAACTTATTCAGCAGGGATATATTTGTTTATAATCTGGTCGAGTGTGCCGTCTGCTTTGAGTTCGCCAAGGATTTTGTTAACTTCTTCGAGAAGTTCGGTATCCTCTTTATTGATAGCGATTGCATAGTCCTCTTCAACATAAGTTGTTTCAAGGATTTTAAGACCTTCGTTTGCTTCAACGAATGATTTTGCAGGTTCGTTATCGATAATAACACAGCCAACTTTGTCTGAGATAAGAGCCTGAACAGCGTCTGCACCTGTTTTGTAGCTTATAACTCTGTCTTCGCCGTAGCCACCGTTTTCAACTGTGTCCGAAGCGTAGATGTGACCTGTTGTATCCTGCTGAACACCGATTTTTGCAGTGCTTGTTGAAAGATCATCTACTGTTTTGATGTCTGAGCCTTCTTTTACGATAATAACCTGAACGCCTTTTGCGTATGTATCAGAGAAGTTAACGCTCTGAAGTCTTTCGTCAGTAACTGTCATACCTGCAACGCCGATATCGTATTTGCCTGTTTCAACACCGCCGATGATAGCGCCGAAGTCAACGTCCATAATCTCGAGTTCTTTGCCCATTTTCTCAGCAATTTTCTGAGCGAGTTCAACGTCGATACCTGCAAACGCATCATTATCGTCTTTAAACTCATAAGGAGGAAAAGCAGCGTTTGTTGCCATAACGAGTTTGTCTGAACTTCCTGCACATGATGCAAGGCAAGTAACAGCAAAAATAACTGTGAGTGCGAGTAAAACTATTTTCTTTAAGTTTTTCATGATTTGTTCCTCTTTTAAAAAATATTTTTTGAAGTATGATTGTATTATAGTGCATAATATTCACGTTGTCAATACCCTATTTGAATTTTTATACATAAATTTTAACAAATTATTGTTTGATTAATTGGTGAAAATGCCATATATCTTTTTAAAAAGTATATTGTAAGGCATAATTATGCGTTTTGTAATAAATAATGCAAAAAATATTCACTCTTATGTATCTATTGAAAAAAATTAAAAATAGGTCTTTATTTTTTAAATAGGATATTGTATAATAGACAAAATATAATAAAAAACATATGAGAGGTAAAAAGCTATGGCATACTATTACGATCAACCGTCACACACCTTTAGCGAATACCTGCTTGTACCCGGCTACAGCAGTGCAGAATGTATTCCGTCAAAGGTTTCACTTAAAACTCCGCTTGTAAAGTTCAAACGCGGTGAAGAACCTGCACTTTCGTTAAATATACCTATGATTTCGGCTATTATGCAGTCGGTTTCAAATGATACAATGGCAATTGCTCTTGCAAAAGAGGGTGGCGTTTCGTTCATTTACGGTTCACAGACAATTGAACAGCAAGCAGAGATGGTGCGCAAGGTTAAAAGTTATAAAGCAGGCTTTGTAACCTCAGGTTCAAACGCAAAACCTACCGACACACTCGCTGATATTCTTGCACTCAAAGAGAAAAACGGTTTTTCGACAGTTGCTGTTACTGATGACGGCACTGCACACGGCAAACTTCTCGGTATTGTAACAGGACGTGACTATCGCGTAAGCCGTATGGATCCGTCAGAAAAGGTTGAAACCTTTATGACACCCCTTTCAAAACTCGTGACAGCACCGGCTGACACCTCACTTAAAGTGGCAAACGATATCATCTGGGATAACAAACTCAATTCGCTTCCGCTTGTTGAAGAAGACGGCTCACTCTATGCTTTTGTTTTTAGAAAAGACTATTCACAGCATAAAGAAAACCCCAATGAGCTTCTTGACAGCCAGAAACGCTATGTTGTTGGTGCAGGTATTAATACTCGCGATTATGCAGAGCGTGTACCCGCACTGGTTGAGGCAGGTGTTGACGTACTTTGTATCGACTCGTCAGAAGGCTTTTCGGAGTGGCAGTCACGCACAATCAAATGGGTGCGCGATCACTATGGCGATACTGTTAAAATCGGTGCAGGTAATGTTGTTGACGCAGAAGGCTTTAATTTCCTTGCTGATGCAGGTGCCGACTTTATTAAAATAGGTATCGGCGGCGGTTCAATCTGTATCACACGCGAAACAAAGGGTATCGGTCGCGGACAGGCTACTGCAGTAATTGATGTTGCAGCCGCACGTGATAAATATTATGAAGAAAAAGGTGTGTACATTCCGATTTGTTCAGATGGCGGTATTGTGCACGACTATCATATTACACTCGCTCTTGCAATGGGCTGTGATTTCTGTATGCTCGGCAGATACTTCTCACGTTTTGACGAATCGCCGACAAACAAAATCCTTGTTAACGGCAGTTATATGAAAGAGTACTGGGGCGAGGGCTCGGCACGTGCTCGTAACTGGCAACGCTACGATATGGGCGGCGCACAAAAACTCTCGTTCGTTGAGGGTGTTGACTGCTACGTTCCGTATGCAGGTCCGCTTCACGATAATATGTCGGTTACACTTTCAAAAATCAAGTCGACAATGTGTAACTGTGGCGCTCTTTCAATTCCCGAACTTCAGGATAAAGCAAAACTTACACTCGTAAGTTCTGTTTCGATCGTTGAGGGCGGCGCACACGACGTTATGGTTAAAGACTCATCAAATAATTAATAAATGAGTATATTGTAACTTACGATGAACCTAATTAAATATAGGTCGTTACCTACAAAAAAACCTGTGGTTAAATTACCACAGGTTTTTTGATTTATGGCTGAAAATATGAATGTTATTTCTTTGAGTGATAGGGCGTTATTCCTTTTAAATTCTTATACACCGATATAAAATACGATACGCTGTCAAAACCGCACGTTGACGCCGCCTCGGTCACGGTGATATCCTGTGACATCAACAGTTTTTGTGCGTGGTTTATGCGCGTTTCGTTAAGATATTCTTTAAAGCTTTTGCCGACCACCGACTTGAAGGTGCGCGAAAAATAGCTGTAACTCATACCCGCGATGGCCGCGCAGTCTGCCGCTGTAATGGGCTTGGCGTAGTTTTTGTTGATATACACGATCGTGTTGTAGATACAACTTGCCTTGGAGTCGGTAACGTCGGTCTGCGGTGTTTGTCCGCGGCGCAAAATCTCGAGCAAAATATTTGCACTCGCGAGCGTAATTCCGATGCTTTTTGCAACAGACTTACGCGACATCTCGTCGCAAAAATTTGATATTGCGCGTCCGAGGGATGTGCCCTCTGTTTGTGTCTTTGGGAAAAAACAGTCAAGTTCGGGCTTGTCTACTGTAAAAAAGAGTAGTAACCTCGAGTCCGCCTCGCCGTTTGAAAGTTCTGCAAACAGCGACGGGCGCATACGTATTACGTAATACGAAGCATTCTCGGTAAGGCTATAGGTGTGGTGGATTGTATTTGAGCGCAAAAGCACCAAATCGCCCTCGCCCGCCTCGTACTTGCGTTCGTTGGCGTAAATTTCAAATTTACCAGACTTTACGAGAAGCATCTCGATTGCCGAATGAATATGTGCGCGGCAAAAACAGCGGCGCATCAAGCCCGTCTGCAGATGCGCTTCAACGGGTCCGCTGTCGAGTTCTTTTATGTGACTTTCTACAAAATAATCACTCATAATCCACCTATGACAATTTTTTTATATTTTTTGACAAAACTATTATAGCATATTATTTTTAAGAATGGTATGCTAAAATAAAAAAATTATATTTTGGAGGAAAAATATATGGCAATTCCCGTTGCAGTGCAGATCTATTCTGTAAGAAAAGACGCGGAAGCCGACCTTTTCGGCACGCTCACAAAAATTAAAGAGATGGGTTACGACGGCGTTGAGTTTGCAGGTCTTTACGGTCACTCGGGTGACGAGGTTAAAGAGATGCTTGATAAACTCGGTCTTAAAGCCGCGTCGGCACACGTTCCTTTTAATGATTTAAAGAACGAAGAGACTTTTAAAACTTATGCAAAAATCGGTCTCAAATATGTAGCAATCCCATCGCTTCCCGAAGATAACAGATATGAGGGCGGTCATTTTGAGGACACAATTGCTGATATCAAAAAAATTGGTAAAATGGCAAAGGATTACGGTATGCAACTCCTTTACCACAACCACGATTTTGAGTTTTCAAAAATCGGCGATGAGTACGTACTCGATTATATGTACGCAAACACAACTCCCGACGAGCTTAAAACAGAACTTGACACCTGTTGGGTAAATGTTGGCGGTGAAAATCCGTCTGAGTACGTTAAAAAGTATTCGGGTCGCGCTCCCATCGTGCATCTTAAAGATTTCGTTGGTCAGAAGAGCGAAAATATGTATGAACTTATAGGTGAAAACAAAAAGGTTGGCAACGCCGTAGGTTTTGAATTCCGTCCCGTTGGCTACGGCTGTCAGGACTGGGTTTCAATTCTTGCCGCATCGGTGGATGCAGGTGCTGAGTGGGTTATTGTTGAGCAGGACAAGGCAACAATCGGTAAAACACCCCTCGAGTCAATCGAAATGAGCCGTAACTATCTTAAAACTTTAGGTTTTTAATGGAGGAAATTACAATGAGCACAGGTAACAAAGTACTTGACAAAGAACTTAATTCATTTACTGACCGTACCGAGAAAAACGTGGTTGACACAACAAAGCGTGTTCGCATCGGTATTATCGGTACAGGCTGGATTGCAGATTCACACATGAAAAGCTATCTCAAAATGCCTGACGTTGACATCGTTGCGGGTGCCGACATCATCCCCGGCAAAGCAGAAAAATTCTTTGCAAAGCACGGTGTTGAAAATGTTAAATGCTACGAGAGCCATCAGGCAATGCTCGACGACGAGAGTTTAAAACTTGACGCAGTTAGCATATGTACATACAACTGTCAGCACGCTGACCCCACAATCTATGCTCTTGAAAAAGGCGTTCACGTACTTCTTGAAAAGCCTATGTGCGTAACACTTGACGAGGCAATCGAGATTATGAAGGCTGAAAAGAAATCAGGCAAGGTGCTTTCAATCGGCTTCCAGCCGCGTCTTGACGCAAATATGCAAAAAATTAAAGAAATCGTAGAGAGCGGCGCTCTCGGCGAAGTTTATTACATCCAGACAGGCGGCGGCAGACGTCGCGGTATCCCCACACCGTTTGGTACAACATTTATTGAAAAAGAAACAGGCGGCATCGGTGCTCTCGGTGATATCGGTTGTTATTCGCTCGATATGGTACTTAACGCTATCGGCTATCCCAAGCCCCTTACAGTATCCGGTTACAAATCAGACTTCTTTGGTACAGACCCCGCATACGTTGGCTATAAAACACCCGAGTATGCCGCTAAATTCGGTGTTGATGATTTTGCGCCAGCATTTATTCGTCTTGAAGGCGGCATCGTGCTTGACTTCCGTATTGCTTGGGCTATGAATATGGACACTCCCGGTGACACAATCATTCTTGGTAAAAAAGGCGGTCTTCGCATCCCGTCAACAGAGTGCTGGAACGGCACCGTAGGCGGAGCTATGAAGCTTTATCACGAAGTTGCAGGTTCACAGGTTGTAACCGAAATTCCGATTATCAAAACTCCCGAAGAACCCACACTCTTTGATAAAAAGATCCGTTCGTTCCTCGATGCTTGTAAAAACGGAACACCTGCACCCGTACCTACCTCACAGATTATCTACAATCAGGCTATTATTGACGCTATTGCAAAGTCATCTGAATGTGGAAGAGAAGTAGAAGTAGAAATACCTGAAATATAAAGATTTTGCTTCCTCTGTGTAAGGGGAAGCGGTGAATGCAGGGGTTGTAAAACCAAAAAGCAATCTCTCAGTTACCTGCGATGAAAGCTCCCTTTACACAAGGGAGCTTTTTTATTGCAATCAAATAAAAAAGTCCCGCTGTCCACGAGATACCAAATATGAGCGGGACAAACTTAAAGTCTTTTATAAAGAAAATCAGCGCGATACGGATTGCAAATTCTACGATGCCCTCGGTCATGGCAAGGTAGGGGTGTCCCGATGTGAAAAGTCCGGCACGGAGTACCACCATTGTCAGCAATGCGGGTAAAAACGGACACAGAAAATAAAAATATTTTTTAATTAGCGTCAGCGCTGAGCCATCGCTTTTGAATATCAGTCTTGATAGCGGTGACGCAACTAAAATAAGCAAAATCCCCGCCGACAGCGAGAATATTATGGCTATAGTTATTAAGAGTTTTTTGCTTTTTGGTTGTTTGATTGACGTTGAATTGAGTGCGGTTGCGCCGTCGGTTGCAACGTGCGACAGTTTTTGGCAAACTGCAAAGGCGGATGATGCGTCGGCACCCATTCTGCCTACCGATATCTGCACCGCGACAAGTCCCATTCCCTTAAAAAACTGCATAAACGACAACGGCAGAGATGCTTTTAAAAGCGCGGGGGAGATTTTTTGTTTAAATACCAAAAACTTCGGCTGTGTTTTTAAAATATAAATCAGCGCGGCAAGTCCGCACACAAAAAACGATACCACATTTGCTATTGCGCCGCCGACAACTCCAAGTTGCCACACCGCCACCAAAAGATAAGTGAGAAACACCTGTAAAACAAGCATAAGCGTTGACAGATACAAAACCGTCTTTGCTTTGTCGACGGCGTACAGCCACGATTCAAACAGGCGGTAGAGCGCGAGGATTACAAAACCCGAAACCGACACGCGAAGGTATTTTAGGCTGTATTCAATTATGCTGTCATCGGCGTTTAAAAGGTACACGATATTTGGCAAAAATACGAGCGTCAGTGCTGATATCAACACTGAAAACACGGTGGTTATTATGAGTGAGGGCGCGGCGGATTTTGTGTCGTTTTTTGAGATTTTTGACAAAAAACCCGATGCGAGTCCCAACGCCAGTCCTTGCATCAAAAACATAAGCGAGGCGGCAACACCCAGCGCGGCAACGGAGGATTTATCAAGATTTTTGGCAAAAATGCCGACGTTTATCACGTTGTAGACGGTTGCAAAAACCATTGAAATATATATCGGTAAAAATGTTTTCAGAATTTGTTTCATATTAACATTTTGCCCATTAAAATCAAAATTTACAGTTTTTCTATAATTTATATGATATAATAAAATAAAAAAGGTAGAAATATGGAGACAGAACAGATAACAAAACTGAAAGATTTTGCAAGGATGCAACACATATACAACTCGGCGGTAAAAGAGATGACCACCAAGATTGAAATTCTTGACGATGAGTTTCATTCGCGCTTTGACCACAACCCTATTCACCACATTGAATCGCGCATAAAATCAACAATGAGCATTGCAAGAAAACTCGAAAAAATGGGTGCGGAGGTGTCGATTGAATCGGCAACCGAAAATCTTTATGACATCGCGGGAGTGCGCATAATCTGTCACTATATTGACGATGTATATAATGTTGCAACAATGATTCTTGACCAGAGCGATATTACGCTTATCCGTATAAAAGACTACATAAAAGAACCAAAGCCAAACGGCTACCGTAGTTTGCATCTTACCGTATCAATACCTGTGTTTTTGTCAACAGGTGTAAAGCACACACCCGTCGAAGTGCAACTGCGCACAATTGCTATGGACTTCTGGGCGAGTCTTGACCACGAACTGCGATATAAAGCAAAACACGCGACTGAGGCGAGTGCCGAACGTCTAAAAAAATGTGCTGACGAGATTGCGCGTCTGGACTCCGAAATGCAGTCTATCAGGTCGGAATCTATGGAGTAGAAAAAGCCAACCTGACGTGTCGGGTTTTCAGTATATGCCGTGTCGGGTTTTCAGTATATGCCGTGTAGGGTTTTCAGTATATACCGTGTCGGGTTTTCAGTATAGAAATAAAACTGATATAAATAAGACTGATATAAATAAGATTTTTTGCTTTTATTTTTTTTAAAAAAACATTAAAAAATTGCCGATGGTTTCATCGGCAATTTCTATTGTGAGGTGTTTAAACAATTCTGTTTTGCGGTGTGTTTTTAAAAAACATCGCGATGTTTTGTGCAACAATTTCAATACAGCGGTTGCGCGATTCGTATGCGCCCCATGCCATATGCGGTGTAAGGCAGACGTTATCGCGACCAAGGATTTTATTAAACGGGTGGTTGGCGTCAAACGGCTCTTGCGAATAAACGTCGATGCCGATACCGCCGAGGTGACCCGAAATTATGGCGTCGGTGAGTGCCTGTTCATCGCACACGGCTCCGCGTGCGGTGTTGATAATTATTGCACCCTTTTTCATACTGTCAATGCGCGATTTTGAAATAAGACCGCGCGTTTTTTCATTAAGCGGTACGTGGAGTGAAATTATGTCACTCTCACGGCAGAGAGTATCGATATCGCAAAGCGGATAGTTGCCCTCTTGTTTCTGTCGGCACATAATAACTTTGCACCCGAGTGCTTTTGCGACCTCGGCAACCTTTGTGGCAATTTTACCGCCCCCGACAACACCAAATGTTTTCCCTGCGATTTCATGATAAACAGGGGTGAGGCTGTTGGCAATGCCTGATTTTGTATAATCACCGCTGTTTACAAAATTGCGGTAACTGAACAGGTTTGTATAGAGTGAAAGTGCCATTGACAGCGTGAGTTGTGCAACGCTGTCGGTTGAATATCCCGGCACGTTACAAAGCGCAATTCCGTTTTGTTTGCAGTAGTCGGTATCGATATTATCATAACCCGTTGCGCAAATACAAATGAGTTTTAAGTTTTTGGCAAACGGCAGATTTTGGCTGTTTAGTTTGATTTTATTAATTACCACAACGTCGGTATCGGCAATGCGTTCAGCAACCTTTTCAGGTGCAGTTGTATCAAAGCACACAACCTCGCCACACTCATAAAGCGGTGAGAGATTTATGTCTTGCCCGAGAGTTGCTTTATCTAAAACTGTGATTTTCATTATATATCCATTCCCCAATCGATCAGAACTTTGCGCAGTTCGTTTATATTTACATTATGCACTGAAAGATTTTCTTTAGTACAGAGTGCCGCGGCAACACCTGCCGCCTGTCCAAGACCCATAACGCCTACCTGTACACGCGCAGACGCAAACGCCTCGCGGTCAGCCGAAAAACAGCGTGATGGTACGAGAAGGTTGTCATATCCGTCGGCAATAATTGAGCGGTAAGGAAGGTATGCCGCCTGTGTGAGATGTTTTACAATCTGGTCGTTGCCTTTTGTGGCGTGGATATCGATTGGATGCGCACAGCGTGCGATTGAGTCCTCGAAATGTACTGCATCAACATATTCCTCGCCTGTAAGGATATGTGTACCCTTGATATGACGTGTTTCACGAACGCCGATTTGTGATGAGGTCATCATAAGTTCGGCATTTTTGAATGCGGGGATATTTTCGCGCAGGAGTTTTATTAAGATATTTATATCTTCGCGCAGTTTACATTCGGCTTTTGTCGCATCGCGTTCATCGGTCCAGTCCATCGCGGTACGGCTCATATTGATAACGGCTGTGTTATCGCCCATACCCGCAAAGCACCAGGGTCCGCCCATTTGAGGTGCACCTTCGATTTTTGAAAGTGTTTCGCGAATCCACGGCATACTCGACCGCGGACCGCCGGGGTAATAACCGCCGAACTCACTTGTATCTACGTTTCTTAGCGCAAAGTACATTGACGCGGGTTGAAGCGGTGTGCCGTAGTCCTGCATCGGTACACCCGCCTTATATGCAATATCGCCGTCGCCTGTCGCGTCGATTACGTATTTGCATGACACGGCTTCGGTACCGCTTTTTGAGTCGAAGATTACGTGGGTGACAGTGTTATCTTTTTTAACAATATCGGTGATATATGCGTGGAGGTAGAGGTGGACACCTGCCTCGATTACCATACGCTGTGCGGTGAGTTTGTATTGCTCGGGGTGGTAAACAAAGTTACCGCGGGGTGCGCACATCTTTCCGCCTTCGATATTGTTTACAAATTCTAAGGGGATACCTGCACAGATAAGTTCGCCTTCATGCATAAACTCAGAAATTGGGGCAACCATACCTACGGTTGCCATACCGCCGAGATAGCCGTAGCGCTCGATAAGGGCAACTCTGGCACCCTTTCTTGCTGCCGCGATTGCTGCGATAAAGCCGGTGGGTCCGCCGCCTGCAACTACCACGTCATAGTCTTTTATAACGTTTATTTGTTTTGAAATTGATACTGTGTTCATTTGATTCTCCTAAGTTAAAAAATCGGTGTTGTTAAAAGCGAAATGCATATTGTTGAAACAAGTGCAAATACAAACGAAACGGTACTGCGAAGCGTCATTTTTTCTTTGCGCAAAAGCGCGATAATAAACGAGAAGGTGAGTACACCGCCTGTGACGAGCGGCTGCTGAAGTGATACGGGAAGCAGAGCAAGTGTCACAAGCGATAAAAGTTCCGCGATGCCGTTAAAGGCGGCAAACCCCGCCATCGAGCCGAGATTTTTTAGTGATTTAAAGCAGGAAAAACTGTCTTTACCGCGTGTGATTATCAAAAGAATGATTGTTGCCATAACGACTGTTGTTAGTGTATAGAGGATAAGATAGTCATTTGACGGTACGTTGTGTGAGGTGTTGTCCTGATGCACCTTTGCAATTGTGCCCGAGATACCGTTTGAGAAAAAGCAAAGGAAGTAGTATTTAACCGCACCCTTGCCGCTTTTTTGAGATTTGTCAATACAAAGGTAGAGCGATATACCTATAAGCAGGATGCCGATTAGTACGCCGAGTGTTATTTTTTCGTTAAAGAACAAAAAGCCGACCACCGCCGACACGACAACGGGACCTGACATTAAAAATACCGAGTAGAGCGACAGGTTGGCAACGCCAAGTGCCGCGATAGAGGCGTAGGTGCCGAGAAGTGCGTTGAGCGAGGTTATTACCGCCATCATTAGCGAAAATGGTGTGACGGAGAGCATAAAGCCGTTTGCAACAAACATATATCCTGCGATTATGAGATAAGTGCCGATTGAGTAGGATAGTGTGGCTTTTAGCTCGGTGCCGGCGTTTTTTGAGTAGATTTGCGTCATTAAAAACTGTGAACTGAAAAGAAGTGTTGCAATGAGTACAAGTATGTATTCCATTTTATTCTCCAAAACATAAATGATTGGTATATAGTAGGGGCGATTCGTGAATCGCCCCCTACATGTGTGTGCGCGGTTGTGTGTTACAATATCACTTTTGCTGTGGCTGTGTCTATTATTGTGCCGAAGGGGGTTGAAAGTTCGGCAATATACTTTAATGTGTCCTCGCTGTGCGAAAGGGTGGGGAAGGCGACCTGCTTTGTGTCGGTATCAAGACCGATATTTATTGGATAAAGGGTGATATCGGTCACTTTGCCGTCCTCGATTGTGATTGATGACATCATCGCACGCCAGATATTAGGCTGAACGATATATCCCTGTGTGCCGCCCTTACTGCGTGCCTGCATATATTCCTTAACCGACGTGTTTTTGTCAAAGCCCTTTGAAAGATACGCTTCTGCGGGCTGAAGGCTTACCGTTTCGGTCTGGAAGATAAAGTTACCGAGGCTGTAAAAGATGGGTTTTTCGTTGTACATCTCAATACCGCGGAGTTCGTGCGGACCGTGGCCGAGTATTGCGTCGGCACCCGCATCAATACACTTGTGGCAGAATTCAACGTAAAACTCGTCGGGGATTACGGGGTCTGCATCCTTGAGTTCGTGTGAGTGCATTGATACGAGCACGATGTCGGCTGTTTTCTTAGCCTCTTTGATTTGTGATTCCATACGCGACATATCGGCGGGGTGCGGCTCGGTCTTTTTGTAAGTTTTGTCCGAGAGCATAAACTTGTGACCGCCAAAGAGCAATACGCCGTCAGGCTGGGGGAGGCTGTATCCGTTTTTGACTTTAAAGTCTTCGTATGAGTTTATGTCAGTCGTTTTTGCAATTCTTTTAAGCGAATCGAACTCGTCTTTTGTAACGTAGTATGTTTCTTTTACGCGTACCGTGTTAAGACCCGGTCTTCCAAAAATTGCGTCGTTTGCGGGACCTGCGATATCCGAATCGTGAAATGTTGACGATGCACCGAGTATAGCAACGGTGGCATCACCCGCTTTGATAAAGCAGGGCGCCGATGCGCTTTCCATATCTTTACCCGTACCGCAAAAAGCAACGCCGCTCTTTTTAAGGTTTTCGATAGTGGCAAGTAGTCCGCCGTGGCTGTAGTCGAGAGAATGGTTGTTGGCGGTGTTATACACGTTGAAACCGTATTTGTTGAGGTCGTCAAGGCGCGAAGGCTCTGCCATCGCCCAAGTGCCGCCCGAGTAAGCGGCAGGATAGCCCTCTTTGTCGTGGATTGTTATTTCAAGGTTGTTAAAGCGCACATCATGTGATGCAATTACATCTTTTATTTCGTCAAAGCCTTGGTAGTTGTCAAGCGGCTTTGTTATAAATGAGTCGCCTGTTGCAATAATTGTTGTTTTCATATTATTCTCCAAAGTGGTACATAATCAGTTGTTTTGCAATCTCAATTCCGCCGTCTATAGAGTCGATTTCAACCCACTCACCGCGGGTATGTGCGCCACCCGTCACAACACAGGGTACGCATACTGCGGCAATTCCCATTGAAGCGGGGATATTGCAGTCGGTTGAGCCGGGAATAAATCTTGCCTCACCGTGAACGCGTTTGACAGCGGCTGATGCGCGGTCGCAAAGAACCTTTAGTGCCTGTTCGTCAACGCCGTTTGCACAGGGGCGGTTGCCCACAACTGTTACCTTTATGTCAAATTCGTCTTTGTATTTGTCTATAAGCGCGTCAAACTGCGACTGCATAAATTCAAGACCGTCTTTGTTGTCCGAACGGTATTCAAACAGTGCTGATGCGTTTTGTGCGATTGTGTTTACCGATGTACCGCCCGTTACCGTGCCGACATTGTAGGTGGTTTTGCCCTCGGCGGGTACCTCTATTTTGTAATAGTCGCTGATAAGGCTTGAAAGACATGCGATTGCGTTTTTCTCGCCGAATGCCTGATATGAATGACCGCCATTGGTCGATACTTCAACGTTAAAACGTACAGAGCCCACAGGATGCGCGTGTAGGGTGGGAAGACCGCCGTCAAAGGTGACAAACTCCACAACGTTTGTAAAGTCTTTCATAATCTGACGTGTACCTTTAAGGTTGCCAAGGCCCTCTTCACACGAATTAACGACAAACAGAATACGCTTGTCTTTTGGTTGTAAATTGCTATTGACAATTTCTTTAATTACCATAAGCATTGAAACAACGTGCGCGGTATCGTCACCAACACCTGGACAGTATATGCGTCCGTCGCGGATTTCTAAAGGAAGTTCTTCTTTATCGGGAAATACCACGTCGCTGTGTGCCATAAAGATATATGTTGGTGCATTTTTGTCGCCTATTGAATAAATTACGTTCAGCGCTTCGTCGATATATACGCCCTCGGCACCGATATCTTCAAGCCAGTTTTTAACAAACTCGGCACGTAGACCCTCGTCGTGTGAAGGTGCGGGGATTTTTGAAAGTGTACATAGTAAATCAAATGCTTCGTTATTCATATAGTAATAAAACCTCATTTTATGTTTTATATATTATATATCTAATAATTTGCTCTGTAAATAGTAAAAAGAATATATACTATAAAAAAAAGACATTATTTTTAAAAAAAGTTTCTTTTTACAATTGCAATAGCGGTGATATTGGGTATATAATCAAAAAAATATCATATTACAGTCCGCAAAGGAGAATTATTATGAGAGTAACATCAGTACTTGATTTGGGACCGGGTCACGACAACCCCAGAAACTCTGAGGGTGCGTTTATCCGAGGTTTTGAAAACGAAATACTTTTTGCATACAGCCGTTATCACGGCGAGAGCTGCCATGACCACGCAACCTGCGATATCTATCTTGTAAAATCGTATAACGAGGGCAAAAGTTGGACTGAGCCCGAAAAAATCGTGGATGGAGACTTCTTTGGCGTTGAAAACGTTATGAGTGTGTCGGCGGTAAAACAAAATGACGGTGCAATCGCCTTTTACTATCTCATAAAAGAAAATAATATGGCAACAACGATTGGCCGCTCACTGTCATACGACGGTAAAAATTATAAAAGTGAGCGCTGCATTTGTAACTATCCCGAGGGTTACTACGTTGTAAACAACGACCGCATTATCCGTATAAAAGACGGAACACTTTTAGCACCCGCTGCTTTTTATACGCTTGATGGCATAAGAAACTACGATATCAAAAAGCCTGTTGCAATTACAACCCTGCTGGTGTCAAAAGATGACGGTGCATCGTGGGAAAGAGCGGAGTTTATGCTCTCGATCGAGAGTATGATGCCAAATGCACGCGGTCTGCAGGAACCGGGTATCATTGAACGTGAAAACGACCTCTATATGTATATGCGCACAGGTCACGGCTGTCAGTACGAAAGCGTGTCGGCTACCGGTATAAACGGATTTGAAAAGGCAACGCCTTCGGAGTTTACTTCTCCCAACTCACCTATGCAGATAAAAGAGTTTGACGGCGTTATGTATAACGTGTATAACCCAATTCCAAGATACAACGGTATTGTTGAACATGAAGGCACCTGGGGCAGAACGCCTATCGTTATAAGAAAGAGCCTTGACGGCGGTAAAACGTGGGGACCGCTTAATACAATCGCGGCAGATCCCGAGCGCGGATACTGTTATCCTGCAATATTTAAGACAAACGACAACCATCTTTTGCTCGGTATGTGTATGGGCAACGGCACCGACGGCAACACACTTTGCAGACTTGGTATTTTCAGACTGGATATTGACACGATTGTATAAGGAGAACCTTTATGAAATATGCAAATCTTCATTTACATTCCACATATTCTGATGCGCAGTTTACACCGCAGCAACTTGTTGTAATCGGCAAGGCGCTCGGGTATCATGCGCTTGCACTTACCGACCACGAGACCGACGGCGGATGTAAGGAGTTTTTTGCGGCTGCAATCTCGGAAGGAATCGACTGCATTTCGGGTGCTGAGTTTTACGGTATGGAGGATGGCTTGTGCCTTCATCTTACCGCACTTGATTTTGATATGAATAACCCAAAACTGCGTACATTTATAAAAGAGCGCTGTGACCTTTACGGTGAGTACACACGCAAATGCTTTGAGCGCGGTCGCGAAATCGGCGTTATTACCGATATTACCTGGAACGACGTGCTTGATGTCAACCGTGAAGGCTCGTGGCTGTGCATAAACTCGGTTATAAACGCTATGAATATCAAAAAGGCTGTACCCGCTGACTACAACTGGACAACGTTTAGAACGTTGGTATTCAAAGCACCCGAGGTAAAGGCATTCAAGGCAAAGAAGGTATCTGCAAAAGAGGTAATCGAAGTGGTGCGCGGTGCCGACGGCATAATTGCACTTGCACACCCTTATCAGCAGATGCACTTTGTAAAGAGGCTTGTTGAGTACGGTCTTAACGGTATTGAGGTGTCGCACCCCGAAAACCGTGAGAACACCACTTTTCTTGCTATGCAGGCGGCAAAGGAATACAATCTCTACCGTTGCGGAGGCACCGACCACACAGGTCCTATGAGCGGCTGTGGCGGTAACCTCGCAATCCCCGTGTTTAATGGTATTACCGAAGAAGAATTTACAATCCTGAAAGAACGCAGACTCGGATAAATAAAAAATTGCAACCCAATCGGGTTGCAATTTTTATTTATTGATTTTTTCTATTTCCTCGGAGATACGTCTGTATACGTCGTCGACGTCGAGTTCGAATTCGCGTGCGGAGATGCGTAAAACTCCCATTCGAATGGCAGATATCTGTATCATTCCGTCGGAAGTGACGACGCTGACGCTGTCGTTTTTGCCAATGTCCGACACCAATTTTTCGATATACACGTCCGCAGTTTCGTGCTCCTTTGTGAATACGACGCGGACGTTGTTTTTTGTAAATTTTTCGCCCTCGCCACCGCTTACACGATAGGCGTCAAACACGCACACCGTTTCAAGCCCCTGAAAAGCCGAATAGTTGGCAAGAATGTCTACAAGTTTTATTCTTGCACTTTCTAAGTCGTGCGCGGCAAGTGCGGCAAGGTCATCCCACGCAAAAATAACGTTATATCCGTCGACGATAAGCATACGCTTTCTGTCGGCGGTTTTTTTGTCTTTGTATTCGTGGTCTTTTGTTTCGACTTTAGCAATGCCATACTGTCTGCGCGATATGGGACCGAATTCTTTTAACATTATCTCTTCGAGTTGTTTTTCATCAATGTTCAGGTTTCGGTGGACGATTTTTGGGGTGGGGTCAATTACGTTGCGTTTGAATACGCTCTCGAGATGCATATACTCGGGCACCTTGTCCCACTTTACGTTAAAACCTGCGCCGTGGGCACAGAATACGGAGTCTGCGGTGTTGTCGGTATCGGCATCGGCATTGTAACCGATTCGTGAAATCACCTCATCGGGATTGTGACAGATATCATATCCGCAAAGCGTCAGCGACAGTCTGCCACGTCCGCCCGAATAGGCGGCAACGTCTTTTGCATAGTTGAGCATTGTGGCAACAGGCGCTTTCCCCTTTAAAATAAGCATATTTCCAATGTCTTCGGGTGCGTCAAACTCACCTGATTTTGCACGGATATCGTTTATTGCGCGGCCTATAAGTTCGGGAGGCAGTTCGAGAGTAAACGCATAGTAAGGCTCGAGCAGTACGCTTTTTGCGTTCATAAGTCCCTGACGCACCGCGCGGTAAATCGCCTGACGAAAGTCACCGCCCTCGGTGTGCTTCTGGTGAGCGCGTCCCGAGGCGAGTGTGATTTTAACATCGGTTATGGGTGAGCCTGTCAGCACTCCGAGGTGTTCTTTTTCACTGATATGTCCCATACACAGCCGTTGCCAGTTGCGTGAAAATTCGTCATCACTTGCAATACTTTGTGTGACAATTCCGCGTCCGCGCTCTGTACCCTCGATTATAAGGTGTACCTCGGCATAGTGGCGCAGAGGCTCGAAGTGACCGACACCCTCAACCTTGCCGTCGATTGTTTCTTTGTACATAACCTCGCCGTCCGCAATATCGATATCGAGTGAAAGCCTGTCAGATGCGATAGCCTTTAGTATCTCGGTCTGCACTTCACCCATAAGGCTTACGTGGATTTGCTGAAGATAACTGTCCCAACTGAATTTTAACTGCGGGTCTTCTTCCTGCAGAAGTTTTAGTTTTGAAAGTGCAACCTGAGGGTCGGTGCCATCGTTTATTACAACGCGGTAACTCATAACAGGCACCAGACTGACATCGGCCTGTGATTTTTCGAAGCCGAGTCCGTCACCTGCGTTTGCCGAAAGTCCTGTGACGGCACATACATCACCCGCAAAAACAGTGTCGCATGTTTGGAACTTTGCACCCGAATAGATGCGGATTGCGTTTATTTTATCATCACCGATTTCGTCGCGTACGTTCAGTTTTCCGCCTGTGATTTTAATGTGACAAAGACGCTCACCGCGGTTATCACGTGATATTTTAAATACCCTTGCGCCAAAAGCGTCGGGGTATTGTTTTTTTGGCAATATTTTTGTAAGTGCTTCTAAAAACTCACTCACGCCTGTCAGTTTTAGTCCCGAGCCGAAAAACACGGGAAAAGCCAGTCGGTTTGCAACCAGATCGGCAATATCGCCTTCGGATAGTTGACCTGTTTCGAGATATTTATCGAGCAGGTCATCACGGCAGAGCGCAAACTCCTCACTGTCAGAATCAAAATAATCGATGCAGTTTTGTGACAGTTCGTCTTTGAGTTCGGCGAGAATATCGGTGTTGTTGCGTCGTGCAAAGTCGGTTTTTGTGACAAATATGACGGTCGGCACGTTGTAGTGGCAAAGCAGTTTCCACAGTGTGCGTGTGTGCGACTGTACACCGTCGGTGGCGCTTATTACAAGTATTGCGGTGTCGAGGACAGAGAGGGTTCGTTCTGTCTCTGCTCCAAAATCGACGTGTCCCGGTGTATCGAGCAATGTAAAATCGGCACCGTTTATTGAAAACGCCGCCTCGCTTGAAAATATTGTGATTTTGCGCTCACGCTCGAGCGCATGGGTGTCCATAACAGTATTTTTGTCGTCTACCCGTCCGAGTGTGCGCACTCCGCCCGCTGTGTAGAGTATTGCCTCTGACAAAGTTGTTTTACCGGCGTCAACGTGCGCTAAAATTCCAAGTACAGTATTCATAAATATTATTTTAACCCAAATCAAGCATTTTTGCAAGTTGTTCGTTTTGTTCGTTTTGTTCGTATACGCTTAAAGGTGAAAGGAGAGAGGGTATGGCAATAAACTTTGACAAGACGGTAATAAAGATGTGCAAAAAAAAGATATCGTCACCTGACGAACCGCTGTTGCCCGGTGAGTTTACACCTGTTGAGGCAATAGCTGAGGCACTTATACGCCGTGCACAGTCGGGAAATGCCGATGCACTGAAGGTTGTGCGCGAGATACTCGGACAAAAAGAAGTGCAAAAAAACGACAGGTTTTTTATTGACATAAACGTCATTGAGTAGATGCAGATAAATGTAACCAAAAAACAAAAGATGTTTTGCGATGCGTCCGCTTATGAAGTTTTGTACGGCGGTGCGGCGGGTGGTGGCAAAAGTTTTGGGCAACTTATTGACGCGATGCTTTTTGCGCTAAAGTACCCAAAATCAAAACAGGTCATCTTCAGGCGTACATACGCCGAACTTGAAAAATCGCTCATTCGCACCTCGCTCTCGCTTTTCCCAAAAGAAATTTACAACTATTCAAGAACTGTGCATACGGGGACGTTTATAAACGGTTCTTTAATAGACTTTGCCTATTGCGACAGCGAAGACGATGTGTACAAATATCAGTCGGCTGAGTACGATGTTATTCGTTTTGACGAACTTACGCATTTTACCGAGTCGATGTATGTGTACCTGACTTCTCGCTGTCGTGGGGCAAATGATTATCCAAAGCAGATAAAAAGCACAACTAATCCCGGTGGCATCGGTCACAGTTGGGTGAAATCACGATTTATTGATATCGGCGCACCGCAAAAAGTACACAAAATCAGCGGTATAACGCGTATGTTTATACCTGCAACTGCAAGTGAAAACATATTTCTTATGCAAAACGACCCTGACTATACAAAACGTCTTATGCAACTTGACGAGCGCGACGTCAGGGCGCTTTTATACGGTGAGTGGGAACTCGGCACAGGGAGATTTTTTGAATCATTCAGCAAAGCCATTCACGTAATGGAGCCGTTTGAACTTGAGGGCGAATGCCGAAAATACATCGCGCTCGATTATGGTCTGGATATGCTTGCGGCGTATAAAATTGCAGTCGACTCTATGGGTTTTGCCTATGTTTTAGACGAGGTGTATGAGGGAAAAGACAATGGCGGTCGCGGACTTATTGTATCGGAGGCGGCAGTTAAAATAAAACAACTTTGCGGCAGTGATAAGATAAGCGCGGTATTTGCACCGCCTGATTTGTGGAACAGGCAAAAGGACAGCGGTAAAAGTGTGGCGCGGCTGTTTTTTGAAAACGGAGTACGGCTTACACGTGTGTCAAACAGCAGAATTTCGGGTTGGCTTGATCTTAAAGAGTGGCTTATGCCGTTTGAGATTGAAGACGGCATTAAAACGGCACGGCTTAAAATATTTGAGGGCTGTAAAAATCTTATTCGCACAATGGCTGCTATCCAATGTGACAGCGCCAATCCTTCTGACTGTGCAAAAACACCGCACGAACTCACCCACGCGCCCGATGCACTGCGATATTTTGTGGCATCAAATCCAAGGGCGGCACCAAAGAATGAGCGGGTTATAAGAGCTAACTTTGAAATTGAAAAAAACAGGCCGTCGGCTTACGGTCTGGGTGAAAAAATCAATATTATCTGAGAGGTGAATATGTTTTTAGCAATATTTTTATTAATTTTAACGCTCTGTTTTATTGCAAAACAACAAAACAGCAAAAGTAAACGGGCAAAAATACGTACCGAGAGTGCAAAACTCAATTTACTTTTGCAAAATGTTGAGGCTTATGACGGAAGCGACAAAGGACAAAAACGATTGGAGGACAACAAATGACAAAACACGACGCAAATACACTGTGGAGTGAGTTTGAGGCGGCGGTGGCGGTACACAGCAGAATGGGTATTGATGCCGACACGCAAAAGGCATACAGGTTTTATGAGGGCGACCAGTGGTACGGGCTGGAAAGCGGTGGTGAACAGATGCCTGTTTACAACTTTATTTCGCCTGTTGTGCGCTACAAAACCGCGATGGTTGCGCAAAACAGCATAAGCATTTGCTATTCGGCGCCAACAAAATCGGATCGCGACCAAAATATTTGCACACAACTTTCGAGGTTGGCTTTGGCAGAGTGGGAAAGGCTCAAGATGGACTCGAAATGTTGGGACGCGGTAAAGGCGGCGATGATTGCAGGTGACAGTTACCTGTATTTTTACGACGATATCGGCTCGGCACAGGTGATTGACCGAACTGACATATTTTTTGCCGATGAGTCACAACCGGACATTTTAAAGCAGGACTATATTTTTATAAAAGAGAGAGTATCGGTTGACACTGTTCGCGCTGAGGCAATAAACAATGGTATAGACGAAAAGACTGCTCTTACTATTATGCCTGATGAAGAAGAAGGCGATTTGGGTATAGGCAAGTGCACCTGCGTTTTAAAGATGTGGATTACAGAAGGTGCTCTTCACTTTTTGCGATTTACAAAAGAGTGCGTCTACGCTCCCGAACAGGTGATTGACGGGCTTGACTGTTATCCGATAGCATCGCTTATATGCACTCCCTCCCGAAAAAATGCAAGAGGCACCGGCGAGGTGTTACCGCTTGTTGCAAACCAGATAGAAATCAACCGCAACCTTGCCAGAAGAATTTTAAATGCAAAACTCACCGCCTATTCGCGTCTTGTGTATGCAAGTGACCGGATTACAAATCCAAAGGCACTCTCTGAGGTGGGAACGGCAATTGAGGTTGACGGTGGAGGTGTATCGTCGATAAACGATGCGGTGAGTTATCTCACACCATCTTCGATGTCACCCGATGCAAAAACACTCAGTGACGAGTTGCTTTCGGTAACAAAGGAACTATCGGGCGCGGGAGATGCGGCACTCGGTTCAATTGATCCGACACAGGCATCGGGCTCGGCTATTATTGCAGTACGCGATCAGGCGGCACTGCCACTGAACGAACAGACAGCACGTTTCAGACAGTTCTGCGAAGATATTGCAAGGATATGGTACAAACTGTGGTCGGTGTACAATCCCGATGGGCTTTTACTTCCTGATGACAGTGAGGTGTCACCTGCTGAACTTAAACTTCTTTGCCCTGACGTGCGTGTTGATATTTCAAACACAAGTCCCTTTTCTAAATATGCACGTGAGAGCGCACTTGAACGTCTCTTCTCGATGGGCAGTATCACTTTTGAGGAGTATGTTGACGCACTCGGCGACGACAGCACCGTACCAAAGGCGGCGCTTTTAAAAATTATAAAGGGAAGAACCAATATAACAAAGGAGAACGAAAATGGCGATAGAGAAAATTGATAACGGGAAAATTGCTGCATACTGTCACACTTCTCTTGCAGATATCCCAAATAAATCGGCATCTGAGATGAAAGAGTTTTTTGATGCTATGCCAAAAAAGGTGATTATCCCAAAAATCAACGAGGTGGTTGATGAAATAAACTCGGGTAATTACGGAAAATCCGCCTATCAGGTGGCTGTTGATGCGGGTTTTGAAGGCAGTGAGGCAGAGTGGCTTTTGAGCCTTAAAGGTCAAAAAGGCGACAAGGGTGAAACCGGTGACAAAGGCCTTAAGGGCGACAAGGGTGAGGTCGGCGAAAAAGGTCCCAAGGGTGAAACAGGTGCCACAGGCCCCAAAGGAGAAAAAGGTGACACCGGAGAAAAGGGAGAAAAAGGCGACAGCGCAATTCTTGTACCTGAATACGTAAAGGAACACGCAAAAGAGGTGGCAATGAAGGTGCTTAAACATCAGACAGGCAACAGTTTTTGCTTTGCGTTTCTTAGCGATGCCCACGTTACCGCCTCGCGAAAGCCGACGGTTGACTCGGCAACACAGGCGGGAATGGCAATAAGCGAAATATGCAAATCGGTGCCGCTTGACTTTATTGTTCACGGCGGTGACTATACTTGGGGTGCATCGACCGAGACATACGAAGAAACATACGATGACTTTGAACTGTATCACAAATTAATTGGATCGGCGGTGACAAGCGTACCCAATATTTACACGGTGGGCAATCACGATGATATGCCGTATCAGCAGACTATGAACAGACTTACTCAGTCGCAGACATTTGCTTCTATAGGCAGAAAGAATTGGTTGTCAAACGCGGTGTGCAATGCGGGATGCAACTATGGTTATGTTGATTTTGACAGTCAGAAGGTAAGGGTTATTTTTGTTGATACCGATGACAAGAGATTTTTGCCGTCGTATGACTGTACAACCACTACACCTTCTCAGTTGTTTTTAAACTATCACAACATCACAAGAGAGCAGATGGACTTTATTGCGTATAAAGCGCTTGATTTTTCTGATAAACCCGACTATGAAGAGTGGTTTATTGTGGTGGTGTCGCACATAAACATCGGTCACGGCACTGACAGATGGAAGTGTATGGTGGAAGATGGAAAACCCGGTTTCAGATGTGTTGTTGATGCAGTTGCAGGTGTTATGGATGCCTATCAGAACGGTTCGTCATACTCTTTTGACACAGGTGTTTACAACGCCGACGGAGTATATACCCAAAAGGGTGTTACATACAATTTTGAAGGTGTTACAAACAGAGTGCAAAACATTATTGCTTTGCACGGTGACCAGCATAACTTTCAGGATGAGATACTGAATACACGCATACGTTCTATAGGATGTCCCAACATTGTTGACGGCAGAGAACTCAAGAGTGATAACGGTATCAAGTATATAAAGACCCCCGGCACAAAAGACGGCACGGCGTTTTGCATTTTTACCGTTGACAGACAGTTCGGAATGCTTTATGCCGACTGCTACGGTGCGGGTATTGACCGTGAGTGGAGACTTTTATAAAAGGAGAGTATATATGGAAAAAATAAAATATTTGATTATATCTTTTGGCGGAATTGCTGCCGCATATTTCAAAGCATATTTGCCGATTCTTGCGGTGGTATCGGTTGCGGTGCTTTTTGATATCATAACGGGAGTTGTTGCAGCAGTGTACACGGGTGTGGGTCTTAACAGCAAAAAGGCAAGGCAGGGTGCGCTTAAAAAAGCGGCTATGTTTTTGGCGCTCGGCTTCGGCATCTTTCTTGATTACCTTATCCCACTTGCTGCCGCACGGCTTTCGATAACAATTCCGCAGACTGTGGTGTTTTCGAGCGTGATTGCGTTTTATATCGCGTTTGGTGAGTGTATATCGGTGTGTGAAAATCTGTACAGGTGCAATCCCAATGCTTTCCCTAAATGGATAGCTGCCATTCTGACCGAAAGCAAAAATGCACTTGACAAAAAGAATGGGGGTGAGTAAAACGGCTGTTTTACCTGTATCAGAAGATTATACCATAACCGCAGTATACGGACAGACGGGAAGTCTGTGGAAAAACGGACACCTCGGCATCGACTTTGTAACAAGCAATCGCGAGGTGTATGCCGTAACCGACGGCACGGTGAGAGTTTCGACCTTTGACGCGGCGGGCTGGGGCAACTATGTGTCGATAGGTGATGCACAAAATCTCAGGCACATTTACTGTCATCTTGACAAGGTTGATGTGAAAGTGGGGCAGGTTGTAAAAGCAGGACAAAAAATCGGCATTATGGGAAAAACCGGCAAAGCCACAGGGGTTCATCTGCACTATCAGATAAACACAATCGACGGTACACCGCAAAACCCTGCTGAATTTTTAAAAATCGCTAACCGGAAAGGTGCTGCGGTAGATACTGCAGTTTATAAAGATGACGCCGATATTGCAAATTATGCAAAGGGCGCGGTCTATGAACTCAAAAAACGCGGCATTATGGTAGGTGACACTAACGGCTATTTCCGACCCGATGCACCGCTTACGCGTCAGGAGGCGGCGGTGCTTATTTTAAAAGCAATAAAGGAGTGACAAAATGAACGGACAAAATGTGGTAAACGACACACAAGGGGCGGTCGTGGCGCCCGAAACCGAGGCTGTAAAGCAAAGCCCCGCGCAAAATTCGGGGTTTAAAAAAATGCGCCTTGAAAATGAGCAGTACAAAAGTGAAATAGAGAGTCTTAAATCTCAGGTCGCTGAACTTTCCAAACTTAAGGATATCCAGAAACAAAGCGACATCTATCTGCAAAAACTCATTGACGGCAAGATGGAGCGCGACCTGAAAGAAATTCAGAAAAGCGACCCGTCTGTTACTAGCCTTGATATGCTCGGTGACGACTTTTTGCGACTTGTGGAAAACGGCGTCGATGCCGTACACGCATACTTTGCGCTGAAGGCTGTGTCAGAAAACAAAAAAACCAAAAAACCGCCAACACTCAGTGCGATGAACACCGCACTCGACAGGCAAAATACCTACTATACCTCGCACGAACTCGACAGACTTTCGCCGCGCGATCTCGAAAACCCCGCAATATTTAAAAAAGCAATGGAATCACTAAAAAAACTTTAAGGAGAAAAAATAATTATGGCTTATTCAAATTTTAAACCGACCATCTGGTCAAAATTCATTCAGACAGAACTTGAGAAAAAGTGCAGACTCGTAGAAGACTGCTGGACACAGTTTGAGGGTGACGCAAAACAGGGTTCACGCGTTAAGATCCTTGGCGTTACCGCCCCCGATGTGTTTGACTATGTTGCAGGTGAGGGTATTCCTGCACCTACTACAATCGAGGGTACATCAATTATGCTTGATATTGATCAGGCAAAGGCATTCAACTTTATGATTGATGACGTTGACCGCGCACAGTCAGTTTCGGGTCTTATGGAAACACTCATCAAAGAGGCTACTGCAAAAATGGCAAAGACCCGCGACTCGTACGTTGCATCACTTGCAAAAGACTCTGACAATATGTCTGAGTCACTCAAAATTACAACCGGTGCCGAGGCAAAGGCTGCGGTAGATAACGCACTTTTATCACTTCGCGAAAACGATGTTGATATCGAAGATGAGGTTACAATTACAGTATCACCCTTCTTTTATCAGCTTTTCCGCGATGCGATTACCGAACTCAAAACCAACAATGACGAACTTATTAAGAAGGGCGTTGTTGGCATGTATGACAACTGCAAGGTGAAACTTTCGAATAATCTTTACAACGACGGCACCGACGACTATATGATGATCCGTACAAAACGCGCCATTGCATTTGCCGGTGCGATTGACGAGACCGAGGCATACCGCCCCGAGAGCTTTTTTGCAGACGCTGTTAAGGGTCTTAACGTATACGGTGCAAAGATTGTCCGTCCCAAAGAGCTTTATGTAATCAAGGCTCATAAATAAGGGAGAGCAATATGACAGTAGCACAGGCAAACAAAATTGTCCGCGCACTCATAGGTGAGGATGATTTTTGTGAAATAAAAGATGTTATTGCAAGTTACTACAGCATAGCGCAAAGGCAGATTGCCACAACAGTTTGCCCAATAATCCGCGGTGCGTTTATTGAATGCGGAAAAAAGGTGCCGTTACCTGATGATTTGTATCGGCTCAAAAGTGTGCCTGCAAGCTACACAAAAGAGGGCAACAGTTTTATTACTGTTGAGGGCGAGGGTAAGGTATATATAATTTATTATGCCTACCCCGCGCCAATCCCCGACGATTGCGACGGCACCACCGAATTTGAGGTTGATGCCGAGGCACAGAGTGCGCTACCGTTTTATGCGGCGGCGCAGACGGTACTTGCAGACAGCGATATGCGAAGATACTATGCGTATATGGATAGTTACAATAACATTCTTTCAAACATCGCGGCGGCGAACAAACATGCCGTGTTGAATTTTATTAAAACGGAGGCACTTTAGGTGAGATACATAAACCACAAAATAAAAAGCGCCTCGGCAGGCGGCGGCACTGTGGGTACAAAAAAGATGTATGGCTTAAACGGCGGGGAAACTGTGCGCGAAGGTGACCCTTGCCGCGCCGACATCGCAATAAACCTCATCCCCAAAAGCGCGGGTGTTGTTACAAAGCGCTGCGGTTACACAAAAAAGACACTGCCGTTTGAATATGAGGGCAACATAAACGCCGTTGCAATCTTTGATGCCTATCTTGCAAGATACACGGTGTACCTTATAGGCAGTAAACTTTACTGCGTTTATAACGGCAACGTTTACAGTCATACACTGCCGTTTGATACCGCAGATATGCGCCCTGTACGTCTGGGTGACTATCAGTTTTTTATCGGCGGTGATAACCTTATAATCTATTACCCGTTTTTAAATCAGATTATGTATTGGAGTACACGCGGTGTGGGCGGAGACACTTATCTTACCTATGTTCCCACTATTTATATCGGTAACACTCCATCGGGCGCGGGTGCAAGTTATGAGGGTGTTAATCTTCTCAGTGACCGTGTATGTGAACTGTACCGCGGTGACGGAAACACAACTTTTTTTAAAACCCACCTTGAACCGACAGGGAATTTTGAACTGTATACCAAAAAAGACGATGGCGAATGGAAACGTGTTGAGATGGCAAGTTACAGTTCGGGCGGTGTTACATTTACAAATGCACCGTCTGCGCCTGCCGTCTCGGGTGAGGATAATGTAAAAATCGTGTACAAATTCAAAAGTCAGTTTGCGTTATGGCAACAGATTGCAGGGTGCAAGAACTTTTGTGTTTTTGGTGTGGGTGGCAACCGCGACAGGCTGTTTTTGTCGGGTAATGTTGCAAATCCGGGCGAAGTATATTATTCGCACATAGATAATCCGCTTTATTTCTGTGACCTCGATTATATTAAAGTCGGCGACAGCGAAACTGATGTCTGTTCACTTGCGTACTATGGCTCACATCTTGCGGTAATAACCGATGACGGAATTTATACCGTTATCGGCTCACAGGGTCAAAGCGGTGCAATAAAACAAGATGCGCTGTTTCTGATTGACGGTTTTGTGGCAACACCGCGTCCCATAGAAAACGAGCCGTCGCTCATATTTGGCGGTGAGCCTGTATATCTTACCGATGACGGTGTATATGCAGTGAGCGCAAGCGGTGTCCTTGACGAGCGGTGTGCGGCACTCAGGTCATCACGAATAAACACGCTTTTAAAAGAGGAAAACTTAAACGATTGCCGTATGATTGTGTACGGTGACAGGCTTGTTATTTCAAACGCCAAAGACCGCCTGTATCTTCTTGACAGCCGACAGTTTTTTTCTGCTCAGAATCAGCCGTTTGCATCAAAACAGTATGAGGGATTTGTGTGGACAAACATTGATGCAAAAACTATGTGGATGCAGGACGGAATTTTATTCTTTAGCAATACAAACGGAGTTTTTGCTTTTGACGGCGGTTTTGCCGACGAGGTGAGTGCAGACGAGTTTGTACCCATTGATGCATACTGGGAAACACCCTATCTTTATGGTGCTGACCTTTCGGATTTCAAGTTTTTTGAAAAGATATCACTCCTTTGTGACGGCGGTGAGGGTGACTACAGCAACGTGAAGATATTTGCACGTATCGACAACGCTCCGTGGCGTGTTGTAAAAAACTATGACGCAAAAATGAGGCTGTTTTGTTATGCGGATTTTGATTATTCGCTGTTTACCTACCGCGATTATGTTTATAACTATGTTATATCATCACGTCTTTTTCACAAAAAAGGTATGGGCATAAAACTCAAATTTCAAAATGACAGGGTAAACGAGCCGTTTACTATGCTCAGGTTCGGCGTCGATTATTTAACTATGTAAAGGAGAAAATATGGCAAGTATATATGACAAACAAATTTTATCAAAAACCGACCTTGAGCGCATAAACAACTTGAATGATGCGTGGAAGTCGGCAAAAGACAAAAAACTCAAAGACGGACTGCATCAACAGGCAGAGGCAATACGTAATTCGTACGGCTACTCGGGAGGTGCCGACGGTTCACAGTTTATTGTAAAAAGCGCTGATGTTTTAAATACCGCAAACGCAAACAAGAGTTATACCGACGCACTCGGTGCCGCCGCCGAGGCTGAAAACACAGGGTTTGACGCAATGGCGGCTCAGATTGAGCGCGACAAAGAATCAAGACTGCGCGAGGCATACATAAAAAATATGCAAGACAGCCTCGGTCTTGCGCAACAACTCAAATCGGCAGGTGTTTCGGGCGGTGCAACCGAAAGTACACGTGCTTATATGAATAACGTCTATAATAATAACCGTAACGATATTATAAATGATGCTATCACTGCAAAATCGGAACTGGATGTCAAAAAGGCGACTTCACAGTCAAAAACACTCTCTGAAATTGCAAAAGCAGAGTACGAGGGTGCAAAAGACCGCACTGACGCACTCCGCTCGGCTGAACAGACTGCTTATGATCGCGCTCTTGACGAATATAAAAAGCAAACTGATCAGCGTGATTTTGATTATAACAAGGCTAAAGACGAGCGCGATTTTGAATATATCAAAACAAAAGATGAGCGCGATTTTGAGTATAAAAAAACCAATGACGAAAAAGATCGTGCGGCAGCGGCACAAAAGAGTGCGTCATCGTCAAAATCGTCATCATCACAGAGCGGAAAACTTACGCCTACAAATGTGTTGTCACTAATAAAATCGGGTATTTACAGCGCCGACTTTGCAGAAATACTTGGCATCACCGACGATGAGGTGCGCGATCTGGTAGACAACAGTGTGAGCGAGGCTTCACAATCGGCGGCGTGGAAGATGATGGCAAACGGTATTTTTGACGAATCATTTCCCGAAATCGTTGGCTTTTCAAAAGATGTGCTTTTACAGTATGTCGAAAGTGTGTTAAACGGATTTTAGTTATTGATTTGTTAAAATAACTGTGATACAATATTTTATTATTATAAAGTAAGGGGGCGGTCATTTTATGAAACGTGTGGCACTGATAAACGATCTTTCGGGCATCGGTCGCTGTTCGCTTTCGGTTGCCATGCCGATTGTGTCGGTAATGGGTCACGAATGTGCCGCCCTTCCCACCGCGGTTTTGTCAAATCATACTGCGTTTGATAACTATACGTTTTTTGATTTTACCGATAATATGCACGGGTTTATCGACTGCTGGAAGGGGTTGGGTGCATCGTTTGATACGGTGTACAGTGGGTTCCTCGGCTCACGTGCGCAGATTGATATTGCAATTGAGTTTATAAACACCTTTGGCGAAGATGCCATAAAACTCGTAGACCCTGTGATGGGCGATGACGGCAAGATTTATGATACATATACCGACGATATGCGCCGTGATATGAAACTGCTTGTAAAACTTGCAAATATCATCACGCCAAACCTGACAGAACTGTGTGAACTGTGCGGATGTGACTATCCTACACAAAAAATATCACTTTTGCAGATAGAAAAAATGTGCAAGACGCTGGATGTTGCGCAAATTGTTGTAACGGGGCTTTGCAACGGCATCGTTTGTGATATTGACGTGGGCAAAGTTGCAAACTTTGTTTATGATAACGGTAAAACATATACTGTTCAGAACAAAAAAGTACCTGTTATGTACTGCGGTACAGGCGATACTTTTGCGAGTGTGCTGTGCGGTGCGCTCACCCGCGGTGACAGTCTTGAAGACGCTGTGAAACTTGCGTCGAAGTTTACTGCCGAATGTACCGAGTACACCTACAAAATGGGCGGTGATAAACTCTACGGCATTATGTTTGAAAAAATGCTTGGGGACTTAATAAAATAAAGAGGTATTACAGTGAAGATCAGAATTAAAGATTTAACCGAGAGTGCGGTTTTTGCGGCACTCATATTTGTGGCAACGCTTTCGGGTTCTATGGCACCCATCGGCAACGGTGCGTACATACATATAGGTGACGCACTGATTTACACTGCAGTATTGTTTTTGTCTGCACCTTTTGCAATATGTGCTGCGGCAATCGGTGCAGGTTTTGCAGATATTATGCTCGGCTCGGCTGTTTATGTAATCCCGACTGTGATTGTAAAGACACTTACTGTTCTTTTTGCAAAGTTTTTAATGGGGCGTTCAAAAAAACCGCTTATGCAAGATACGCTCATTTCGCTGAGCGGTATTGTGACGGTTGTTGGTTACTTTGTTGCCGAGTATGTTATGTATGCTGCTGAAAGTCTGTTTCATCCTGATGAGATGATTGAGTCTATTAAAAAATCGGCACTTGCAACTGCGGCATCGGGCATTATGTTTAATGTCCTTCAGGCACTTATGAGTGCGGTTGTATTCATTATTATTTCGGCACCTGCACGAAAAATTTACAATCGGTTGAGTAAAAAAGATGATTAATGAAGTATTAGAAACACTAAAACATAAAATATCGGACTTTGCCGCAAACACAAACGGACAGTTTTTGGGCGAACGTGTACTTGTTTCACGCAGACGCGCTCCGGTTTGTGAGGCAACGGTTGAGTATCCTTTGTACAAAATCTCGTTTATGTACCACAGGGGAACACGCCGCGGTCCCAAAAGCGTACTCAGTTGTATGTTCCACATTAAATCAGAAACGCAGTCGATGGGTTATCTTATTTATGATATTTTAAACATAATCGATACCGAAGATTTTTCGTGTTATACCTATGCGTTTATTCCCGATAAAGAGGCATTTGAAGGCTGTCTTGACGAACTGTGCCAAAAACTTATTGTTAATTTTGACAAAATAAATGCTGTTTTTGACAGCCCTGAGATATGCGCACGGCTTCGCGAAACAAAAATCGCTGATATAAATAACTATTTTGATAAAGACGTTTTTAAGACGGCATCTGATTTTGAGCCCGAGATGAGAGATGACTACTTCCGTCATGTCTATGATTTGTTTTTTGCGCACTTGATGTCATTTTTTGTGTCGCGTTCGTATGCACTCTATCTCGAAGGTGACAAAAAAGGAGCGTATGCTATGATGCGTTCGTCGCGTCAGCCTACCGAGTATCAGCGCAGATTTTTACAGCACCTGAAAGACGGTACACCTGCACAGACATCCAAAAACAGTTATCTTCACGATGGAATTCTGGCGCAGTCAAAGAGTGCTGTGGCACTCCCCACAATTCTGGTTATGATTGTACTTGGTGCGCTTCTTTGCCCTGTGTTTTACGGACTGCATTATCTGTTTATATATCTATTTACAAACGGTGCGCTGTATAATACCGCCGCCGAGTTCGAAAACGCTGTGTTTTGCGTATTTCCCGCGCTCATAACGTCGGCGGCTATTACCGTTTTGCTTAAAAAGTTTATTATTAATCTTACGGGCAAAAAAACTCGGGCGCGGTTAAAACGCTTTGGCAACATTATTTTTTACAATCCCAAAAAGACCACACTTTTTTACGGCGTGTTCACCGCCGCTGTGATATCGGTTATTATGTCAATGGTGATTGCTAATACCGGCGTCAAGTTTTTTGATAAGACAATGAAGATAAACGCCTCACCCTCGCAATTGCGAGCGGTTGAATATACCTACTCGCAGATTGATGAGGTGACAGAAACCGAGGGTCCTTACGGCACCACAATCACCACAATCAAGTTTTCTGACGGCAAGATGTTTTCGCTTGTCGGAGTAGGCGATGAAACAAGTGTTAAAACAAAAATTTATCCCATACTTAAACAAAAAGATATAGAAATAACAAAAAAAGAACTTGCTAAGTAGCAAGTTCTTTTACTTTAATTTCGTAATGCATTCTGTGGTGCAGGAATACGTCCGCCGCGTGAGATGAATTTCTCTGAACTCTCTTTATGCACGGGCATAACGGGGGCGCTGCCGAGCAGTCCGCCGAATTCAACTTCGTCACCGACTGTTTTATTATATGCGGGGATTACGCGTACAGCGGTGGTTTTATTATTGATAACACCGATGCTTATTTCGTCGGCAATAATTGCCGAGATTGTTGATGCAGGGGTGTCGCCGGGGATTGCAATCATATCAAGACCAACCGAGCATACAGCGGTCATTGCCTCAAGTTTGTCGAGGGTGAGTGTGCCAAGACGTGCTGCGTCAATCATACCCGCATCTTCCGATACAGGAATGAATGCGCCCGAAAGACCGCCGACGTGTGATGATGCCATCGCACCGCCTTTTTTTACGGCGTCGTTAAGCAGAGCAAGACAGGCGGTGGTGCCGTGTGTGCCACAACGTTCAAGACCCATTTCCTCAAGTATATGTGCAACCGAATCACCGATTGCGGGTGTGGGTGCAAGTGACAGGTCAACTATACCGAACGGCACGCCGAGGCGCTCCGATGCCTCTGCCGCAACAAGTTGACCCATACGTGTGATTTTAAATGCAGTCTTTTTTATAGTGTCCGCAATTGTTGTGATGTCTGCGTCCTTGCACTTTGCAATTGCGTGGCTTACAACACCGGGACCCGATACGCCTACGTTGATTGCGCAGTCGCCCTCGCCGACACCATGGAAAGCACCTGCCATAAAGGGATTATCTTCGGGTACGTTTGCAAACACGACGAGTTTTGCACATCCGATTGAGTCCTCTTCTTTTGTAAGATACGCGGTTTTCTTTATAATCTCACCCATTTTTGCAATAGCATCAAGGTTGATACCTGCTTTGGTGGTTGCAACATTGATTGATGAGCAAACATTGTTTGTGACAGTAAGCGCCTCTGGAATTGACTCGATAAGATTAATATCTCCTTGTGTCATACCCTTATGTACGAGTGCCGAGTAACCGCCGATAAAGTTGATGCCGCAGGTTGCAGCGGCGCGGTCAAGCGTTTTTGCAATCTTTACGTGGTCATCGGGTGAAAAGTTTCTCGAAACAAGTGAAATAGGTGTTACCGACACACGCTTATTAATAATCGGGATGCCGTATTGTTTTGAAATATCCTCACCTGTTTTTACAAGGTTACCCGCTTTTTTTGTAATTTTGTCATAGATATTGTCGCACAACCTGTTTATATCGTCAGATACGCAATCGAAAAGCGAAATGCCCATCGTAACGGTACGTATATCGAGGTGTCGGTTGTCTATCATATCGATAGTTTCTAAAACTTCTTTAATATTTAACATAGTCCGCACCTATATCCTGTGCATTGCATTAAAGATATCCTCACGCATTGTGTGGATATTAAGGCAAAGCTCCTCACCCTTTTTGTTAAAGGTATCAACAATATCCTGGAATTTTGTATTTTCGTCGGTTTCGGCAAGCATTACCATCGAAAAAGTACCGCCGAGTACCTTTTGTGTGATGTCCACAATGTTGATGTTCTGTTCTTTGCAGACAGAGGCAATGTCATAAACGATGCCGACGCGGTCGCAGCCTGCAACTGTAATAACTATTTTCATACCGTTACTCCTTGATTTTTTTACTATTATTTTAACATTTATTGTATAAAAATCAAGTTTTTATTGCAACTTTATAAAAATGTGATAAAATTAATAGTATGAATAAAAGGAGAATATAATAAATGAACGATAAAAAGTTATTGACACTTCTTGAAAATAACGCCAACACTTCCACAAACGAACTCGCCGCGCAACTAAAATCCACCGAGGCGGAGGTTACAGACGCAATCGCGCGTCTTGAAAAAGAGCATGTAATTCTCGGATACACCACAATGATAGACTGGGACAAAACAAACCGCGACAGCATCACCGCTATGATTGAACTTCGTATTTCGCCCACAAGAGGCGAAGGCTTTGACAAAGTGGCGCGCCGCGTTGCCAAATATCCGCAGGTAAAAAGCGTTAGTCTTATGTCGGGCACATATGACATTCTTTTGTCAATCGAGGGCAAAACACTGCAGGAGGTTGCACTTTTCGTTTCGCAGAAACTTGCAACAATGGACGGCGTTTTGTCAACAGCAACACATTTTGTGCTTAAAAAATATAAAGATAAGGGTATAAACTACGATGTTGCTGAGGGCGATATGCGTGGTATGTTCAATTTATGATAGATTACGAGAATCTTTTTTCTGAAAAAGTAAAAATAATAAAACCGTCGGGCATCCGCAAGTTTTTTGATATTGCAGCGGAGTATGACGACGTTTTGTCGCTTTCAATCGGTGAACCCGACTTCGAGACGCCGTGGCACATCCGTGAGGCAGGTATCGAATCGCTCGAACGCGGACGCACCAAGTATACCGCAAATGCAGGTATGACAGAACTGCGTCAGGAAACCGCAAACTACTTAAACCGCCGTTTCGGTTTTGACTATGCTCCCGAAAATGTGCTTATTACCGTCGGAGGAAGTGAGGCGATTGACCTCTGTATACGCGCACTCATAAATGAGGGTGATGAGGTGCTTATTCCCGAGCCTTCATTTGTGTGTTATTCGCCTATAACAACTCTTACAGGCGGTGTGCCTGTGCCGATTGTTACAAAGCAAGAGGATAATTTTAAACTTACTGCCTCGGCTCTTAAAGCCGCAATCACACCAAAGACAAAACTTCTTGTTTTGCCTTTCCCGAATAACCCGACGGGTGCAATTATGACCCGCCGTGACCTGAGTGCGATTGCAAAGGTATTAAAAGATACAAACATAATGGTTTTGTCCGATGAGATATATGCCGAACTCACCTACAGCGGAAAACACGTGAGTTTTGGCACGCTTCCCGATATGGCGGAACGCACAATTACAGTAAACGGCTTTTCAAAGGCGTTTTCGATGACGGGTTGGCGTATGGGTATTGCGGCAGGTCCCCAACCGATAATTAAAAAGATGACACTTATCCACCAATACGGTATTATGAGCGCACCCACCACCAGCCAGTACGCCGCAATCGAGGCTCTGCGCAACGGCGACGCCGATATCGAGGGTATGAAGTGGTCATATAACGAGCGCAGACTGCTCATTTTACAGGGACTTCGTGATATGGGTCTTGAATGTTTTGAGCCGTTTGGTGCATTTTACATATTCCCCAATATTTCAAAATTCGGTATGTCTAGCAATGAGTTTTGTGAAAGACTTTTGCGTGAACAACGCCTTGCTATTGTTCCAGGCAGTGCATTTGGTGACTCGGGAGAGGGATTTTTACGAATTTCTTATGCATACTCTGTCGAAAACATAAAACTCGCGCTTGAGCGACTTAAAAGGTTTATTGATTCTCTGTGATTACGTTAAAATCTTATGCAAAAATAAATATTTCACTCGACCTTGTGGGTAAGCGTGATGACGGCTATCATCTTCTCCGCTCGGTTATGCAGACGGTGTCGGTATGCGACTATATAACGCTGTCAAAAAGCAACAAAGAGGGGATTAACTTAAAGTGCAACAGACCGTATATCCCTACCGATGAAAAAAACATCGCATACAAAACTGCTGCTGCGTTTTTTGAGTATACAGGCATAACGCCTTCGGTAAATATTGAAATAATGAAGTATTTACCGTGCGGTGCGGGGCTTGGCGGAGGCAGTTCAAACGGTGCTGTGGTTTTTGATGGGCTGTGCAGTCTTTACGGTGTTGACATACCCATTGAAAAAAAGGTACAACTTACACAGGGCATCGGTGCCGATATTCCGTTTTTCTTTTACGGCGGCACCGCACTATGCGAGGGCATCGGAGAAAAGGTGACACCGCTCAAACCGTTGCCTGATTGCAGGATTGTTATTGCAAAACCGCCTGTTTCTCTCTCGACCGCGCAGATTTTCGGCTCTCCCAAAACAAAAGAGGCGTTCGGCGGCACGTCCACTGACAATGTGATTGCGGGAATTGAAAAAGGTGACATTTCCGCCGTGATCAACAGCGCCGCAAATGCGCTTGAGGGTGCAAGTATTGATGCGTGTGCGCAGATTGCAGATATAAAAAACCAATTTGTCGCTAACGGTGCCGATTTTGCTATGATGAGCGGGTCGGGCTCGGCTGTGTTTGGTATTTTTACAAATTATAAAAAGGCAAAACTCGCCTATGACGCTCTTAGCAAAAATTACAAAGAAGTTTATATTGTAAAACCGATGAAATAAAGAACAACTCTGGTTGTTCTTTATTTTTTTGTCAATAATCAACTCAGAGGAGTGATTATTATGAAAAAAAGAATTTTGGCAGCATTTGGCTGTATGAGTGCGTTTTTTGCATGTATATTTACAATGTGTATTTTACTTGATGCCGAGGTGGGAGAAATACGTGAAAGCGTATTTAGATTCCATGTTATTGCAGACTCAAACAGTGATGCTGACCAAAGCAACAAACTCGCCGTGCGCGACGGTATTGCCGAGTATTGCTCGGATCTTTTTAAAAACTGCGCCGATAAACAGCAATCAATGCAAACGGCACAAAATTCGCTTGTAAAAATCGAATCAATAGCCACAGATATACTGCGCAGTCGCGGTGATGACAGCACCGTTGAGGCGGTTGTGACAAAGCGATATTTCCCTACAAGAAGTTATGAGGGAGTGACGCTTCCTGCAGGTGTGTATGACACGCTCGATGTTAAAATCGGCTCGGCTTCGGGTAGGAATTTTTGGTGTGTTATGTTTCCGGATATCTGCCTTGGTGCGTCAACTGCCGACAGCAATAAACAAAAGATGTCGTCGGTTTTGTCGGATGGTAATCTGCAGATGGTGACCGATGATACAAATACCGTTAAATTTAAATTTAAAATTGTCGAAATCATTGAAAATACCAAACGATTTTTGGTAAAAAAACGCTCACGCTGACATTTTGTTTATGCATTTTCACAACTAATAGGGGGTGGTATTTGTGCAAATAGTCAGTTTTAACAAAGAGTATCCATTTAGTATAATTTATGCAACATAAAGTTATATGCTTTTGTAATGCGCTTTGTTATAATGAATTAGTAAAATTATATATTTATATAATAAAAATCCGAAAGGAAGATGTTTTTATGACAAACGCAAAAAAACTGTTAGCAGCAATTTTAACTGTTATTATGGTTGTATCATTAATGACTTGCTTTACATTTGCTGCAGCACCGGTTTTTGCCGAAGACTATGTAAGTTATCCTTCGAGTGATAAAATTCCCGAACTCAAAAAGACAGCTTGTATTGTTTCGATAAAAGCCAGAAACAAACCTACAGGAACAAAACTCAATATCGATTGGGAGGGCCAGACATGGCAGTTTACCGCAGGCGTAAATGCATTCGGCACTTTTGACGAAGCTTGTAAGGCAGCTGACCTTGCTGCACGCGGCGAAACTCCGCAGGTTATCCTCTCTCCCGGTACATATCCCGAACTTCGTGTTAAATCATCAGTAGAAGTGTTCGGCGCTAACTGGAACGATAATCCTAACGTTGTAAACACAACCGATCCTACACAGGTATGGCAACTCAACTCTGCATGGAAAGTAAACCCCACCATTTGTAATGATATCGTTATCGACGGTGCTGCTGCAGGTGAGATTTCAATCCTCGGTATGCAGATTGCCCACAGATTCTATGATTCGTTCCGTCCTCAGAGCAGTACAAAAACTGTTTTGAAGCTTATCAACACATACTTGTATCAAACAGATACATCAACTGCAACTCTTGAACTTGCTACAGGTCGTACAGCAAATATGCGCCACTTTGCAATGAGTTTCTGGAACCTTAACTCACATAACACAGGTGCATCGGCTGCAAACAATATCGATGAAACACATATCATCAATCTCCGTGTTGGTAAACTTGATATGGAAAACAATAATAACCGTCTTTTTGATGAAAAGGTTTCTCCGACATTTATCGTTGACGGTTTCTGCGCTGACTACTCAACTGTAAACCTTCTTCAGTGGTCATGGTTCAAATGGGCTCCTTACAAGAATGCAAAGGTTGCTCTTAAAAATTCATATATTGCTCCCTTTGAGGGCAAAGGTCGTGGCGGTCGATATGACTTCTGCGGTTACTACGCAGATAAATCACCCGATGCTGCACTCGGTGAGTTTACTGAGGTTGAAATTACAAACAATATCTTCTATAACTCATATGAATCAAACGGTACTCCCGAAATCAGAATTTTTGGTGCTGAGTACTCAAAGGTAACTTACGAAGATAACCTTGTTATCAATACCGCTGCAACTGCCACAACTCCCGACGGTGTAAAAACAGATTTTATTTTGTGGTACAGTGAACCCACAGGTAACCTTACCGATTATGCTTCATTTAAAAATAACACCTTCCTTGGTTATAAACTCGATGTCCGCCTTGGTGACAGCAGTACAAAAATCGATATGACAGGTTGCTATATCAGCCCCACCTGGTCATCAAACTATAAGAATGAACAAAACAACGTTCTTCCTACAGGTAACGTTGGATACGAATACTGCTACATCGACGGTGCAAGAACAATCAAGACCGACGCTGTTCAGAAATTTGAAGTTAAAGATATGACAGTTGACCATGATGCCGCTATGGTTACCGGCACTGTTGGTGCAAACTTGTTCTATAAGACTGTTCAAATTATCGGTCAGGCTGTTTGCGATATTTATCCTTCAGATAAAGATTATTCAAACATCGATACTTATGAAAACGAAACACCGGTTTCACAGTGCGTTCTCAAAAACATCGATAACTACTTTGTATTTGTTGCTTTCTCACCCGATAGAGCAAATCGTAAAGTATATAAAATGAAGATTTCTCGTCCTTCAACTCCCGCTGTTGCACTTAAAGATATCGGCGCTGATGTTGAAGTTATTGACGCAGTATCTTTCGAAAAAGAAATCGGCGCAGACGATGATACATTCTCATTCACACCTTCTGTTGAAGATGGTATTCTCGTAAGTGTAGTACCTGAAGGTTCGGACGAACCCATTATCCCTGACGATAACGGCACATATACAATTACAGATATCCAAAAAGGCGTTGACCTTATTTATAATATCAATCTTACAAAGGGCGGTCTTACCGAACGCTATTCATTGACAGTAAAACGAGCAATGAGCAGTGCATGTGAACTTGTTGCAATTGATGAAAAACTTACTGCTGTTAATGGAGGCTTTACTGCTCCTGTTACAAACGGTCAGGCTAAATTTGAGTTTACTGCATCATTCTCAGAAGGTGCTACAGGATTTGTAACACTCGGTACAGCAGTTTACCCCTATAATGCAGGTAAATTTGTTATCGAAAATCCCAAGGGTGCAGAATACAAACTCACAGTTGTTGCCGAAGACGGCACAGTTAAAAACTTCAAACTTGTTCTCGCATCACAAAAGAGCAGTGAAGCAAAAGTTCTTTCAGTTGCAAATGCAACCGCTAAAGGCGGTGGCTTTGTGGCTGAAGCAGAAACTACATTCACAGTTAAACCCACCGTATCAGCAGGTGCAGGTTACAAGGTATTCTCGGATGCTGCTTGTACAAAACTCGTTGCAAATAACGTTGTAACACTCGCTGATAAAGATGCTACAGTTTACATCGTTGTAACAGCAGAAGACGGCACAGTTGCGGCTCCTGTTGCACTTACAATCAAAAAGAAAGCAGCCGGACAGCAACAACCCAAACCCGACAAACCCGCTGACGTTGAAATCAAAGATACATCAAAATTGTTCACCGATATCAATGCAAAGGGTTGGTACAAAGAGTATGTTGACTACTCAGTAGCATACGGTATCTTTACAGGTACAGGCAACAATAAGTTCTCACCTTCAACAAACATCACACGTGCTCAGTTTGTACAGGTACTTGCAAATCTTGTTGGCGTTGATACATCAAATAGAAATGTAACGACATCATTCAAAGATGTACCTGCTAAGAAATGGTACACCGCTGCAGTTAAGTGGGCAAGTGACAACAAAATTGTAAACGGACTTGGCGATGGCAAGTTTGGCCCTGATGCTAACGTAACCCGTGAGCAGATGTGCGTAATGCTTGTAAACTTTGCAAAGTTCAAGGGTGTTACACTCAAAACAGTTGAAACCAAAGAAAACTTTGCTGATAACAACAAAATAAGCAGTTGGGCAAAAGATGCAGTTTATGCTTGTCAGATGGCTGACATCGTAAACGGCAAGGGCAAATCTACTTTTGATCCCAAGGGTACAGGCACTCGTGCTGAAGCGTCAGTAATGTTTGCAAAATTCCATAAAGAATATTTGGCAAAATAATTTAATAATGAAATCGCCTCTTTCGAGAGGCGATTTTTTAATAAATGATAAGGAAAGAGAATGGACTTTATCCATTCTCTTATATATTATAATAAGGAAGAAATAATTTATATTATATGTTTTATCGATGAAAAAATATTTGAAATAAAATAAAAAAAGTGTTGCATTTTAAAATCCTATGTGTTATAATCATTAGGCGTGACAAAATGCGATGATGCGGAAGGTGGCTGCAAA
>JAZKZG010000055.1:0-6703 GCA_045612565.1 Eubacteriales bacterium
TTTTTTTATCATCATCATTTTATGATGTAAAAACTTTTTTAAATGAACAACTAAGTCAAAGAAAGCAAAAAATGATCAATCATATAAAAAACAGTATTATAAGTGTATTTAAAAATTATGCAAAATCCTATTTTACATTAATGCTTATAACATTTGGAGAGTTAAGTATAGCTTTTGCAATATTTGATATAAAGCCTGTTTTTGCACTTGCATTTTTAATTTCGATAATTGATATATTACCAATTTTTGGAGTTGGCACAATTATGATACCTTGGGGAGTAATACTACTGTTATTACGCGATTTTAACGAAGGTATTGTGATATTGTCTATTTATGCAACAATAACGGTTATTCGACAAATAATTGAGCCAAAAATTATCGGGACTGGAATTGGGCTACCTGCAGTAATCACCCTCCCCGCAATGTATGTTGGTTTAAAACTGTTTGGAATTGCTGGTTTGTTTATATCCCCAATAATCGTTACTGTTATCTTTGATTTAAACAAAAGCGGTTATATTAAACTCTTAAAATAAATATTGACAAAACAAAATATCGGTATTAGAATAATTATATCTTACAGAGTAGAGATTCACGCGTGAAGTGTTTGCCAGACGGGGAGTTGCTGACAAAACGAAAAGGTTTTCTTGCGGTGTGAATTTCGCATCCCGCTGTGAATTTATAATGACGAATTAAACCTCCTTATAAATTTCAGCAAAATTATAAGGAGGTTTTTATTATGTTAAAAAACAAAAGAACATTACGACTCTGTACAAATGCAATTCTTGCAGCACTTTTTATTGTATTGGATCTCATATCCATAAAAATGGGACCGATTAAAATCACCTTTGGCGGACTTCCAATTATTCTTGCCGCTGTATTATATGGTCCACTCGACGGTATGGCTGTCGGTTTTGTGGGCGCATTTATTCCCCAACTTATTACATATGGTTTTGGACCAACCACTCTTTTGTGGGTTGCCCCCGCTGTAATAAGAGGTCTTCTTATGGGTCTTATGTTTAAATGGTTCAAAAAAAGCGAAAAACCCGTTATTCTGGGAATTGAGATTATAATTAGTTCACTCGTTGTGACCGTTCTTAACACAATTGTATCTGTTCTTGATGGAATAATATTTGGCTACACCTATGAACTTGTTCTCAGTGTCACAGCATTCAGATTTATTTCAAGCGTTATAACTGCTATTCTTTATACCGTTCTTGTATCGGTTATAATTAAAGCCATCAGCATTTATAAAAGCCAAAACTAATCAATCAAAATTATCGAGCCGTTATCATAAACTTCACTGTTTGTTTGATAAACTGGCTCGATTTTTTCTTGTTCTAAAATAGATACAAGTTCATCATAACAACTTAAATTCTTAATATTACCGTTAAAAAACAATTTATTCTTTTCTATAAGACCGCTTGCTCCACCCCAAAAACCGTTATCATATCCATCAAGTTTAATTTGATCACAAGGTAAATAATATGCCTTGATGTTGCTGTTTTCGAGTGATTTTGCAATTCCTCTATCCCCTGTTATAATAGTACTATCATTTAAAACGCAAATGCTACACTTTGTATATCCTTGTTTAACAAAAATGCAATCATAATTTTGCAACTCTTTAATTCGATTATACTGATATTTTGTACAAACTACATTATTACCCACCAAAGCAAAATTGAGAGTTGTATCGTCAGGATAGGGTGATTTTATATTTTCAACTGCAACAAACTCAAAATCAGTAAGTTGTGATTTATAATAGTTTAGCGATTGTGACGCCACAATCGCTTTTTTATCGCCTATTTTTACAAATTGCATATCAGGATGAGTGCTTGTACTGTTTTTAACATCACATAATTCTATCGAAAATATCAACGAATAATCTAATGATTCTAAAAACGATATAGTATATTTCGAAATATTCTTATCAACAATAAGCCTTTTCATATTATTCAAGACCGTTTCTGACTTTATAAATCGCTTGAGAAAGTGAAGATACCTTTATAACATTTATTCCCTCAAAATCTTTTTTTATTTTATTGCGTGAAGGAATCATAATATGGTTAAAGCCAAGACGCTTTGCTTCAACTATACGTTGTTCAACGTAGGAAACAGCCCTAATTTCACCCGACAGTCCAACTTCACCTACAGCAATCAAATCGGAAGGCATCTCAAAGTCGGCAAGACCAGATGCTACAGAAAGACACACTGCAAGATCCGAACTGTTGTCAATCAACTTAAATCCACCTACAACATTAATATATGTATCCATCGAATAAAGTGCATAGTTAGCACGTTTTTCTAAAACAGCAAGTAAAAGAGACATTCTGTTATAATCCACACCTGATGACATTCTGCGAGGTGCAGGGTAACTTGTTTTTGTAACAAGAGCTTGTACTTCTGCAAGAATTGGACGTGTACCTTCCATAACGCAAGTAACACATGAACCCGGTACATTTTCAGGTCTACCATCCAAAAACATTTTTGAAGGATTATCAATTTCAACAAGCCCAGAAGACTGCATATCAAAAACAGCAATTTCATTTGTTGAACCAAACCTGTTTTTAATGCTTCTCAAAATTCTGTAGCTTAAGTTTTTATCACCTTCAAAATACAAAACCGTATCAACCATATGTTCAAGAACTTTAGGACCTGCAAGCGAACCTTCCTTGGTTACATGACCGATTATAAAAACAGTAATTCCCTGTTCTTTTGCAATTTTCATAAGTGTTGCAGTTGCTTCCTTAATTTGCGAAACACTTCCTGTCGTAGAATTAACCGACGAGCAAAACATAGTCTGAATCGAATCAACAATCAAAATATCAGGTTTGTCATTGTTGCAATGATTAACTATTGTGTCAATATTAGTTTCAGAAAGTAAAAGCAAATTATCACTTTTAATATCTAACCTGTCAGCTCTGAGTTTAATTTGAGTTATAGACTCCTCACCCGACACATATAGACACTTTTTACATTTTGAAAGATTATTACACATTTGTAATACAAGTGTTGATTTTCCAATTCCAGGGTCACCACCGATAAGGGTAAGAGATCCCAAAACGATTCCTCCCCCAAACACTCTATCAAGTTCATTAAGACCTGTTGAAAATCTTATTTCAGATGTTATATCAACCGAATTTATTGTCTGAGGTTTTATAGAAGATAAAATAGACGATGATGTTGTTGAAGTTTGAGAAACAACCGTTTGTTCAACATATGTATTCCACTCACCACAGGCATAACACTTACCCATCCACTTTGCGCTTTCATTACCGCAATTTGTACACATAAAAACCGTTTTTTGCTTAGGTGCCATTTTAATTTCAACCTCCTAATAGACTGAATATAACAGCCTCTGATATCACTTTTGAAATTTCATTCTGATACTTTTCGTTTTTCAAATTATTTAAATCGTTTTGGTTGGTAAGAAAACCACATTCAATCAAAACGCAATCATTTTCGATGTGATTAAATAGATATACATTAGATGGAATCGGCTTGATTTTCTTTGTGTTATCAGGTTGAAATTTCAAATTAAGAACATCTTGTACTTGATTTGCGACTCGCTCAGAAACCTCGCTTTTAGGTTTATAAAAAACCTGCGCACCACTGACACTTGGCGATGGATAAGTATTCATATGTATGCTGAGAAAAAAGACATTCTTGTTATCGTTTGCTATTTTCACTCTGTTTTTAATATCAGAAACTTTTTTCTCGTGAATCGACTCACCTTTAGAATAAATCGAGTTACTGTCGCTTCTTGTCAAAATACATTCAATATTCTTTTGTTTTAAAAAATCATGAATTTTAAGAGCAATATGTAAATTAATATCTGATTCAAATGTACCGTCTAATGCAACGGCACCGCCATCCGGAGCACCGTGACCTGCATCGATAATTATCATAGGCTTATTTTTTGAAAAAACTTCAATATAATCAGAATTAATTCCATAAATTAAAATAATTGTTAGAAAAACCGTTAAAGAAACGGCAAATATTGTTTTTTTCACATAATCACCATTAAACAATATTCACCGCATCTTATTAAAATTATACTTTAGGCAATGAATTTTTATTTTTTAAAAACTTATTGCTTATTACAAAATTTTTATACCCTGCAATATATCCAAGCATGGGAATAATTGTAGGCGGTAAGATTGAAGAAATTATAACCCCAGGACAATGATTGGGAAACAAATTGCACATTGGAAAATTATAGTACATTGTTATAATTCTTATAATGATTTTATAAAAATTAGCCCACGGAATTTGATTAGAGTAAAAATAACTTAGATATATAATAATTAAAACAATTACGGGAATAAACGAAATTACACCTGCTATAAGACCTTTAAAAATATATTTTTTGTCATTTGGATTATTTCTTCTGTTACAATCTCGAAAACCATACATAAAGGCAGCACGATATTCAATATATACAAAAAACGGCATTGTAAAAAGCAAAAATACAATGTGTGTTAACACTGTATTTCCAAAAAACAAATTAGTAAAAATAATACACATTGCCGCGCCGATAACAGAAATAAACTGATTTCCCAACAAAGATAGCGATAATTTTAAAACATTTTTCATTTTACTTTCCTTTTGCAAAGTTTAAGAGATTTATCAAATCTTCTTTTTCATATTTATATTTTTTATGACAAAAATGACAATCAATTTCTGCCATTCCGGGATCTTCAATCATCGAACCGAGTTCTTTTTCACCAAGAGATACCATAACTCTATCAACGCGCTCTTTTGAACAGTTACATTGATATTTGGGAGTATTTTTAAACAGAATATCATATTCAAAACCAAGTAGAATCTCTCGCGCCATTCTTTCGGTATCATAATTCTTAGTGAGCATCTCTGTAACACTCTCAAGAGTATAAACATTTGCTTCGAGTTTTGAAATGATTTCTTCAGTAGCGCCCGGTAAAAGTTGGATGATGTATCCGCCTGCTGCTTTAATAGTATAATCAACGTCAACAAGAACACCAAGAGCAACAACAGAGGGCGTCTGCTGTGAATTCATATAATAATAAGCAATATCTTCAGCGATTTCCCCTGTTTGTAAATCAACTCTACCAACATATGGTTCTTTCATTCCCATATTTTTTGATACTGTCAAAAAACCCGAACCAACAGCAGATGAAACATCAAGCTTATTGTTTTTAAGCGGAACATCAGCATTCGGATTTTCAACATATCCCCTTACATTACCAAAACAATCAGCAGCAGTTACAATATCACCAAGAGGTCCGTCACCGCAAATTTGAATAGATAAACCTTCTGACTGTGTTTTGAGATCAAGACCCATAATAGAAGATGCGGTAAGAGTTCTGCCCAATGCCGCTGCAGCAACAGGTGATAAATTATGAATTTCAGTTGCTTTTCCGACGAGTTCTGTTGTATCAGCAACAAAAACGCGGAATGCACCACTCTTTTCAATTATTCTTAAAATATTATCCATTTCAATTCTCCAAATTAAATAAAGTCAAGCAATTGTGTGAAATCATCAATATAAAAATCGGTTGATGCTTTAATTTCGTTTGTAAAATCTTTAGACGAATCATCATATACTCCACAAACCTTCATACCGGCAGATTTAGCTGTAATGTCAGCATTGAGATTATCATCGAGAAATAAAATCTCATTTATACTCTTTCCGATTTTGTCAGCAACCATTTTATAAATGTTAACATCAGATTTTGTGGTATTAAAATCGTCACAAGACCAAACATTTGAAAACAAATCAAAAATTCCCAATCTTTTTAAACAAGCATCAAGCGTTATATGAGGACTTGCTGTAAGAACATTTAGGTTAGCACCACTGATTTTTAATGTTTTTAAGACAGAAATAACATTTTTCTTTGCAGGAATATTATGCAAATATTCATTTAGCATATATTCTTTCATTAGTTCTATAATTTCGTTTCCAGATAATTTAATACCTAATTTTATAAAATATTCCGCAGCACCTAACAATCCAAGTGGAGTGATTGTTTTTAAAACATCAGCGGGATACTCAACATTATTTTCATCTAAAATTTTCAACATCGACGAAGCATAAGTTGGCATTGAATCAACAAGTGTGCCGTCAAAATCAAATAAAAAAGTATCAAATTTATTCTTTATCATTTTTAAACCTCAAAATGATTGTTATAAAAATCGGAATTAAAATCAACTGTAAAACAATACCCGGCAAAGCATCGACAAAACCACCCATAATAAAAGAAGTAAATGTAAATGCCGTACCCTTTACACCTAATAAAATAAGTTTTGTAATTCCCCAAACTATTCTGCCGCTTATCATTGAACAAATCAAACTAAAATATATCCAAAACAATGATTTATCTGTCTTTTTGTTATATATAAAACCTATAACAAAACCATATGTAGCAAGTTCTAACGCCATCCACACGGCATTGGGATAAATAGGAGGCATAGAAAATATTAATGATCTCAAAAAAGGCATACAAAAGCCAACTGTAGTACCATATCCCCAGCCACACATAAGACCACATAGCATAACAGGTAAATGCATTGGTAAAAGTGAGTCTCCTATCTCTTTAATTTGAGCAGTAAAAAGTGGTAACACCAAGCCTAACGATAACAATACCGAAGACAAAATGATTCTTCTTGTTTTATTATAAATCATTGAATCATCTCCTAAAAAGTATTAATATATTATAATATATTA
>JAZKZG010000056.1:0-12815 GCA_045612565.1 Eubacteriales bacterium
AGCTGCAACAGTTTTATTGTCATCATTAAGTCGCATATAGAACGCCTTAATCTCAGCAGGATAATCAGTTACAAAAACAGGTTTTTTGAATACCTGCTCCGTAATGTATCTCTCATGTTCTGTCTGTAGATCAATTCCCCACGATACAGGATACTCAAAACTGTCTTTTGCTTTTTCAAGAATTTCAATAGCTTCGGTATAAGTAATATGGGCAAAGTCATTTGATACAATGTTATTCAAACGCTCAAGTAATGTTTTATCAATGAAATTATTAAAAAATTCAAGTTCATACTTACAGTTTTCTAAAAGATATGAAATTACATATTTTATCATTTTTTCTGCAAGTTCCATATCGTCACAAAGATCTGCGAATGCTATTTCCGGCTCAATCATCCAGAATTCTGCAGCATGACGTGCAGTATTGGAATTTTCTGCACGGAATGTAGGGCCGAATGTATAAATTTTATCATAAGCCTGTGCAAAACATTCTGCATTGAGCTGTCCTGAAACTGTCAAGAATGTGTTTTTCTGGAAGAAATCTCTTGAAAAATCAGGCTTTCCTTCAATTTTATCAAAATCTAGTGTTGTAACACGGAACATTTCTCCTGCACCCTCACAGTCTGATGAGGTGATAATAGGAGTATGAACATAAGTAAATCCGTTTTCATTAAAAAATTTATGAATTGCAAAAGCAGCCTTTGATCTCACTCTAAAAACAGCTGACATAGTATTTGTACGAGGACGAAGATGTGTCATTGTTCTCAAATACTCAAGAGTATGACGTTTCTTCTGAAGAGGATAGTCAGGTGCGCTCACACCCTCTACATCAATCTGTGTTGCCTTTACTTCAAAAGGCTGTTTAGCCTGGGGAGTTGCACAAAGAATTCCTTTTACAACCAAAGATGCACCAACATTTTGTTTGGCAATTTCAGAATAATTAGAAAGAGTATCACTTTCCATCACAATCTGAATACTTTTAAAATGGCTACCATCATTCAATTCAATAAATGCAAAATTTTTAGAATCGCGAATTGTACGAACCCAACCACAAACAGTAACCTCTTTATCAAAAAAATCAGATGCATCAGCATAAAGTTTGCTAACCGTTATATATTTCATAAAAACATCCTCCATCACAATATAATTGCAAAGCCACAACTTAGTATACAATAATAAAATATAAATTACAATAGAATTTTTAGAATTTATTGGTAACCAAAACAATTTTCGGTGTAATTTTATTCAAAAATAAACTTAAACGCGACAACTTATATATAAATAAAAACGCTACTATGGCACCAATAAACGCAGCAACAAGTGAAACAATTTTATCAAAAGCACACAAAAAGAGATATAAAATCAACGGAACCACTATTGGAATAACAAAAACCGCTAACAAAGCCAAAACAATAGAAAATGAATTTGATTCGATTATAACAGAATCTCCAACATTTACATCAAAATCACAAAATGCTTTTGTAAAAACCTTTTGAGCGGTACAGCTATTACACATTGCACAGTTATCACCACACGCACCTTTTCTGAATGTTGACACAATAACATATTTATCTTCGATTTTTTCTACGATTGCATTATTTTTCATATTTTTTCTTTAAAGATAAACAGTAAAGCAATAATTTATGCTTTACTGTTTATTTGTTATTCTACATTTACGGTTAAATAATATTTACCCTGCACACCAACTTTATATGTGTCAGGAATCACGGCATAAACAGGAATGTTATTTTTGCCTTTTGTGTGAACTTTATTTTGGAAATCAGCAACAATAGTAATATTAGAAACATCAATTTTAGCGATATCAGCTGCAAGGCCTCGGAATGTAACCGATAGCGAATCGTTTGTAATAACAGCTTTCTGTCCATCAACTAAGTTTTCAATCTTAAAGCCTGTAAATTCAATTGTTTTTGTTCTTATTTCACCAAAATTCACATCAACAGTAGCATTTGTAATACCATCAACATTTTTAACACCATTAGGCAATGTTACAACAAAATCTCGTTTAAACGCCGCCGTTTCTTCGCATACATCAATAGATCCAAGGTCATAACTGTTGAGTGTTTCCAACATTTCATCGCTACCGGCTATTGTGATAGTAGAAGGTTTAATATCAAGTGTTACAAAGTTGCTTTCATATCCGCCGGACGAATTAACAAGCGACGCGGTTACAGGAAGTGATTTCGTTTTTAAAACAGTAACTGTAACATCTACCGTTTCGAAATCAACGGTAATATAGTCTTTTGTAACAACCTCACCCTGTGCATCAACAAATTTATACTCACAAGAATATACATTTGTTTGTGTAAAATTCTTCTCGGGTACAACAACCTCGGCAGATACAATTTTTGAAACCTTTGATTCAGGGCCTTCAATATTAATGAAAGCAGGAACACAAACAGGATCATTTTTAACATACCCTTCGGGAACACTTCCCTCTGCAGTGACATTTACTTTCACCTGTGCTGTAGCACTCTTTTCAAATTTAAGAAGTGCGTCTTTTACCGTTTGTTCAACAATTGTAATATTCTGACCACCTGTATCAACTTTGACAGGAAAACTGTATTCTCCCGATTTTGTAGCACCCGAAAGATCAACATAAGCTTTTATCGAATCAGTGTTCAGCATTGCAATAACATCACGACTTGCAGTGTAAGTTATTGACATAGTCTTTTTATAATCGGTCACGAGAACAAGACCCTCACCCGCTGGAACAGAATCAGCAGTTGCAACCTGAATAGGAATATTTTCAATACGTCTTGTGTCCTCGGGATTTACATATTGAACAACAACAAGCCAAATAATTATTGAAATAAAAAGTGAAAGGCATTTTAAAAGCCAATTGTTACGAACCCAATCCCAAATTGAACGAAAGTTAATCTTCATTGTCGTTCACCTCTTTTCTAAAGAGTTTAAACTTACGATTTGAATTTTCATCAATAATAAATTTATCTTCAAGAAGCTGTTTGAGTTGTTCAGTCGAAACGTCAATGTTTATTTTTCCGTCAAGAGCATATGAAATTTTACCTGTTTCCTCAGAAACAATAATTGAAATAGCATCAGACATCTCTGTTATACCAACAGCAGCCCTATGCCTTGTGCCAAGTTCTTTACTAATTTCAAGATCTTTACTGAGAGGCAAAAGACAACCAGCAGATGCAATCCTGTTTTCGCGAATAATTACTGCACCATCGTGAAGAGGTGTATTAGGGAAAAATATTGTAATAAGCGTTTGTGGGGTTACCGATGCATCTATCGAAATACCAGTATCAAGTATTTCACCAAGTCGACTAGACATTTCTAGAACGATCAACGCGCCGATTTTCCTGCTTGATAAAATTTTACAACTCTCACAAACACTGTCAATCATTGATTGAGTCATTGTATTAATATCATTTTTACTGAGAGATTGAAAATTGCGGATTGTACTAAATTTAACTCTACCTATTCGTTCAAGTCCAGAACGCAGTTCAGGTTGAAACACAATGATAATCGCAATAAAACTGAGTTGAATGGTGTTTTTTAGAATATATGTCAAAGCGCTCAAATTAATTAAATTAGAAAATTCATACAACACTAATATAAGCACTATTCCGCGAATAAGATGTCCAACACGAGTATCTTTAGCAAACTTAATAACATAATAAACAATTACAGCAACCAGGATTATATCTATATAATCCTCAGGAAACTTCATCGTCAAAAAGATGCCTATTAAATTTTTAAAGAAATCCAAAACAATATGCATCAAAAATAACCTCACAAAAAATATGGTATAATTCTTTATTGTAATTATACCATACCTTTAACATAAAATAAATATATTTATTTTATTTTTTTATATAAATATTTAATTTTTTTATCAATTCATCAATTTGTCGATGAGTATTATAAATACTAAAGCTAACTCTTACGGCTCCAACATTTTCTGTGCCAAACTTTTTGTGTGAAAAAGGTGCGCAATGGATACCGCTTCTTACACATATTCCATTATCAGACAAATACTTTGAGACCTCATCTGATTTTTTGTTTTCAACATTAAAAAAGACCATTCCAACAAAGCAGGACTTAGTTGTATCAATGTAAGTTTCAACACCATCAATTTCTTTTAACTTTTCATCTGCATATAAAGTCAGACTTCGTTTAAAATTATAAATTTTATCAATTCCGTAAGATTTTATAAACTTAATACCCTCTCCAATACTCACAATTGATGGAGTCGGTAATGTTCCGCTTTCAAAAATATCCGGCATATAGTCTGGTTGAAACAGATTTATGCTTTCGCTTCCAGTTCCGCCGGAAATGATTACTTTTGGAATTGTTGAATTTATTGCAATGAAACCACTACCCTGTATCCCTAAAAGACCTTTATGAGAAGGGGCGCAATAATAGTCTATCTTATCTTTTTTTAAATTTACAGGTATAATCCCAGCAGCTTGTGAGCCATCAACAATAAGCTTGACACTTGCCGGAAGTTTTGAAGCTATTTGGGCTATAGGCATAACTTTTCCACAAACATTTGAACACTGTGTACAAACAACAAGCTTTGTATTATTCTTTATTTTTTTAATAATATTATCAACTGTTGTTTCATCATTATATAAATCGACATCACAAATATCAATGTCAACTTTTTTAGTTTTTTGCATATAAAATAAAGGACGCAAAACACTATTATGTTCAAAAACGGTTGTGATTACATGATCCCCTTCACTCAGCAACCCCTGAATTAAAATATTTAAACCGTACGTTGCATTTGGTACGAATGCAATATTTTCACATTCGTCAATACCAAACATTTCCGCCAAAGCAAGTCGCGTTTCAAACACTTCCGAGGCAGCTTCTATTGAAAGATTATGTCCGCTTCTTCCTGGATTTGCTCCGTTTTGTTTTATCCATTTGCTCACGCTATTAATAACACTCGGAGGTTTTGGGAAGGAGGAAGCAGCATTATCAAAATATATCATAAAAATTCATCACCAAAATTATTTAGTTCAGTTTTATGCAAAATAATGTTATTTTCTTTTATCAGTTTAAAAGCAAGTTCAAAATAAATATCACTAAATACAACAGCATACACACAGCCGCTGTAATTTGGAACATTATTAATTTTTTCAACCGATGCCGATATACCCGATTCGTTCATTATTTTTTTTGCTTTCATAGCATGTGTCATATTTTTGCATTTAATTATCATATTATTCACCTTAATATTTAATCATTACATTCTATTCTTCTAAAGTAGAAACAGATAATTTGTTGCAAATTTTAAAATAATATTATAAAATATATTTAGGAGGAATTACTATGAAAATCAAGCCAACACAATTAAATGAAAATATTTTTAAACTAATCGGCGAAGATTGGATGCTCATCACAGCAGGAAATAAAGAAAAAGCAAATACTATGACCGCAAGTTTTGGAGGTTTCGGTATTCTTTTTTCAAAAAATGTTGCCACAATTTTTGTAAGACCCGAAAGATATACATACAATTTCTTGGAGGAAAACGATACTTTTTCGTTATCATTTTTTGAAGACGATTTTAGACAGAAATTAACATATTGCGGTCGGAACTCAGGTAAAAATGAAGATAAATTTAAAAAATGTGGTTTCACACTGAGTTATGCAGATAATAAAACGCCGTACATTGACCAAGGCAGAATAACTGTCATTTGTAAAAAAATTTATAGACAAGATATTGAAAAAGATTGCTTTACAGACCTAGCGCCGTTTGAAAAAACATACTCCGAGGGCGGTATGCACCGAGTTTATATTGGAGAAATATTAGAAATTGATATAAAAAAATAATAGGATGTAAACCATCCTATTATTTTTTTATATACCAGTCAGGTGTTTTGTTATAAAGTTTATAGAGCATTTCAGATGCATCATTTTCAATTTCATTTGCCGCTTCAAATGTTGCTTTAGCATATTTTTGCAAAACATATTCATCTTTTGCTGATAGTTCATTATCATTGTAAATAAAATGAGAAAAATTATAGCCATAGACAGAAATAGATGCATTGACATACAAAGAAAACGGTCTAAACAAAAATTCAACCACAAAAGAATGATTACTTTTATTTATTTTTTTAAATGTGTAACAACCATTTACACATTTAACATATTTGTAATTATAATTCTTTGCAATCTTATTAAGAATCGATTTAGGAGAATAGTTCGAAACAGGAGTCACAGAATCAATCAGATTCCTTTCTCGTGTTTCAAAGCCATCAAAATAATGTGAATAATTCTTGTGGGTTTTCCATTCATTTACAGTTTGTTTGGCAATCTCAAGTTTATTCCTTTCCAATTCATCAAAACCACAATGCAAATACTTACCTAGCGGTTTGCCTAGTTTTGCTATTAACTCTTCAAATCTTTCCGGGTACTCATGCAAAGATTCATAATCTTTTGTTCTATCAATAATTATTTCCACATAATTCTTTTTATTGCCATAATCAAATTCTTTATAAAACCGCACACTATTACTAAGATAATTTTGAAATCTAAAATCACTGATAATTCTATTTATCGAATTATCAAGCAAAATTTCATTGGAACCACCATCACCATACCAGTTAACTTTATCTAGTATAACTCCCATAAAGCCAAAATTAACAGAACCAGGTATTTTTTTCAAGAGTCCACTGAATGCATCATGATGCTCGCGCTTCATATTACAATTAAGCGTTCCATCCTCTTTCATATAAACACTCGAGAATCTATAATCAGGATAAGAGTACTGATATAATTCAGATTCTCTATAATAACGTTTATATTCTTCAAGTTCCGGAAACAACTTTATCGCTTTTTTACAAATATCACCCGTTTGATCAGAAGAAAAAATAAAAGAAATATCTGAATAATTAAAACCTATTTCTTTAAAAATAGAATCAAAAAATTCTTTGTTCTGTTTAAATTTAATTTGATTTAAATTATAATCAAATACTTCAAAAACCTTCATTTTTTATATCCTCTTTTTAATATAATACCAAAAAGCCAACCTTCAGGTTGGCTTTAATTAAATCTATTCTTCTTCAGTCTCTATTGACTCAATTTCATCTGTTTTTACGATTGTTTTACCAAGTTCTTCAAGAGCTAAAACAAGTTGCGGATCTTCTTCGGGAGTCAGTTCATAAAAACGTTCCTCTAATTCTGCAGAAAGTTCAACTTCTTTATCAGGCGAAACACCGACACCTTCATAATTTTCACCATTAGGCGGATAATAAAGCTTTGTTGAAAGATAAAGCGCACCTTCACTTAACGGGATAAGTTCCTGTGCATAGCCTTTGCCATAGGTGGTTTTTCCTATAAGTGTCGCCGCTTTAAAATCACGGATTGCCGCCGCAAAAAGTTCACCACCACTGTAGGTCGATTCATTTATAAGAACTGTAAATTTTTTATCTAAAGAATCTTTATTGGAAGTATAAACATTCTCCTGACCCGCTTTATCTTTGAGTGTAACAAGTGTACCTTCGGGAAGGAGATAATCCAATACCTCAACAACAGTTGTAAGACTGCCACCTGTATTATTTCTGACATCAAAAACAAATTGAGTTGCACCTTTGGAAATTAAATTTTCAACTGCCGCTTTAAAATCTTTGCCTGTGTTATTATCAAATTCACTTATTGAAACATATCCAACATCAGAATAAAGTAATTTATATGAAACACTTGAAGTAAGATATTCTGCAACAGTTAACTTTTTCTCATATTCCTTGTCATCACGCAAAACAACTAGTTGCATTTCAGTTCCGTTTTCCGCCTTTAACAGTGATACAGCCTCTTCATACGACATTTCAGAAACAACTTTTTCACCAATTTTATATACAAAATCACCTATCTTAATACCTGTATTAGCAGCAGGTGAATTTGATTTTACATCAATTACTTTAAGAAGACCTGTACTGGCCATATACTTTACAGTTATACCAATGCCGGAATATTTGCCATCCATCTGCGAAGTATATGCAGCATAGTTATCATCATTAAGATATGTGCTATATTTATCCACACCTGATGCATATCCCGAAAGAAGCGAATCCATTGCAGCATCTTTATCAATCTCACCAACATATCGTTTTTCGATTGTTTTATCAATTTCAGCAATCCTATCATAAAGAGATTCTTTGGCAACAAGGCTTGGCATAAGACTCGTAAGATACATATATGTTGCAAGACATGAGAGAACAATAGCGACAATAATTATAAATATTACTGTACCTACCTCAATTTTCTTTTTCATAAATTCTTCCTTTTAATAATAAGTGAATGACATTGCTCCACTAAAATATCCAAGCGGATTTACATATTCACCGTTTTTTATTATTTCAAAATGCAAATGCGGACCGGTTGAATAGCCTGTACTTCCGACATAAGCAATAGTATCACCTTTTGAAACACTCTGTCCAACACTCACAAGAAGCGAACTTGCGTGACCGTACAGAGTTGCATAACCACCACCGTGATCTATAACAACATAGTTACCATAACCACGATTATAGCCTGCTTTTATAACAGTACCACCTTTAGCCGCCATTATTGCAGAACCATTAATACCTGAACTTGCAATATCAACGCCTGTATGCAATTTGTAAACGCCTGTAACAGGATGTGTTCTATATCCAAAAACACTTGTAATGTTATTAAATCTTGAATTTAACGGCCATCTAAATTCACCCGAATCAACAACTGTTGAATTATTACTCGACGAAAGAGCAGATATAATCTCATTTTGAAGTTGCTCTTCTGCTTTTTCAGCAGCCAAAACCGCGCGTTTCTTTGCAGCTGCATCGCTGTTCATTTCATCAATCAGTTTATCGCTTTGCTGTTGCTTTATTGAGAGATTTGACTGTTTTGTCTTGAGTTTTGATGCAGCTTCTTCATTTGCAATCTTCTTTTGTTCAATTTCGTTTTTCTTAACTTCGATTGTTTTTTTGCTTTCAACAACCTGGTCGATAACAGCTCTGTCTTTTTTAGCAATTTGTGAAACAATTTCTATTTTCGAAATAAAGTCATAAACACTCTCAGACTGTAAAATTATTTCCAAATACGAAGCCTCACCCTGCTCATAAGCGCTTCTTATACGTTCTTTACTAAGTTTTAATTTTTCATCAAGCAAAGCGGATGCTTTTTCAAGTTCTGATTGAGCAGAATCAAGTTCGTCATCAAGGGTTGAAATAACATTATTCAAAACATTAATTTCAGACCTCGTAGCATTTATTTGCTCGTCAATTAGACTTTTCTTTTCAAGTTCTTTTTCCTTTTTTTCAGAAATTACATTAAGTTGTCTTTCTAGTTCTTCCTTTTTCTTAGCCAATTCGTCGAGTTCTTTTTGCATACTCTCAACTGTTTTAGCATTTGCATTGACTCCGCTGATAATAAAACCCGAAACCATCGAAACAACCATCAAAACAACAATTGCCAAGGCAATAAATCTAAACTTATTATTCATAAATTAAACCTTTAAATACTTTCTGATTGAGAGAATACTACCAAAAACACCCACAATCAATCCTATTGAACCAAAAGTAATTGCAAGTGGTGATAACATTTGCGAAAACGGTACAATACTGCTCGATAAAAATGTCAAATCATCAAGCAATGGCATAATAACATAAACATATAGGCACCATTGTATACCAAGTGCAATTACAGTGGATAGAATCGCAATCAAAATACCTTCTAAAACAAACGGAAAACGAATAAACCCATTTGTTGCGCCAACATAACGCATTATGTTAATTTCATTTCGTCTGTTAAACATTGCAAGTTTAATTGTATTTGAAATAATAAACAACGATACAATTGAAAGAATTATAATCACCCAAATACCAAGCATTGTGAGTGCATGTCTTGCGGACTCAAGTATTGAAACAATCTCACGGGAATCACGTGTGTTTGCAATTTCCTCCATGGCAGCAATCTGGTCTGATATTTCTGAAAATCTTGAAATATCATCGATTTTTATGCGAAGTTCATTCCTCAATGGGTTATCATCACCGTCAAAACCGTCAAAATAATCATCATTCTCACCAAGACTGTCACGGTATTCTGCAAGAGCCTGTTCTTTTGTAATGTAGTCAACAGATGAAACTCCATTAATTGACGCAATTTTTTGACATAAAGAACTGCGTGATAAACTATCATCACCATATTCATCATCAATAAAAGCAACTATTTCATTTTGAGCTTCAAGCCTATCCATAAAACTAAGTACGTTAGCAGATGCTAAATATACAGAGCCAATAATTATCATACATGCAATTAACACAAACACCGAAGCAAGTGTCATCAATGCATTTTTGTACATACTTTTTACAGATGACTTAAAAAAATATGCTATACTACCTGTGTTCATTATAATCATACCCGCCTGTCGTATCGCTGATAATTTGTCCGTTTTTCAATGCGATTACTCGCTTATTAAAATCATCAACAAGGTTTTTATCATGTGTGATTGTTACAACCGTTGTACCCATCTTGTTAATTTCAATTAACAACTCCATTATCTCACGTGCCAATGCTGGATCTACATTTCCTGTAGGCTCATCAGCAATAATTGTTTTAGGATTGTTTGCCAAAGCACGAGCAAGTGCAACACGTTGTTGTTCACCACCCGAAAGCTCTTTGGGATAATTTTTAGACTTGTGACCAAGACCAACAATACCAAGTACATACGGAACACGTCTGCGAATAACTTTATTAGAGCATCCCGTGACGCGCATAGCAAAAGCAACGTTTTCATATACAGTCATTGTTTCAATCAATCTGAAATCCTGAAATACAACGCCCATACTTCTGCGAAGCTGCGGAATTTTACTTGCTCTCATTTTATTAAGATTAAAATCATTAACAATAACTTTACCGCTCGTTTGTTTTTCTTCTCGTAAAAGCAATTTTATAAGTGTACTTTTACCTGCGCCACTATGACCAATTATAAAAACAAATTCTCCGTCATCAATTTTAAAGCTAACGCCATTCAGAGCGTTTGTTCCGTTAGGATAATTTTTATAAACATCATCAAATAAAATCATTTTAACCTACTAATTTAAAATTTTGTGGGATTTGAAACGAGATAACGCTTAACCATTAAAGCAACCTTAAATACAATCGCATCATCAAAACGTCTAAGATCAAGACCGGTAAGTTTTCTTATCTTCTCAAGTCTGTAAACAAGGGTATTACGATGAACGAATAGTTTACGAGATGTTTCTGATACATTAAGATTATTTTCAAAAAACTTTTGAATTGTAAAAAGTGTTTCATAATCCAATGACTCGATCGAACCTTTTTTAAACACTTCTGATAAGAACATTTCACAAAGTGAGTTCGGAAGCTGATAAATGAGACGTCCTATACCAAGATTATCATATGTCATAATATATTTTTCAGTATCAAAAACCTTACCAACTTCGAGTGCAACCTGAGCATCATTAAAGGAGCGCGGAAGTTCACGTATATTATTAACAATTGTACCTATACCAACATAAGCTTTTGTATAGAGTTCAGAATTTATAATGTCAACTATGCTCTTTGCAAGTTTTTCAAGATCCTTATTATCGTTTGAATCCTTAACTTCTTTAACGAGTACAAGATCTGTTTCATTAACATTAATAATAAAGTCTTTTTGTTTGTCAGGGAATAGACTCTGAAGAATATCATATGCCGAAACATCACTTTTATCTGAGATGCGAATAAGAATAGCAACACGATTTGCATCAGTCTCTAAATGAAGTTCTCTTGCTTTAATATAAACATCGCCAGGGAGAATATTATCAAGTATAACGTTTTTTATAAAGTTATTTTTGTCAAATTTCTCATCATAATATTGCTTAATATTAGCAAGAGCAATTACAACAACAGAAATAAATTTATCTGAAAGTTCGTCTGCACCTTCCACAAAAGCAATATACTCAAGACCGCCACCCTGTGTGAGCGGTTTATATGTATAACCATCATCTTTAACAATATCCATCTTTGCCGAAACAAGTGAAATAACATTATCGCGCTTCTCACCTATTTTGATAAGATCACTACAGGCAATAACGGTGCCATACTCATCAAGAACACCTACAGTTCTATCAATGCTTTCTTTTAATTGGTATACAACACCTTGAAAAAATCTATTGGACATCATAATATCCCCCTCTATCAATAACTTGTACATATTATTTTACAACAAAACCACTATGATTTCAACAGTTTTTTTATAAATAATATGTTAAAATTGCACAACGGGTCATAAAATTGAGCAAATTCAATGTTTTTTTTAACAAAAATGACAACAAAAAACTGCTACGTTATTAAAACGTAGCAGTAAAATTGCACAAATTAGTTGATGATTGTTCTCTGTGTTTCTTTATCGAAAAGATGAGCAGCTTCAAGTGAAAGTACAACTTTGATTTCATCATCAGCAGTTGCAGTAGTAGTAGGAGCAACTTTAGCTGTAACTTTTGCGCCATCGATATCAAGATAAAGGAATGTTTCAGCACCCATAAGTTCTGCAACTTCAACTTTAGCATCAATTGCATACTCAGGCTGAGCTTCGAGATATCTTTCTTCATCATGAACGTGTTCAGGACGGATACCAACAACAACAGTTTTACCGATATAAGCCTTAACATCGTCATTAACTTTATTTTCAGGAAGTTTAAGTGAGTTGCCTTTGAACTCGATATATAATCCATCAGCTTTCTCAGCAATATCAGCCTCAAAGAAGTTCATCTGAGGTGAACCGATAAATCCAGCAACAAACATATTGCAAGGATATTTGTAAAGGTTCTGAGGAGTATCAA
>JAZKZG010000057.1:0-5683 GCA_045612565.1 Eubacteriales bacterium
CATGTTTCCCATCCGATTCCCCTTGTTCACAAGTCACTCCGGTTTGCTCCAATTGAATGTGAAGGTGGGGTTCGTCCGCTCTACTCGGGTGATGAACTTTTTCAATCTCCACATCGCCTTGTCGGTGTAGTAGACGCGGAAAGAGTGATTCCAATTGCCCCATGCCTCATACGCATCGAGAGCAACGCCCTTGTACTCGCCCTCTGCTACGTCGTAGTCAATCTGCAAATACTGTTTGTCAGTTACGTCCGTAACCTTGTGGATGATGCAGACATACGCGCCCATAGGGAGTTTGCGGTTGCCGCCGTTTTCGTTGATATTTTCCCATGTTTGAGGTTTAGAAATCATATTATTCTCCTTTATTTAACATATTTCCATACATAACCGTATGCGCTATTGTATTTTCCTGTTAAGCATTTACAAAGATTAGATTGCTCAAAACCAAGTACCTCTGTAACATCCGAAATACTTTCCCACCGTCTAATAAAAGTTCCAATCAAAGAACATTGAACAACTGCTTTTGAATGTGCTTTCCCGATTCGCTCACCACGCGTTCCGTATTGCGAATTATATAAGTGAGTACACCATTCAAGATTGTCCACACAATTATTAGACGGGTTTTCATCTTTGTGGTTGACTTCCGGGTATTTATTTGGGTTGGGAATAAATGCTTCAGCAACAGCGCGATGAATTTTCATATATTTTTTCTTTCCGTTATACAGTAAAGAAACCGACAAATACCCTTTACCGCAATCATGTTTTTTCATTATATGTTCTGTTGGGTGTCTTCTTGATGGAGCAATTCTTTTTACATTTCCAAAGTTACTAACTTGATAAACACCCTCAAAACCTTTAATGTCACGCCATTCTTCTGTCATGTAAACAGCACCCTCCCTGTTGCGGGGTCAACAACTTTCCCATCTTCGTCAGCGGTAAGTAGCGGACACCAATACCCAACAGAATCCGTGCTAACGATGAGTTCTCCTGTGCGGACGCAATACGGTCTGCTATACGTCTGCAAAAGCTGACAGTATTTACAACACACTTTCCCCGGCTCAAAGAACAGGTTAACCCATCTCTCTTCGTAAGAGATGCAACTATTTTTCTCCGCCGCCATTGCTTCCAACCTCATGGAGTGTAATTATCGCGTTTACACTTTTGTATTCATCAATGTATTTCATCGTCGCTTTCGTCATGAGAGACATAAAGCGAAAAACCTCACTCGGAGACAGGTCAACAAATTTAAGATTGTAGTAACCATTCTCGATGGACACATCAAAGTGGCATCCGTAAAACCTTGTGTCGTCCATTATTTTTCTCCTTTCAAATTCCAATATTCCCGGATGGTCGTATCAACCATCTTGAGGTCGTTATCTATCCTGTTTCCGTCGAACATTCCAAGAGGCGTTTTTGCTGTGTTTACGCCATCGCTCTGCGTCTCAAACCAATGCTCTTTGCCGTCTGTGCCACACAGGAGGACAACGGAAAACATTCCCTCCAAGGTCAGCTTGTTGTCAATCATCTTGCCAACGGTCTTTGCCTTGATATGCCCGAAGTCGTCAATGTCTGTGTGGTGCAAAAAATAGACAATGGTGTCGGGAGTGGTATCGTTAATGACGGTTTGAACGAGGTTATAGAAGTTAAGAGCAAAATCTGTGAACTTCCCATACCCTGTCTCTTTGGCGCGGTTAAACTCATCGAACACCATCAAAAACTGACTATCGTCTATCGCGTAGCATTTCAGTTTGTTGTCTTTCAGCACCTTGGTTATGATAGGATATGTTGCGTGGTCAACCTTTTTCAGATTTCCGCGGAATGGCAACGGCTTTGATGCCACATTGAAAATGCCGATTTCGTTTTCCTTGAAGTTTCGGAGAGACGTGGATTTTCCGCTACCACTCGCCCCTAAAACCATTACAGGGATTCCCATTATTTGTTTTATTCCTCCATTTCAAATTTAATAATTTTTGGTTTTACTTCGACAGCAGAAAATTTTCTCAAATACTTTAATACACGAGGGCATATAGTGCCATTTTCCATTCTGCCGCCAATTGCTACGTCCATTAGTTTTGTTTCTGTACATTCAATATAAACAGGTATCTTTTCGCCCTTGAAAAACAAATAGTCTTCATTATCATCAATATGGAATCTTCTCGGCTTCCCGCAAGCCAAGCAAACGTCCGATTCTACCGGAATGTACGCACCGCAAGTTTTACAGTAATTTTCCATGCTAAAACAGTTTCCGATCTATCAGCGCGTATTTCCACAAATCATATTCGCTTCTGAACCTCACCATCTCCCCATCCGGGAAGCGCAGAACCCACGGCGTTACACACGGGAGAGTGGACAGTTCGTTGTCAATTTCAAGCAATATCCAATGCCCGCTCCGACGCTTCAAAATGACCTCATACGTTATTCCGCTTTCTTTGTATGTCGTCATACCCTCCATTTGGCAGTTATCCTCCTGTACGCCTCATCAATATCGGCTTGCGTGTATTCCTGGTGTTCTAACAGAGTTTCGTTGATTTCCTGTTTGCATAACCTCTCGCGCTCCGCAAGCGCAATGTTTTTTAACTGAACTTTTAGCCTTTTCATTCCGTCATCCTCCATTTCACGAACAGAGACGTGTGCAACATATTTATAAGTACACACGTCGCAAGAGTAGATAATCCGCGGGTCTTTCTCTCTTGCTCCCTTGCTTTTCGGTCTGTATGATCTGTTTATGCGACCCTCTTTGCAAACCGGGCATTTCATCATATTCTCTTTTGTCGGCAATGCCTCTCCCCATACTTCGGGAGAACATTCCATGCAAAGAATGTCAAACATCGCTCCGTCATACTGAATCTTGCGCTTAACGACATTGAGTTTCTTAACATCAGAAAAGAACTTTTCACACTCGTCGATTGTGTTTCTCGCTTCATGATCTGTAGGGTCGTGGTTTATCTTTGAGAGCGCATTAATGTAATCTTTCATCGCTTGACTTTTTATGCTTCTCAACAGACGGTTGGCGTTTTCTTCGTCAAGGTAGCGCACCCATGATGAATGCGGAGTTGGCTCAAACAATAACTGCTCTCTTGTCATTGTAGCCGCCTCTCTTGCGGATAACCGTAATCGTGGTCAAACCGTTCGTTGTACCACGAACCGTCTTCATAAATCTTTTCTGCTTCAGCCGCCCATTCTTCAAGCGTCCAATCCAACACCTTGAGGATTTTCCGGGCGGTGAATACTGTCGGCATTACTGCGTTGCGCTCATAACTCGCAAGAATGGTATGAGAGATTTTTGCGCGGATAATGACAACGGTTTGGCTTAACTTCTGCTCGACACGCCGTCTGCGTAAGGCTTCACCCCATGAACGCCGTATCGCGTAATCTTCTTTGGAGATCATCTAATTGCACCTCTTTCGTAGCGATGATATAGTCTTTTGTTCTGCATTCGTACTGAACCTGTGAAAGCTGAATGGTAAGTTCTTCGATGCGCTTGTTTTTCTTCTCAATGATTTTCGTTTCCTCTTCAAGCGCTTTCTTGAGGCGTTTAATTTCGTCAAACAGGGTCATTTAATGCCCCTCCTCCGTTTATAACGCGCCACATTGTCTTTCTTAAAGTTGTAGAACTCGTTTTCGGAAAGCCATGCTTTCTGCTTTGCCGCTTCAGCGTCGGCGTTCTTCTGCTTATATTCCAAAAACCTTTCGCATTTGGAATGGCATCCAACCTCTCTGTCGGGACATTCATAGCAAATCCCCTTTGCCATAGAAAAGGCTTCCTTTCATGTAGTAGGAATCTCGACCGTTATTCACTATCAGCACATCCGGGGCAAGTTCCATTCTCGCTTTTTTAATCAGCGCAACCACTTTCCTACGCGGCATATCCATATCCCTTGCCAACAGCTTCAGCGGTTTTGCGTTTGCCGAATTGAATTTCAACTCAGACACAAGTTCTAACACGTCAAAACTGTAATCTTTCACGTCACACCTCGCAGTTCAGCAATATGGTGTTGTAGCAGAACTTCATTTTCTGCTCTTCCGTGTACCGCTCATAACTTTCCATCAGCAGAAGCGTTTTCAGATAACTTTTGCTCCTGTCTCCGTAACCACGCACAAACTCTTTCGCATAATCCCCCATGCTCAACAGAGACACAATGCGGTCAACCGTTTTCGGTTTTTCCGAATACATCGCGCACCATTTGTTAACTACTGTACCGACCCTCGCCGGGAGGTCAAAGGTGACAATCTCTTTTTCAAGTAGCGACCGTGGTATCTGCAATGACACCACCACGTTATCGCCGAAAGTGAATTTCAGCGCTGTCTCTATGCCGATTGATTCAGCAAGATCATAAAGTTCACGCGCTATGCTTTCGATGTTTTCATTTCCCATTTCAATTTTCCCTCATTTTAATTTTGACAATTTGTTCGCTACGCCAACGAGCGTAAATTCAGTTCCCGTAAAACCGTGAGAGTTTAACCATGTTCTCCCTTTCCCGGTATACTTCATCAGTTGCGTTCTGTTGATTACCCGCTTGTCCGGGAAGAAAGCGATGAGGCGTTCTAACTCAAGACGGTAGGTTTCCGATTCTTTCATTTTCTTTCAACAGAGTCTCCATCGGTACGCCAAGGAAAGCAGAAACCCTCGCGGCGTACTCAAAACTCGCCTTTCCCCCTTTCTTCCAATTACGAATAGTGCCGTTGCCAAGTTTTGTTTCGCGCTCCAACGCCGCAATCGTTATGCCCTTTTCGGCGCACAGCGATTCAATCTTTTCAAAGTCCATATTCCACCTCCTTTATATAAAAAATCGCAAACTTGGTATTGACAAATTTGCGAATCTGTTCTAATATAGATGTCGCCACAACATAATATATTTGAACAGATATTGCGAATTTGTTCTACCGCCGGCTATTATAACGGAATCAATTCGCAATGTCAATACCTTTTTGCGAAAAATTTCAAAAAATTTTTGGAGGTGAGAATTATTTCCATCTTGGCAGAGAGAATTAATTCCCTTATGGATAAGCGCGACATGAAAATCAACGCTCTTGAAAAAGCGATTGGGAAAGGGAATGGTACTGTAAGAAAGGCGCTTGACGAAGAAACGCCGAATCCGAAACTCGATACATTGGTTAAGATCGCAGAAGTCCTTGATACGACGGTTAGCTATCTTATTGGCGAGACAGACGAGCCGCAACGCGGGCAATTAGTGTTACAGAACGAAAAACATCGTTGGGATAATCTGCTTCCGTTAAATGATGATGAGTGCGCGTGGATAGAAGCAACAAGGTTAGTGAAACGTCGTGCGAACAAAGAACTCAATGATTATGAAACGGAAAAGTTAGTGAACGAATATCTTGATTGGCAATGAGGAAGAAATCGAAATACACCACCCGCCCAAACGGTACAAAAGAAACAACGAGGACGTATAAACACTTCGGCGCGGTAGACTTCTCCGGGAAGAAACATTTCTACGGGAAAGACGATGCAGAAATTGACAAGAAGATCGAAGAGTTTGAGCGCCTGTGTATTGACCCGGCTTGCGATAAAACCGTCTCCAACCTTATAGATGAATGGTGGGAGTACAAGGAATTCAAGCTGTCGCCAAATAGCGTATCGAGTTATAAGGCGAAGAAAGAAGAAATCCGCAACCGCTTTGGCGATTACGGAATTAAGGAAGTTAAACCAAGTCAGATTATCGCT
>JAZKZG010000058.1:0-15041 GCA_045612565.1 Eubacteriales bacterium
AATTATTATTTAGATATAGCAGAGGCTGCAATCGGTCGAGGAACCTGTCTTAGAAGGAATTACGGTGCGATAATTGTAAAAAATGATCAAATTATTTCTACTGGTTATGTTGGAGCTCCTCGCGGCAGAGAAAATTGCTGTGACCGTGGAGAGTGTATAAGAGAAAAACTTGGTGTAACAAGGGGACAACGATATGAATTATGTCGTTCCGTTCATGCCGAAGCAAACTGTATTATTTCAGCATCAAGAAATGATATGATTGGATCAACTATGTTTCTTGTTGGCAAAGAAGTTTCAACAGGGGATTATGTAAAAAACGCAACTTCTTGCACAATGTGTCAGCGTATGATAATAAATGCAGGTATCGAAAAACTTATCGTTCGTGACGACATTGATAATTACAGGATAATAGATGTAAACGATTGGATTGTTAACGATGAATCGTTGCTTGGTGATTCCGAGTATTCAAAATCATAAAATAATGCCTACAGATAAAATTCTGTAGGCATTATTTTTATTCTTTACACTTTTTATATTCAGGTGGGAAAAATTCATTTGTGGGAAATGATAACTTTTCAAAATAATTACATGGTTCTTCATCGTTACAAGGTCTGCACTCTTTGTCAGGAAGACAGAATTTAGATGAAGGAATTAGTACCTGTACATCTCTTATAATTCTAACAATGCTGAACACACCGATTGTGACAACTAGATTTCTTTCACCATTGCCAACAAGACCTTCTTCGAAGCAACAAGTAACACAATTAGGAAGTGTCTGTATATCTGTTTCACAACAGCACTGCTTGTTGCATGATATAATTTTTGTACTAAGAACAATCGGCTCCACAACATCAACTTGCGCAATGGGGAGGTTTATTGTTGACTTTGTTTTTTGTCTATCATCATTATTATATTTTGATGAATAAGTTACACTGTTTCCTTCGCTACCAAACAGAATGACAGTTTTATCACACGATGCGAGACCTTCTACAATTACAGGTCTGCCCATTCCTGTGTTTACTTCGAATTCCAATAAGAAGTAAAATGTTATGTGTACCGAGTAGAATCCTTTGTTAAAGGGTACAGGGTCAAGGTCTACAGAACTCCAAATAAGTTCTGATTTATGTGTCCGAACATTTATTGCATTATCAATTACTTTTTGCCCCTGAGGACTGAGATATACTTTTAAATCACTAAAACAATCCTTATCTTTGCATGTGTCATAAATTCTTTGGGCATTTATACAAACCTCATCCTTATATTTGCACTCTGTAGAATTACAATTTGTTTCAAAATTTTCCATATGGAACCTCCGTATGTTATTTAAAGCGTATCTGCTTTCATAATTATTGTATGTTTTTTTAAAAAAATGGTTAAAAAAATCTTGAACTTAGAAAATTATTATGTTATAATACATTAAAATTATAGGTTAATTGTGATTTTTTGTACAATACCTGATAGAAACAATAATTTTAAATTTTATTGCCAGTTGTGGCAGAACGGAGTTTATTATGAAATTCAAAAGAATCATTTCAGTTGTATTACTTTTATGTATGACTGTTTCACTTGCATCTTGTAAATCAAGCGGATCTGCAAAACAAGTTGTTGAAGATTTTATGACTGCTCTTGCTGCTTATGATGTTAATGCTATGGCAAACTGTGTAGAAGATATGCCTAATAGCACCGACAGTGTTTACATACATGATATTTTTACCGAAGGTTATTATGTTGATCTTTATCAGATAGCAAACAAAGACAACCTTTCATATGAAATTGTTTCTACTAAAGGTGATAGCGTTAAAGTAAAGGTTAAGATGCCTGATATTTACACGCTTTATCAAAACACATTTATGTCAGTTGTATCACAGACATTTGCTAACGAAGATCTTTTGAACTATGTTCTTGATGAGGAAAACGATCCTCAACTTATGGTTATTGCTCTTATGATTGATTCTATCGAAAACAATGGCATTGATACAATTGAAGAGGAATTCACTCTTAAAGTTGGCACCATTAACGGTGAAACAAAGATTATGACAAACGATCAACTTGAGCAACTTATGACAAGTAAACTTGTTCTTTCACAGAAAGAAGCTCTTTCAACAGCAACTGACGAAGAATAATTTATAAAGTTAAGGCCTTCACATTTGTGAAGGCCTTTTTAATTTGTCAATAATAGTTTTGGAGGCGTTTTTTATGATTAAACGATCAGGATTATTATTAATTTTTTTATGGATGACAATTATAGCGCTGGTATTTAGAATTTATTACATTTCTTATGGCGAGATAAATCACAAAGTAGTTAATACAGCAGGTATAAGAGAAAATTCCATTAAATTGTATAGTTCAAAAGGTGTGATTTATGATAAAAATTTAAAATTATTAGCCGGAAATCAACCAATATATTATCTTATAATAAACCCGCGTGATTTTGACAACACCAAAACTGATTACATTTCTGATATCGCAGATGTTGAAAAAAGCTATATTTTGAATAAATTAAAATATGAGACACCTTTTGTTATACAATCAGAAGTTATGCCGCAAACTGTAAAGGGGGTTACTTCGGTTTATGGATATACTCGAAATTCAAAAAAGCAGGTGGCACAACATATTTTAGGATATATGGATAGCGATGGAATTGTAGGTCTATCTGGTGTTGAACGAGCATATAATGATTTTTTATCAAAATATACTTCTCAAGTCAGCTTTTCTTATTCGAAAAATGCGTTGAACGGAGTGATGTCTGAAATACAAATAGATAATAAAAATATAAAAACAGAAAACGGTGTTGTTTTGACAATTGATAAAGATATGTCTTCAGTAGCAGAAGACAGTCTTAGAAGAAATTTTGAAAATGGGTGTGTTATAGTTATGGACTGTAACGATGGAAAAATAGAGGTTTTATCATCAATACCCGGGTTTGACGCAGATAATATTTCAAAATACAAGGATTCACAAAACAAAGAACTTATAAATAATTGTCTGATAAATCATACTGTTGGTTCGGTTTTTAAAATTGTTATTGCAGTGTGTGCAATGCAAAATAAAATAGATAACTTTGAATTTGAATGCACTGGAGGCATTAAGGTATTTGACAGATTGTTTTCGTGTCAAAACGGTTCGTGTCACGGAAAACAAACAATGGAGAAGGCATTTGCAAATTCTTGCAATTGTTATTTTATCGCCATTGGTCAACTTTTGGGTTATGAAAAAATAATTCAAACAGCACAGCTATTTGGACTGGATAGCAGTATTAAAATTGCAGCTGATATTTATTCATATTCAGGTCGGTTGCCTGATAATACCGGTAACCTTTCTCTTGCCAACCTTTCAATCGGCCAAGGTGATTTAATGCTAACACCTCTTTCCATTGCCAGATTAACAGCAACTATTTGTAAGGGTGGATATCTAATAAATCCAATTGTTTATAAAGGTCTATACATTGATAAAAAATTTAAAAACAGACCTGAATATAAATACAAAAGTAAAATTTTAAACGATGATATCTCTAAAAAAATAAAACAAATGTGTATTGAATGCGTAGAATCAGGTACGGGACAAAATGCAAAACCCAATAATAGTATTGTAGGAGGTAAAACTGCAAGTTCGCAAACAGGGAAATATGACGAAAATGGAAAAGAAATTTTAAACACATATTTTACAGGTTTTTATCCTGCGGATAATCCGAAGTATGTTATAACTGTCTTTGCACAAAACGGAAAATCAGGATCATCTACTTGCGCTCCTGTTTTTAAAGATATCTGCGAATATATTGAACAAAATTGTTGACACACGAAATTAATGTGATATAATAATGTGGTAAATATTTTGTTGATGCGTTGATAAAAATCCCATTATCAAACAAAGCTTTTACAGAGAGTGTAATATTTGATGAGAGTTACACACTGCTATAGAAATGGGTGCTGTTTTTTGAGCGTTAACCGCAATCCTGCGATAAAGGAAAAAACAAGAGGCACTGAGTGCAAATAGGGTGGTACCGCGGATTTTTTCGTCCCTAATTGTATTTTGGTGCTATTATTTTTTAGGAGGCATATTTATGCAGTATACCGGTCTTAATGAATTAAGAGAAAAATTCCTTTCTTTTTTTGAAAGCAAAAGTCATATGAGACTTGACAGTTTTCCACTTTTACCAATAAACGATGAAAGTCTTTTGCTTATCAACTCAGGCATGGCACCAATGAAAAAATATTTCCTTGGAAAAGAAACTCCGCCTTCAAAACGCGTTACTACCTGTCAGAAATGTATCAGAACCCCTGACATTGAAAACGTTGGTAAAACATCGCGCCATGGTACATACTTTGAAATGCTTGGCAACTTTTCTTTTGGTGATTATTTTAAGCATGAAGCAACTGCTTGGGCATGGGAATTTATTACAAAAGTTCTTGAAATTCCTGTTGATAAATTATATGTTTCTGTTTTTCACGATGATGATGAAGCTGTTGAAATCTGGACAAAAGAAGTTGGAGTTCCTGCTGATAGAATAGTAAGACTTGGCAGAGCAGACAACTTTTGGGAAATAGGAAGCGGTCCCTGCGGTCCTTGTAGCGAAATTTACTTTGATCGTGGTGAAGAACACGGGTGTGATAATCCGAATTGTGCTCCTGGTTGCGATTGTGACAGATATGTTGAATTCTGGAATCTTGTTTTCTCACAATATGACAGTGACGGTGAGGGTACATATACTCCAATGGAGCATCCCAATATAGATACCGGTATGGGTCTTGAACGTCTTGCATGTATTATGCAGGGTGTTGACAACTTATTTGAAGTTGATACCGTTCAGAACATTTTACAGCACGCCTCACGTATTGCCGGTGTAGAATACAAAAAAGATGAAAAAACCGATGTATCTATTCGTGTTATCACTGACCACATCAGAAGTGTTACATTTATGCTTTGTGACGGCATTAAACCTTCAAATGAAGGTCGTGGATACGTTTTAAAACGCCTTCTTCGTCGTGCTGCACGTCATGGCAGATTATTAGGTATTAATAAGCCATTCTTATTTGAACTTTGCGAAACTGTAATAGAAGAAAATAAAAATGCATACCCTGAACTTGTTTCTAAGAAAGACTTCATCGTTAAAAGTATTAAAAACGAAGAGGATGTATTCTTAAAAACAATCGATAAGGGCATGGATATGCTTGCTACGTTTATGGAAAAAGGCGAAGGTAATGTAATTCCCGGCGATATAGCCTTTAAACTTTATGACACCTACGGTTTTCCCGTTGACCTCACAGCTGATATTGCAGCAGAAAAAGGTATGACAGTTGATGAAGATGGCTTTAATAAGTTTATGCTTGAGCAAAGAGAAAGAGCTCGTAAAGCACGTCTTGACAGTGATATTATCGGTTGGAAAGATGAAACATTCGATTACCTTAAAGGCGAAAACTCTGAGTTTGTTGGTTATAGCGAATATACTACTGATTCAAAGATTGTTTCAATTGCAAAAGATGGTGAGATTGTTGAATCTGCTGTTGCAGGTGACGACGTTATCATCGTTTTAGATAAAACACCTTTTTATGCCGAAAGTGGCGGCCAGGTAGCAGATACTGGTAAACTTGTTTTTTCAAATGCTGTAGTTGAAATTGATGACTGTAAAAAGGATACATTAAAACACTTTTTACACATCGGCCATATAACTGAAGGCGAAATCAAAACAGGTGACACCTGTCGCAGTGTTATTAACACTGACAGAAGAAATGCAATTAAAAGAAACCATACAAGTGCCCATCTTTTACAAGCAGCACTTCGCGAAGTTCTTGGTGACCATGTACATCAAGCGGGTTCTTATGTTGATGCTGAAAGACTTCGTTTTGATTTCTCTCATTTTTCTGCGGTAACTGCCGATGAAATTAAAAAAATTGAAACTATTGTAAATGCACAAATTTTAAAAGGTACTGATGTAGAAAACTATGAGACCGATTTTGAAAATGCTAAAGGTGCAATGGCACTCTTTGGTGAAAAATACGGTGATAGAGTCCGAGTATGTAAAGTCGGTGATTTTTCTTATGAACTTTGCGGTGGTACACATATTGAAAACACTGCAAAAATCGGTCTTTTCAAAATTGTATCCGAAGGTTCGGTATCATCAGGTGTAAGAAGAATCGAGGCTGTCACAGGCTATGGTATTTTAGATTTGATTGATGAGTACAACAGTAAATTCAGTGATATAGCATCTGTAATTAAAGTGTCTAGTATATCTGACATCGCTTCAAAATGCGCTTCACTCACCGATGAATTGAAAAAAGTAAAAAATGAACTTAGCGCTGCAAACGAAAAAGCCGCTCTTGCTCAAAGCGCATCTATATTCGACAATTCATCAGATGTTGGTGGATTTAAAGTTGCATATGCTAAATTGATGGATACTAATACAAAAACTGCTCGTACAATCTGCGATGGACTAAGAGATTCGCATAATTCTTTTGTTGTAGTCATTGTTGCAATTGATGGAGAAAAGGCAACTCTGCAGGTTGTTTGTTCTGATGATGCTGTAAAAGCTGGTGCTCATGCAGGTAAGATTGTAGGTGAGATAGCTGCAATTACCGGCGGTAAGGGCGGCGGCAAACCGCAAAGTGCAACTGCTGGTGTAGGTGATTTATCTCTTGTTGACAACGCACTTGACAGTGTTGTTTCAATCGTATCTAATTATATATGCTAAGGAGAATCATACAATGTCAGATTGTATTTTTTGCAAAATTATTGCCGGAGAAATCCCATCTCAAAAAGTATATGAAGATGAATTAGTATATGCTTTTAAGGACATTAATCCTATGGCACCTGTTCATATATTAGTCATTCCAAAACAGCATATTTCTAATTTACTTGAAATTGATTCATCCAACAGTGCCATTATTTCACATATCTATGAGGTTATAGCAAAAATTGCTAAAGATTTTAATCTTGAAGATGGATTTAGAGTTATTTCAAATTGTAATGATAATGGCGGACAAACTGTTTTTCACATTCATTTTCATATTCTTGGCGGAAAAAAACTTTCAGAACAAATGGCATAATCATTTTAAATCCCAAGCGAACACAATCGCTTGGGATTTGTTTTAAGGTATTGAAAACAGAGCATATTTATATTATAATTATTTTATTATTCTAAGGAGTTCGATAATATATGAAAGATGGATTTATAAATGTTTCATGTTTTTCGCCGAAATTATCTGTAGCAAATACACAATCTAATACAGATGAAATATGCAATGCTATTGATGTTGCAAACAGCAACAGCGTTAATATTGCTCTTTTTCCCGAACTTTGTGTTACCGGAAGCTTTTGCGGAGATCTGTTTTTTTCTGACACTCTACTTTGTGCTGTAAAAAAGTCTTTAAAATCAATTTGTGAATACACAAAAGGTAAATATCCTGTGGTAATTATAGGCGCACCCGTAAAGCATAATTCCAAATTATACAACTGCGCATTTGTTATCTGTAATGGCAAAATTATTGCAGTTATTCCGAAATCAAATATCTCAAAGCACTCATCAAGGGATGAGACAAGATTTTTTAACTCTGCAAATTCATTAAAAAATGACGAAACAATTACAATTGACGGTTATGATATCCCATTTGGGAACAATATAGTTTTAAAACACAGCGAACTGGAAAACTATTCTTTTTGTGTTGAGATAGAGGGTGATATATATTCTCCGTTTTCTCAAACAGATAAAAACGTTGTCGGTGGCGCTTCAATTGTTGTAAATTTATCTTCATATAATGAATATGGTGATGTTACAAAAAAATTATTTGATGTTGTTACATCAATGTCATATCGTTTAAATTGTGGATATGTTCTTTCAAATGCAGGTTTTGACGAATCAACACAGGATGGTGTTTGCAGCGGAAGTCAGATAATTACTGAAAACGGTAATATTTTATCAATAAAAAAACCTTTTGATTCAACTGAAACAATATCTGCACAAATCGATGTTAATAAAATATCTTATTTAAAATCACAAAATTCATTTGATTTTGATAATAGTACACGTATTATTACATTTGACCAGCCTATTATCAAAACAAAATTAACAACAAAAATTGAACAGAATCCGTTCATTCCTTCAAATGGAAATTTTGATGCTGAACTCGTTTTAAACACGCAAGCATATGGATTAAAAAAACGTATCCAACACTCAAAGGCTCAGACCGCTGTTATAGGTATATCAGGCGGTCTTGATAGTACCTTGGCACTTATTGTTGCTGTCAGAACTATGAAACTTTGCAATAAACCGCTTACAGATATAGTTGCGGTAACAATGCCATGTTTTGGAACATCAAACCGTACAAAGTCAAATGCAGTTTTACTTTGCGAACAACTAGGTGTCACACTTAAAGAGATTAACATATCTGATTCGGTAAAAACTCATTTTTCCGATATTGGTCACGACGAAAAAAAGTTTGATGTAACTTTCGAAAATGCACAGGCAAGAGAACGTACACAAGTTTTGATGGATATTGCAAATATGTATAACGGTCTTGTTATAGGGACAGGTGATTTGTCTGAACTTGCACTTGGTTGGGCGACTTATAACGGTGACCATATGTCGATGTACGGTGTTAATTCGTCAATACCTAAAACTATGGTTAGATATCTCGTTGCATTTGAAGCACACAATTTCAATGATGAAATAGCAAAAATTCTATTAGATATAATTGACACGCCTGTTTCTCCGGAACTTTTGCCAACCAATAAATCAGGTGATATAGCACAAGTTACCGAGGATATTGTCGGTCCTTATGAACTTCATGATTTCTACATTTATTACACATTAAAATTTGGTTTTAGTCCATCTAAAATATATCGTCTGGCTTGTATAGCCTTTGATGGCATTTACGATTCAAATACCATACTTAAATGGTTAAAGACATTTACGCGCAGATTTTTTATTCAGCAGTTTAAACGCACATGTATCCCGGATGGTCCTAAAGCTACTGAAATAACTTTATCACCAAGAAGTGATTGGAAAATGCCTACTGATGCATCTTTCAATGATTGGTTAACGGAAATCGAAGAAATTAATATATAAATTATATTAATTTATAATTTATACTTGACTTTTTCACTTTAATGCGTTAAACTATTAACAATATATTTTTGAATATTTATTCAGTTTTCACTGCTTAAATATAATTTTTTAAAAAAGAGGGAATAGAAATGAAAAACTTCACAAGAGTTGTATGCTTGATGATTGCTGTTGTAATGATGCTTTGCGTTGTTTCTTGCGGTGAGTCAGGCTATACTTCAAAAAACACTGAGTATGTAATCGGTGTATCAGGTCCTTTAACAGGCGCTGCTGCTGTTTATGGTGTTGCTGTTAAAAATTCAGCACAGATGGCTGTAGACGAAATCAATGCCGCAGGCGGTCTTAACGGTGTGAATTTCAAGTTCGTTGCAACTGATGACACACATGATCCTACTAAGGTTTCAACAAACTATTCTTCAATGCTTGAGCAGGGTATGCAAGTATCACTTGGTACTGTTACTACAGCTCCTGGCCTTGAGTTTACAAACCTTTCAGTAGAAGATAATGTTTTCTTCATCACACCTTCAGCATCAGGCGATGACATTCCTAAGAATGACAACGGTTTCCAGATGTGCTTTGCTGATGGTAACCAGGGTAAAGTTGCTGCTGACTACGTTAACAGCCTTGGTCTCGAAGAAATTGGTATCTTCTATAAATCAGACGATGCTTATTCAAACGGTATCTACAACATGTTTAAAGAGAACCTCAACGGTTCAATCAAAACTATTGAAACTGTTTTCACTGATGCTAACGCAACAGATTTCTCGGCTCAAATCAGCTCACTTAAAAACTGTAAATTTATCTTTATGCCCATCTACTACACACCTGCACAGATCTTTATGACTCAGGCTAAAGATCAGATTGTTGCAGATGCTGTTTACTATGGTTGTGACGGTTTTGACGGTCTTACAACAGATTTTGACATCAGTGCAATTCCTCAGGAAATTTCAATGCTCTCACACTTCGACTCAAACGCTAAAGATGGAGCAGCTGGTGAATTTATCAATAAATACACAGAGAAGTTCGGCGCAGACACACTTAATCAGTTTGGTGCTTCAGCTTATGACTGCGTATATGCAATCTACAACGCTATGAAGGCTGCTATTGATGCAGGTACAGAAATCCCCGTTACAATTTCAGCTTCTGATCTTTGTGACATACTCAAAGCTCAGTTTACCGGTGACTTTACATATACCGGCGTAACTGGCACTGATATCAAATGGGAAGATAGCGGTTATGTTGCTAAAGGTGCAATCAAATACGTTCTTAAAGAAGCAACAAAATAATTTTGACAAAATTTAATGATTTGCCGGCAGAGTTTATCTGTGCCGGCAAATTCTCATAAATGATGTAGGAAAAACTTTTATGGAAACAATTATCGAAACACTATTAAATGGTTTAAGTTCCGGTGGCACATATGCTATGATTGCCCTCGGTTATACCATGGTATACGGCATTGCGAAGATGCTTAATTTCGCACACGGCGACATAATTATGGTTGGTGGTTACATGATCTTTATAACAATGTCAGCGATCAGTAACCCAATATTAGGTTTATTAGTGGCTGTAATTTTTTGTGTCATTCTTGGCATTTCTGTTGAAAAAATTGCATATAAACCTCTCCGCGGTGCATCTCCGCTTGCAGTTCTGATTACTGCAATTGGTGTTAGTTATCTTTTGCAGAGTACTGCACAAATCATTTTTGGTTCATCGCCCAAGATGGTTTACATTGCAGATCTTGGTAACTTTACGATGGGTAATCTTAAAGTTCCATTTTATACGGTAATCACTCTTGTATGTTCATTTGCAATAATGATTGCTCTTAACTTTTTTGTTAAATATACCAAAATAGGAAGAGCAATGATTGCTGTATCTGAAGACAAGGGCGCAGCACAGCTTATGGGAATTAATGTTAATGCTATCATTACAATAACATTTGCAATAGGTTCAGGTCTTGCTGCTTTTGCAGGCTTTTTTATGCTTATGAAGTCACCCAGTCTCTCAAACACTCTTGGTGCTATGCCTGGAATTAAAGCTTTTACTGCAGCAGTTATTGGTGGTATTGGTTCAATTCCTGGTGCTATGGTCGGTGGTATTTTACTTGGAGTTGTCGAGGCGATTTCTTTTAAAATTCCTGTTATCGCACCATATACTGATGCAATTGAATTTTTAATTCTTATAATCATCCTGCTTGTTAGACCCTCGGGCATTCTTGGCAAAAAGAGGAGGGAAAAGGTATAATGAAAAACTTAAAGCACTATATAAATTATATAGCTATCGCAGTCTTTACTGCTATTTTTGCTATTATTGCTTTTACTGGTTCTCTTTCCGCTTCAACAGCATATTTGCTTGAAAAAATTTCAATCGCAATTATTCTTTCTGTATCTCTAAGTATGGTTGTTGGCTTTTTGGGTGAACTATCACTTGGACATGCTGGTTTTATGTGTGTTGGTGCTTATCTTGGAGGTAAAATTGCGGTTTTATTACAGCCAACTTTAGGGAACAGTGTAATTACCCTGTTTATTTCAATTATGGTTGGCGGTGTAATCGCTGCTCTTTGCGGTGTTATTATTGGTTTACCCGCACTTAGACTTCGGGGTGACTATCTTGCAATTGTCACACTTGCTTTTGGTGAGATTGTTCGTTCACTATTTATGAACTCAAGCCAAGAATCGTTTGGTGGTTCACTTGGTCTTGATACTCCGCGTTTTGATAAATTCAGCCTTTTTATCTTTTCATTTATTCTTGTGTTAGTATGTCTTGCTGTTACACAAAATATCATACGCTCCAAGCATGGTCGCGCTATCACATCTATCCGTGATAATGAAATTGCTGCTCGTGCAACAGGTATTAACGTTACAAAATATAAGTTGATTGTATTTACTGTTTCATCTTTCTTTGCAGGTATTGCAGGCGTATTGTATAGCTTTTCTAACTTTACTGTTCAAAGTACAAAGTTCAGTTATAACTATTCTATTGAAATTTTGGTAATGGTTGTTCTGGGCGGTATGGGTAACATTAACGGTTCGATTATTGCAGCAGCGCTCATAACTTTCCTTGACGTTAAACTTCAAACAATTCTTACAGGTAATCTTGCTGTTTTACAAGATTTATTCTACGCACTCATTCTTATCGTTCTTGTTATATATAATAATGCACCTGGTCTTAAAGCATTTAGAGAAAAATACAATCTTAAAAACATTCTTATTAAAATCAAATCCGGCTCTCATGATCCCTCTAAAATTCACGATGATGAAGCAAAATGGGATAGAGTACCAACTAAGATTCAAATGGATGAAATTCTATCTGTTGATTTACAGACCAACTCTCCCTATACTCCTGATAAAGCAGAAAAGGAGGATAAGTAATGTCTAAAGTAATTTTAAAAACCGAAAATCTCGGCATCTCATTTGGTGGTCTTAAAGCTGTTCAAAATCTAAATCTTGAGATTAAGGAAAAACAACTTTATGGTCTTGTTGGTCCCAATGGCGCAGGTAAAACAACTGTTTTTAATATGATTACAGGCGTTTACAAACCGACAACAGGTAAATTTTATCTTGACGGTGAAAATATCACAGGCAAAGGCCAGGAATCTATAAACCATAAAGGTATTGCAAGAACATTCCAAAATATCCGATTGTTTAATAATATGACTGTTATAAGAAATGTTCTTGTAGGACTCCATAATCAACCTGAATTCAAATGCGGCATTTTTACAAGTATTTTCCGTTTACCCAAGCATTTTAAGACTGAGAAGAAAATGCGCGAAAAAGCAAAAGAAATTTTGCGTATCGTTGGTCTTGAGGAAGAACGCAATAATCTTTCTTGTAATTTGCCTTATGGTAAACAAAGAAAACTTGAGATTGCGCGTGCTTTGGCTACAAATCCTAAATTATTATGCTTGGACGAACCCGCTGCAGGTATGAACCCATACGAAACAGCTGACCTTATGAAAATTATTAATCATATTCGTGATGAATTCAATATAACCATTCTTCTAATTGAACACGATATGAAATTTGTTTCTGGCCTTTGTGACGAAATTACAGTTCTAAATTTTGGTACTGTATTAGCTCAGGGCAAACCCGAGGATGCGTTAAATGATCCCGAGGTTATCAAAGCGTATATCGGAGGTTAATATGTCATTACTTGAAGTTAATAATCTTTCAGTTTTTTATGGTGTTATCCAGGCACTTAAAAATATTTCTTTTAATGTTAATGAAGGTGAAATTGTCACTCTCATTGGTGCCAATGGTGCCGGTAAAACAACCACTATGCAAAGTATTATAGGTCTTCTTCCCAAAAGAGAGGGTTCAGTTGTGTTTGATGGCGTTGATATAACTCACGAACCTTGTCACAAGAATGTAAGACACGGTATGATTCAAGTACCTGAAGGTAGAAGGGTTTTCCAGGAACTCACTGTTTATGAAAATTTGCTGATGGGTGGATTTTCTAACAAAGATAAAAAAGCTGTAAAAGACGATGTCGAAGACATCTACCGTCGCTTTCCAAGACTTTGTGAACGTAAAAATCAGATTGCAGGAACTCTTTCTGGCGGTGAGCAACAAATGCTTGCAATGGGTAGAGCACTTATGGGTCACCCAAAACTTTTGATGCTTGATGAGCCTTCAATGGGTCTTGCGCCTATCTTGGTTGAAGAAATATTCAGCATTATTAAAGAATTAAATAACGAGGGAACAACAATACTTCTTGTTGAGCAAAATGCCGATATGGCATTAAAAATTGCTCATAGAGCTTATGTTATGGAAAATGGCAGCATTGTTCTTTCTGGTACAGGTCAAGAGATTGCACAGAGTGATTCTGTTAAACAGGCATATCTTGGCGGCTAAATAAAAAGCAACAGTTTTATAACTGTTGCTTTTTATTTTAAATTTACTAATTGATTTATATTTGTTATAGACATTGTTGCAATATTACATTTATTTAATCCAACATAGCATGTATCAAATCCATAATTAAAACCGCCTACAATGTCCGCACTAATACTATCACCAATAACCAACACATTTTCTTTTGCTGGTCGATTGAGCGAGTTATACACATAATCAAAAAATAACGGGTTAGGTTTTGCATATCCTATTTCTTCAGACAAAAATATTTTTTTAAAATATTTAGTAAAATCCAGTTTGTCCAATTTATAATATTGAACATCAGTACTTCCGTTTGAGATTACATACAATTCATATTTATTTTTTAGTGTTTCAAGTGTATTTGCAGTACCATCATAGGCAATAACCGTTTTAGAAAACAAATTAAAATAAGAGTCGGATAATTCTTTGATATTAACATCAGTCTGTTTATAGAATTTTCGAATAAGAATTTCAAATCTTTTAAATCTGACCTCTGATTTTGTCATTTTACCAATTTCAAATTTTTTCCACAATTCCTCATTGATTTTTGAGTATTCTTTAAATATCATATCATCATATCGAAGAGAGTGATTAGTTAAAACTTCTTTCAAAACAAAAATTTCAACTGCATTAATATCAAACAGAGTGCCATCTAAATCAAAAAGTAAATACTTATATTTGTTCATATTATTCCTCATACAGTATCAACCATTCTTCAGTAGATTCATCCAATTCTTTGCGTTTGTTTTCAAGTTCAATACAACTTTTCTCAAGTAATACAAAATCGGTGCTGTTAGTTGAAATGATTGATTCCAGTTCATTTATTTGTGTTTCAAGTTTGTTGATTTTCTTTTCAATTTGTGATATTTTATTTCGTTTTTGTGCAGCTGCCGCCCTTTGTTCTTTGGTTGTGTACCCATCAGTATTTTTGGGTGAACTTTGAATAGGTCTTTCTGTTTTGGATTCCAGAACAAAACGATTTTGAAAATCATCAAATTTTCCATTAAATACAATTACTTTTTCTTTTGATAAAAACACAATAATATCAGGAACAGTATTTAAAAAATATCTATCATGAGATATCACTAATTGCGTTCCTGCAAAATCGACAAGTG
>JAZKZG010000059.1:0-1820 GCA_045612565.1 Eubacteriales bacterium
GTAGTTTGTTTCGGGTGCGTTTTCAATTTTGCCTTTGTTGAGTTCGCATCCAAGAAGTGCAATTTCTTCAGACAGATCAACAACTCTGTCCGAACGCTCCTCACAGCGTACACCTGCTACAAACTTAACATCGCCGAAGCCGTATTCTTTTATAAGCGAGTCAGCACCCTTGATAAGACCGACAACTGCGCCTGCAGTAGCACAGGTACAGTCGGTATCAAAGCCGCAACCGAGTGCGAGCATACCCGTTTTGATTATATCCATATCGCCAAGCAAAAGAGCGGCAAGGGTAATACCAATATTTTCATAAAGGTTGGTACAGTCGGGGTGACCATACTTAAAGAGGATTTTGCGAAGAACGATTTTTATGTCGTTGTACTCTTTGCAAAGTTCAACTGTATCGTTTACAAGGTCACGGAATTTGCAATCTTCGGGAACTTCTTTAAGACCGATTTCGATAAGCTTGTAAAGATCGTCTTCAAAGAAAGCAGCAGACTCAAGAGCTGCAAAAAAGCGCTCTGAATACACGCTGTCGCCCTTGTGGTCAAGCACACCGTCACGCTCTGATAAATCAGCGGCATGGGTGGGGTCAAAGGGCGAAACACACGCCCAAATTTCCGAACGGATGGGGCAACCCATTCCGTTTATGTAATAGTCGTTACAGAAGTCACCTGATACAGGCGGATAAATACCGCGGTGGTAGTTTTTACGCATAACCGCATATTCGCCGGGGCTGTAGTCACAGTTTTCGCAAAACGACTGCAGAAGGTCATAAGAGGTAAAGTCTTCACCATGACGTTTCAAAACGTCTAGCCACAAAATCTGTAAATCAAGGTCGTCATTGGGAAGCATAGCATCAACCATCTCGCGTTTGAAGGGAATGTCAAACGGCATCTTTACGCCTTCAAAGGGCGCACCGATAGTACCGATTACAGTCTTGCCCAAAAAACAACCGTATACTTTGTCAAGATATGATTTATAATCTAATTTCATTTAATTTTCCTCTTTTAGAAATTATTTTAACATTATTAAATCATAGTTATAAGTTAAAGTCAATTATAAATAGCAGTTAATCCTTGACTTTTTTCGTTTTGGGGTATATAATATCGTGGTATGCGGGCGTGGCGGAATTGGCAGACGCGCCAGACTTAGGATCTGGTGTCCCCGACGTGCAGGTTCAACTCCTGTCGCCCGCACCATAACGAGTGTTCTTACAGGATTTGATATTTCTGTTAAGAACACTCTTTTATTTTGCCATTTTTATACACAAACCGAGCTTGTTGCTAATGAAGTTTGATAATTTACCATAACGCCTTTTCGCGTTAACAAAAAAGAGACGGCAGAACCGTCCCTCCGTTTCTTAATCATCTTTTGATTTTATAGAACGCAAATATGACACAAAAAATGAAGATATTATAGAAAAAACCATCATTATACATGGCCATATAACTGCTTGTAAAGAAAAAACATCTCTTGGATGAAATCTTAAATTAAAAATAGGAACTCCTATCCAAACAATAACAAACAAAATCAAGTTTGGTATAAAAATCTTTTTTATATATCGATTGGTTAAAACACCATAAAAGATTGAATACAACGGAATAACAAGAAGCATAAAAACATCAGCAACTTTAAAACCACCTTCGGACACATAGCCTTCAATTTCAAATGAAGTTACAAAACATAAAAGAAATATAAAATCAGCTAAAAAACAATAACGATATGTATATAAGAATTTCAAAAAATATTTTTTCATAATTATTCCTCTAAATATTCTCTGAGACAAAGGGATTTATAGATTTTTTAAGCAACACAGGTAG
>JAZKZG010000060.1:0-4315 GCA_045612565.1 Eubacteriales bacterium
TACACCCCACCGGTCCGGCGTAAGCCCGGATGCCGACACGTTCGGTACTTCTCCATGACGATTGAAAACGCAGAAACGGGCATGGACATGAGTCTTGTGTCCGCACAAATCTTTTATAAAAAGCAAGGAAGGGATCGCTGATGGAAAAAATGAAACTTGAATTTTCCCGCGACTGGCGAAACCCTGCGGACTTCCCTACCGTTGAGACGGATGAAACGCAGGTTCGCGCCGATATGCAAGCACTCTACACCGAAATTCAGACGTTCTTGAACGAAACGCTTATCCCTGCGATGGAGGCTCTTGAAACCCCGAGCATTGATCATCTTCCGATCGAACAGCGTGTGAGCGACTCTGAATTTAAAATCCCGACGAGCCGCGCCGTGTCGAAATTGTTTGCATCCTCCGGCAATCTGCCGACAGGCGGTCAGGACGGACAGTTTCTTGTAAAAGAAGGAGAGGACTACGGTCAGGCAAGATGGGCGTCCTTTGCGATCCCGAAGTGGCTTTCCGATCTCACCGCAACGGATGAGAACGGTATGCCTGTTAATGCACAGCAGCTGATGACCGATGTCGCGGATAAAGCACGTTCTCGGTTTGCAGAGGTTATCGCATCGGGGTCTGTCGGTTTTGGAACAGCCACTGCCGCAGAATCTGCCGTTGTCTCCCTTGGAGACGTGTCTGCATATGACAGAATTTTTGTTGAGGTTGTCGCCGACACAGGCGGCAACGCAGATCGCATCGGCGCGATTTATCTTGGCAGATGGAACGGGGCATATATTGAGTCCGTTCAGTCCGATGGCGATACCCGTTATGACGTATCTACCGAGGGCATGGTGAAGCTCTCTTCCCTTCCCACCTATGGAAGTGAGGACATCGATTCTGACATTGCGATTTACCCATTCTTCGGAAAAGAAGATTCCGCGCTTGCGATGTTCGGCACACAAGGTGAACACTTGAAGGTATTTGAGGTTACGGGCATTGACTACAACGCAATCACAATCTTTGCACGTGACCACTATTTACTGAATACGGCGGATGGCACTCGCACGAATCCTTATAAGGTCTGGGGCATCCGTCGGGGTGCAAAGGAGGATGAATAATGGCTGATATCAACAAGAAAACCGAAACGGCGGCAATCAGTCCGGCGACGGACGAGCAGAAGACTGCTGCCGTAACACCGACACCGCAGACCGCCACACCCGTGCAGGAGTCCCCTACCCCTCCTGCGGGAAACACACAACCTACGACCTCAGCACCGAGCTTTCAGATGAAATCCTTCTCTGCGCAAACAACAGTACCTCGCATGAGTTACGTTGACACCACAGAAATGGAAAAGAATCTCAAGCAGATTAACGACGAAGCGGCAAAGCAGGCGAAGCTGAACATCGATGAGGCGACACGCACAACTGCGGACCAGCTTCGTCAGCAGGAGCGTGAAGCGGCAGCGCAGTATGCCGAACAGCAGAAGCAGATTTCCGCCGAAGAGAAACAGGCCCTTGACAACTCCGCTTTGTATGCTGAAGCGCGCGGCGATCGCGGCGGGGTTGGTCAGGCGCAGTACAACGCAATACAGGCAAGCGCGGCAAAGAACCGTGCAAGTGTACAGGCAGCACAGACGAAGATGTCTTCCGACGTAAATCGACAGATCGGAGATCTTCGTCGTCAGGGTGAATATCAGAAAGCGGAAGCACTTCTCACCTTGAGTCAGCAGTACCTGTCTCAACTGAATCAACTCAAGCAATGGGCGGCTGAGATGAATATGTCTGTTGATCAGGTAAACCTCTCCATCGCACAATGGGAGAAGGAATTTGCAATGGCAGAAGCAGACATTACGGGCGCATACAACGGAAGCCCCACAATGGCGGCACAGCAGTTTAATTGGCAAAAGGCAAAGTACGAAGACGAGACGGCTTATAACCGTGAGCAGGATGCACTCCAGAACGCTCGATACGATGAAGAGGTAGCAAGAGAAGCCGCATCTGCGCTTGAGAATCGCGGATGGACAAAGCTCGACGCGGGTATCGTGCCGAGCGCAGAAGAGCTGCAGGCTCTCGGCATTACGGCTGAACAAGCGACGAGTTACATCGCCGCTGTCAAAGAGGCCGCGGCGGCTACCGAAAACCGACAGAATCAATCCGCTTTGGCAAACAATGGTTGGACAGCCCTTGATGCAGGCATGATGCCCTCCGCCGCACAACTCTCCGCGATGGGCGTTACAGCATCCGCTGCGCAGGGATATATTGATGCCATGAACAATGCGAAATCCGCTGATGCTGCGGCCACCACAAAGAGTGAACTTGCCGCACAAGGTTGGAAGTCCTTGAACGCAGGTCTCATACCTTCTGATGCGCAGCTGAACGCGATGGAGGTTAAACGCTCCGACGTTGAGGCTTTGCTCAAGGGTCTTACCGAAAGCGCAAAGGAAGACTACACCGGACTGTTTGAGGCCGCAGCAAAATCCATCTCTCCCGCAAACTACATCGCAAGCCATTACAAGGAATACGGTTTCTCTTCTAAGGAAGGCCTGCTTGATGCTTTTGATGATTGGGAACCTGAAGAGGAGACGGGGGGCGACGTCGGCACAGAAGAAACCGAGAAGGTTTCGCTTGGCGTTATGGATCCGTCTACAGGAAAATATATTCCTCGCGAAGACACAAGCATTGCATCCGTGACCACAGACCGCGACGGCAACACTGTTTATATGATGACGGACGGCCGCCGACTTGTTGACTATTCGACAGGATCAGCGATGTCCGACCTTAACAACAGCCTTCTCCTTGGAAGGGACGATGCCTTTATAAGAGGGTTAGTAGAAAAGACGAAAAACGGACAGGGGGCGTAATATGGCAACTGATATCGGCGCAAGAATCGATGCTCTTCGTGCCAAGAGACAGCAGGAAGAGGATGAAAAGAAAAAACTCGAACAGGAGCAGCAGCGTAGTGTTTTGAAGGCTGTGGTGGAGAGAAACCTGATGACCCCAACCGCGCAGACCGCCGGAGCGGAGACGAAGACGGAAACGTCTTCTCTTCCCTCTGCCCGTGTAACCGCAACACCCTTGTCCGAGACCACCCTTCCCTCTTCCCTCCGCAAAACGATTGACGAAACCGCGAAAAGCCTCCCGAAGGTTAGCACCCAGACAACGGAAGAACCGAAGAAGCAGGAGACTCTGAAGCAGAAAATCGAATCTGCATCCAAGGATGTTTCGAAGGCAGTATCAAAAACGATCGTCCCGAACAAGCAATACGCCGCAACCGACGTGCCGCTTGTACCTTCTCGCGAGAAAACGGACCACAATGTTGGAACCTACGCGCTTGAGAATTTCGGTGCGGGCTTTATCAGCGGAACGAGAGCGGGTATTGATGCCGCAGAAAACATTATCGCGGATTTTGCGACAGGCGGTCAGCGTTCTGCGGAAATTAAGAAAATATCCGATTTCTTTCAGGAGAACCCTTCCTCTTATGAAGCACTTATGCGCGGCGAAGGAGTCGATAAGACCATCGCTATTGCAAACATTGCAAAGCAGGCGGGGGTTTCCGCGAAATCCGTTGAGGCGTTTAAGACACAGAACCAAAGCAATTATTACAAGCAGGATGCCGACAAGTGGGCTGAAGAAGAGGATCTTGGTGCGGTTACCAAATTTATCTTTGGCGATGCGGCATATCAGGTTGGTATGCAGGCACCGGGCATGATGCTCGGCGCGGCTCTTCCGACGAGCTCCGGCACTTCCCTTGTTGAGACTGTCCGCGATTCTGTTTCGGGTAAATCGGGCAAGGCTTTGGTAGATGCTCTTGGAAAAGGCTTTATCAAGGGTGTCGGAAATGCGGCCAAGGGTAATGCAACCACATGGCTTATGGCGGCTAATTCGGCGGGAAGCAAATTCTTTGAGAATCAGACGACCTATGGCGACGAAGGTTCTGTTGCGCGGAATCTTCTCGACTCTGCGGCAAACGGTTTCTTTGAATCCTTTACCGAGGGTATTGGTGGATTCTCTGATGTGCCGACCATCGGAAAATTCTTTGACACACGAACAGGAAGCAAGGCGGGCACGATTCTTCGCAGCGCGACAAAACTTTTGCTTGGTGCCGCCGAGGAAGGTCTTGAGGAGGTCCTCAACGTTCCGCTGTCCGGTGTTGCCGATAAACTGACGGTTGACCCAGACAAGAAGTGGTTCGGCGAAGGCGGAATTTTTGACGGCAAGGAGATGCTTGTATCCGGCGTTCAGGGCGCATTGATCGGTGGACTTATGGGCACTGTCGCAACGTCTGCGACGGTCCTTGATGCGCTCGGCAAGGCAAACACCACAAAGACAGGTGA
>JAZKZG010000061.1:0-5952 GCA_045612565.1 Eubacteriales bacterium
TATCATATACGTGATCGGGTACTGTGCGAACTGCATCACATACGTTACAGGTTGTATCACAAGCGTTATCATATACATGATCAGGCACTGTGCGAACTGCATCACATACGTTACAGGTTGTATCACAAGCATTATCATATACGTGATCGGGTACTGTACGAACTAATTCGCATATGTTACAGGTTGTATCACAAGCATTATCATATACGTGATCGGGTACTGTACGAACTAATTCGCATATGTTACAGGTTGTATCGCAAGCGTTATCATATACATGATCAGGTACTGTGCGAACTGCATCACATATATTACAATTTGTATCGCAATCGTTATCATATTTGTGCTCAATTGCCCTTATGGCACCGCATACATTACAGGTTATATCACAATCGTTATCATATACATGATCAGGCACTGTGCGAACCGCATCACATACGTTACAGTTTGTATCGCAATCGTTATCATATATATGTTCAGTTGCTCTTAAATAACCACAGTCACAAGTTTCGTCACAATCGTTAGCAAAAATATGTTCGTGGTATACCCAAGTTGCATTAAGCAAAGGCTGGTTGTACTGCTTAATTACAATAGAATCCGCCTTCTCCTTTATGTCACCATAGTTGACAAACGAGAGCAAACCACAGCAATCAAATGCATATGCACCGATTTCAAGAACACTATAAGGAATTGTAACCTCCATAAGATTTACGCATCCATAAAATGCATAGTTATCGATTATTGTCACTGACTGCGGAATCACTATAGATGAAAGATTTCTACAGTATCTGAATGCCAATTTCCCAATTGATGTCACACTGTCTGCAATTTCAACGCTTTCAAGGTTTGTACATCCGTTAAAAGCATACGAGCTGATTGATGTTACACCTTCATTTATTATAACAGACTTGATTTTTTCAATTGATGAATACCAAGGACGTTCATCATTGTAATATTCGTGCATTGCGCCCGTGCCGGATATGATGAGTTTGTCATCAACAAGTTCCCAGATTACACTCTCTCCGCAACCTCTGTCAAAACCACAATCACAGGTTATATCATAATCATCATCATATTTATGCTCGTGATATATCCATGTTGCAGTCACTAAATAACCATTATCTGTACTGATTGAAATATTTTCACGATCGGCCTCACTGCCGCCGTAATTGACAGTTTTAAGATTATTACAAGTGCCAAATGCATGAGAACTAATAGATTTTACACTAAGTGGAATAGTAACTGATGCAAGACTTTTACAACCATCAAATGCGCCAAGACCTATCTGGGTCACACCATATGGAATTGTGATTGATGTTAAATTCTTGCATTCATAGAATGCATTCTCACCGATTGATGTTACGCCGTCGTTTATAACTATCTCTTTGATACTGTCTGCAGACGAATACCAAGGAGTAGTATTCGGCCAATAACCATAGTTGTTCATCGCACCCATACCGGATATGATGAGTTTGTCATCAACAAGTTCCCAGATTACATTCTCTCCACAACCTCTGTCATAACCACAATCGCAGGTTGTATCATAATCATAATCAAACTTATGCTCATGGCATATCCACGTTGCATTTAACAAATAATCATTATAACTATCAATCGAAATATCATTACGTTGTGGCTCTGTTCCGCCATAGTTTATTGTTTCCAGTGCACTGCAGCCAAAAAATGCCTCCTCACCGATTGATGTCACGCTATCGGGAATTGTAATTGATGCAAGGTTTGTGCAATTATAGAATATACGGTTACCAAGCGATGTTACACCATCCGGAATTGTGATTGATGTAAGGGTTTTACAACCATAAAATGCATATATACCGATTGATGTCACGCTATCGGGAATTGTGATTGATGGAAGACTCTTGCAGTTAGAAAATGCAGAGTCACCGATTGATCTCACACCGTCGGGAATTGTAACTGATGTTAAACTTTCGCAACCGTGAAATACTGAGTCTTCAATTGATTTCACACCATCCGGAATTGTGATTGATGTAAGGTCTAAGCATACGTCGAATGCCCCCTCACCGATTGATCTCACACCATCAGGGATTGTGGTTGATGTAAGGCTGTAGCAACCGTGAAATACATCATCTTCAATCGATGTCACACCATCAGGGATTGTGATTGATGTTAGGCTTGTGCAAAACCGAAATGCCTCCTCACCGATCGATGTCACACTATCAGGGATTGTGATCGAAGTTAGGCTTGTGCAATAATTAAATGCTTTTGCACCAATTGATGTCACACCGTCATTTATAATAACTGAAATAATTTTAGTTCTGTATGATTCCCACGGCCTATTACTATAATATTCAAACATTTCACCTGTGCCGGTGATAGTAAGCGTTCCTGTTATAAAATCAAGTGTCCATACAAGGTCTCGACCGCAAGTACCGCTATCACTGTCGGGTATTTTTACGCCTTCTGCGTTTAACGTTTCGCGAGTTCCACAATCCGAGCAGGTGTGTGTTTTTGTACCGTTGAAATCAGCAGTCACGTTATTGTTATATACCCACTCGCCCCAATTATGAACATTTTGGTTAATAGGATAGAGAGTTGCGTTTTCTCTTGTGAATTCAGTACCGCACCATTTACATACGCCGGTTTCGGTACCAATTTTTATGCAAGTTGCATCATTGTTTGAAACATAAGTTTTAACAAAACAGTCAACAATCGAGTCGGGCTTTTCAATAACGTTTGTTTCAATACAACCTTTGTTAGAACATGTTACTACCTGTGTGCCGTTTTGCTGACATGTTGCGTCATTGTTATAAGTACCCGAAAGTGCCCATTTATGTTCTGTGCAATCAGCACCACCCATCATTCTAACTGTATATATATATTTATATGTTTCGTTCTCATAGGTATGGTTTACTACATAATAATACGTTTTGGTAGCATCTATACCAATCTTATTAATATTAATTGTAGTAGGATCAAGTTTTTTTGTGCCTGTTTTATTTGCTGCCCAATAACCTTTTGATTCACCGTCGGCAAATACAAATTCAAGTTCAGCAAGTGTACCGCCATAGAGTCGGGCGGTTACTTCAAAGCCATCAACAACAACGTATCTGATATTTTCTGTTGTCGGTTTAACATCAATTGCTAAAACTTCTTCACTGGATACTGTTTTTGCATAGTTGAGATAATACTTTTCGTTGCCGATTGACGAAGAATAAATGCCTGTAAGACCTGTTGAAAGATGTGCTTCGTCATCATCTGATATAAAAGCATTTGTCATCTTGGGATTATTGTCTTCAAGACCGATATCAAATTCCGCGTCAGTTTTATCAAAACCTACAAACCAGTTGTTGTCGATATTGCAGTTGTCAAGGATTAAAAGATCATTTTCTTCATAATGATTTTTGATATCCTTGTTTTTCTCGATAAATGCCTTTTTCTTGGCATTTGTACCTGTCTGGAAAGCCTTGTTACCTTTTACTTCAAGTGATGAGACCATTGTTGAAGCCAAAGTAATATATGCTTTGACAGATGCAGCAGAAGGTACAGCATTGCACAAGATATTGTCATTGATAACAACATCGTATTTATCGCCTTCTACAAGTCTGTTCTTTTCACTGTTTCCTATCGGGCCCTCAATATAGATAGGTGTGAGGTCGCTGTTTGTATTGCCGTTTCTGATATTTGAATTTATAAGTGTAAAGGAGCCGTTCTTAACCGCCGCACCGGTTTTGAAATAACCTATTGTGTTTTCTACAGTTTCACCAAGTGAGCCAAAGTCCATATAAAGACCGTCAATGGTAAGATGTGCAGGAACATAGTCGTTGAACAAACGAACGGCGTTTCGCATATCTTTTACATAAAGATTTTTTACAGTAAATGAATCTGAGTAACTTTCGTTGAAGTTTTCATACTCGATTGTCATATAATGATTTTCAATAAATTCAATTTGCTCATTTTTTGAGTTGATTGAACGTTTATTAATTAGGTTAATTACACAATCAGTTGTGGGAGCACCGATTTCACTGTCAACAATACTTGCATCTCTTTCGTCTTCAACCTTATTTTTTCTGATATGTTCAACAACAGTGTTGTTAAAGGTGATATCAAGATTGCCATATACGTCACCGTCATTACCCATTGTTCTGAGTGTATCGTTAATCTGACCGCGAACAGTCATACCCTCGAGGTAAATTTCACCCTCAAGACCATCGGCGAAATAGATTGTGTCAAACGATGTGTCTGCATACAGATCCCATCTGCTGTCATATACCCAATCGTCACCGAGTTCGCTTGTAGATTGTGATTTGTCAACAGGATTAATACCTGCGTTGGTACCATAGTATTTTGCAGGGTAATCAAAGGTATATTTGCCGTATTCGCCCGAAGGGAGAAGGATATTTGGCATTTCAACGCCTGTCATTTGTGTTTTGAGCATTGACATTGTGTCGAATACGAGTAAATTATCTACCTTAAATCTATAATAGGTTTCTCCAAGGAAGCCGTAACCGTAGTAGTTACCGTCATCTTCGAGTTTACTCTCGATAACATACACTGCTGTATCCTCGCACACAAACTTTTTACCTGCAAAATCAAAACCGTTTTGCATAAATGAATCGTTGAAATCAACAGGAGTTGTGGAAATAATTTTCACCTGATAAACAGTTGCATATTCTGGTTGCTCTTCATAATAAGCACGGAGATAGAATGTTGCTGTCTTGTTCTCAGCAATTTTTGCTGTGTCAACTGTCTCGACTTTCTCAGAAAAGTCAGATGTGCTTGAAAGTTCATACAAAACAGTGCCTGTTGCTGCCGAATCGGGATTTGTTTTAAATACAGGTGTAACAACGCCCTTTTCACCAAGACATTTGATTGAGATTAAGTCTGCACCGATTTCAACCTCGGTATCGGGACCAAAATCAACACCTGTAATCTTGATTTTGCTTGAAAATTTCATATTATAATCATATATATATGAACCCGAGCAATTTGATGTATAACCTTCGGTTGTAGTAAGAGCTTCACCAAATTCCGCCTTATAATCTTCAACAGTGTCTTTTAAAGTGCTTACTGTGAAGTTATCTTCAATAAACATCGGAGCATTGGGGAATTTTACATTATCAATCACACTCTTAACACCAAGAAGCTTGTTGCCTGTGATTTTGTATGTATTCTCGTTAACAACACCCTGATTAGATGCATCCGTACCATTTGAGAAAAACAGAGGCATAGCAGCTGTTGCATTTTCTTTGGTTGCAACAACAAAGTTGTTTGTTACATCAACTTTTGAAAAGGCACCGTCAACAAAATAAATAAAACCGCCTACCTGGTTTGTATTGTATAATGTGTTGTTGTCATAATAGAGCTCACGTGTTGTGGCATCACCATTAGTTCTTTGTGATAATTGCCAGTAAGGCGTATTACCTGAACCGCTACGGCGCATATTTGAGTTTTTGAAGGTAATTGATGAGTTTGCAAAATAACCTTTCAGGTGATCGTTAGCCTTTTTAAAGCCCAGGTTTGTATCTGAAAAGTCGATGTACAGACCGTCAAATACCATATGCGGAAGATGACGTATGTTATCACCAAAAAAACGTGATGCACCAGTTGATGTACCGCCGATTGTTTTAAGCCAGAAGTTCTGGAATGTTAAAATATCGGTACAGTTAACGTCTTTGTTATTGTAACCTTTAAGAATATTCGAGTTTGTTTCAACGCCATCCATCTTACAGTTTTTGATAAGATACTCGATATGAGCAGCGCCTGTTGTACGCTCTTTACCAAGTTCTATGTATTTTGTAATGGTAAAACCATGGATGCCCACCCAATCCGAAGGTGAACCTTTAACAATGATTGAACCGATCTTTGTTTCGTTTGCGGTATAGGCTGTGTTCTCAGTCCAGTCTTCACCGTTCGACTTGACACCAACTTTATTCATATCACCCATTTCGTTCATAGGTAATGTGTTCCAGTTAGTGC
>JAZKZG010000062.1:0-3604 GCA_045612565.1 Eubacteriales bacterium
AACATTATTTTTATCATTAAAAAAATCTCCAATCTATGCGAATTTATGCCAAAATATGCCGTGTTTACTACAGAAATCAAAGATTTAGGTAGTTTTCGTCTTTTTTGACGTTCGGCATATGTCGGCACAACTTGGCATATCTTTTTCTTCATAAGTAGTAAAAAAGGTAGTAAAATCGAAAAAATATTCAATTTTACTACCCGAAAATTTTAGGCTGTTTTAATCAGCTTTAAGCCAAGTTCCCTTTGAGAAAATTGCAACTGCAACCTTTCTAACTCTTCCCAAGCATCCTGCAAACCTAAATGTGTGTAGGTGTCCATAGTTACGCTAATTTCGGAATGCCCCATTAAATACTGTAGTGTTTTTGGGTTCATTCCCCTTTTTGCTTTATTGGTGCAGTATGTATGTCGGCACACGTGGGGCGTAATTTTTGGAAGCTCTTGCTTGTAAATCTTATTGTACTTCGCAACAATATGCTGAAAATATTTTTCCCAATGCATAGCAACCATTGGTCGCTCATCCTTGTCAAAGAACAGAAAACCCGAATATCCGTCAATAACAGGCTCTAACTTTGGCGGTTTTCTGTTGGCAAGTATCCGTTTGAAGCATTCGTACACGTCGTCTTCCATAGGAAGCGTTCTTGTGCCTGATTTGGTTTTGGTGCTTTCTATGTATTTTGTGCCGTCGCTTCTGCGCTGAAGTTGGTGGTTTACTCGGATTGTTTTCTTTTCCATATCCAAATCGCTCACGGTTAGTCCGACAAATTCGGAAATTCGCAATCCTGTGTGGAAAAGGATATAAATGCCGTCATAGTATTTGTTGAAATGGCTGTCTGTTTTGACGAATTCAAGGAACTTGCGCATTTGGTCTTTGCTGACAGCTTCTCGCATAACCGAATCATTGATAATGACCTTTGCTAATTCAAAATTAAAAGGATTTTTTGTGATATAGTCATCTTCAACCGCCATTGCAAAGGCAGGACGAAGAACACCGCGAATGCTGTGTATTGAACTATAACTGCGCTTATCTTCCTTTTGCAATTTGATTAAAAACAGTTTCGCATCAGAATGGCGAATGTCCTTAATCGGTAAGTAAGCAAAGGCTTCTTTTGTTAAAATATTGATTACGGTTTTATATCCTGCTTCGGTTGTTGCTTTGACACCTGTTTTTGTGGCAACATATTTTTTGACCAATTCTAACACGGTCATTTTGCTACCGCTTTTATCGGTGCCGTTTCTCTTGTCCTCGTCAAGTTGCCTGATTTTCTCTCGCAAGGATAAGTCATCTTTTTTACCTGCAGGAAGCCTGTCTGTCGGCTCAAGTTTCCAAGAATAAAGGAAATGCGGTTTGCGTTGGAAATCAAGATATTTATAGACATATCGTCCGTCTTTTTTCTGGCTTTCTCCTGTTCTTAAAACTCTGTTTTTGTTATCTCTGCGTTTTACGCTCATATTCATTTTCTCCTTTCAATGAGAAAGCCTTGAATATGACATACGAACATTATACCACAATTCAAGGCTTTTTGCACTATGTATTTTAAATTGTTGTAATTTCATTTAATATAAAGGCTTCGAATTTTTGCCTTTTAATCATATATTTAACACCGTTTTGGACAAACAATCCAAGGTGGTTATATGCTTCAATCATACTGCGAAGTTTCTTCTCGCCTATGCCAAAATAGGCGGCTGCTTCAGTTACGGTTAATAAACATTTTTCGCTAATTCTTACTTCGTTATTTTTCAATACTATACCCTTACCTTTCATAAATTTTATAGTTTTAGCCCTGCTTTTAAGTGCCCTTTTGCGTGGGAACTTGATATTCAGTTGTCAAGGAACAATGGGCCTTTTTGGCGCGACAAAAATCATTATAGGGTGATTGTATTTTTTCGGGCGGGGTAAAAAACTATAAAATAAAAAAATTTGAAAAATATTTTTTGACCGTCAGGGGAAGCTCTCGGCAGGGGTAACACCCCGATAGAGCACAGACATTTGCGTGTCGAAAATGGTACTGTGTACCATTTATCGACTCCGTTTTACGTCTTCTACTTTAGGGTTAAAGGCGGTGATAAAATGTCAAAAATGAAAGCAACAATAAGAAACGGCAGGACAACAAACGCAGGGCGCGTCTTTAACGCTAACCACAACACGCGCCAAGAAACAAGGGCGGTCGAGGGGCATATCGATCACGACCGAACAGCGCAAAACTTGAATTTCAAGTTTTTAGCAGACGGCAGTATCGAAAAATGCGACAGCTTCGATTCAAAGGCTTTTGAGATTTCGCAGTATGAAGTTTACTACGGCGAGGGTCAGGAAGCCAAAAATCAACGCTATAAAGCAGAGGCACACGCAGACCGCTGTAAAACGGTTGCAAAGGTGTATGCTACCCCAAAAACTGCACCGCTTGAAACTATTTTACAGCTCGGCAATATGAACACCGACATTGCACCCGAGGAACGCGAACGGATTTTGACTGTATCGGCTTTTCAGCTTATAGATGGATTGAGGGCAAAATATGGGGACAATCTAAAGGTGCTCTCGCTCTCGGGTCATAAGGACGAGGCGGTTTTCCATTATCACCTAAGATACACAATATTGGGGCGCGACCGTTTCGGGTACTCTGTCCCAAATCAAAATCAAGGTTTTCAGGAAATGGGTATTGAACGACCAAACCCTGACAAGCCATTGAGCCGATACAACAACCCCTTAATGACTTTTTCGGACGAATTGCGCGAAACGTTTTATGCCCTCTGCGAGAAAAACGGAAATATTGAGATTGACCGCGAGGTCAAAAACCCGAGCCAAAAGCATAGGGACATTCTTGTTTACAAGTGCGAACAGCTACAAAAGAACGTTGCCGAGCTGACATCCGAGCGCAACACCCTGCGAGACCAAAACAGCATATCAAAAGTTATTCAGGACAGTTTTAACGAGGTTGAAATCGACATCGAAGCCGAAGCAGTGCCCGAACGCACCCACAGGGGTCAGGTTGTCGAAGCCGAAAAGGTCAAAATCAAGAAAACAGATTTTGAATGGCTGAAGGAACGTGCGAAGCTCACAATCGGCATAAAAACGGCTTTTGACAAACTGCAGCGTTACGGCAAACAGCTTTGGCAAGAGGTCAGCAGGGACAAAATCGTGTCCGACCTGACCGAAAGAGCTGAAACAGCAGAACGCAAAGCAAGAGAAAAAGAGGCTACCGCAAAACGCCTGACCGAAAACCTTGACCGAGCATACACAGAGCTTGAAACACAGCAAGATTTTATGAAGCGTATAGGGATTTGGAAGCGTTTTTGTGATTATGTGAAAGAAAAATTTAGAGAAAGACAGGAAGCCGAGATTTCGCGCGACCGATAAAAAGAGGTATTTATATGGAAAATTTAGACTTAAACAAGGTCATAGACCTAAACGAAAGCATTGAAAGTGCTGAAGCAAGGCTTGAAACTATCAAAGCCGAGATAAGCATAGAGGAAGCCATGCGCGAAGCCTTTTCAAAAGACCTTACGCCGACAATCTTGCGCCGTAAGGTACGCTATAAAAGGGTAAACGGCGTAAGAGTTGAGTTTGCAGAGGTAACTGTTTACGAAAACGAGCTTAACGACTTGGT
>JAZKZG010000063.1:0-5191 GCA_045612565.1 Eubacteriales bacterium
ACCACAACGGTAGCTGCGAGAACGCAGGACACTACGGCAAGAGCGGAGATCGCGATCCATTGTCTGCCACAGACCTGACGAGCATCCTTGAACCTCTCATCATAAAATGTGAGTTTCTTGTCCTGCTCGATAATCTGTTCCTGAAGACCGATCTCTGCCGGAGTTTTGGGCGCGGAGATCTTGAAAGCCTCATCAAGCGAAATGCCGAGGTAAGAGCAAATATATCCTGCGGTATAGATGGACGGTGCTTTGGATTTATCTGAGAAGAAGTTTATGATCGTGCTGACAGGCATATCGATGCTGAACTTCTCCATAATGCCATTTGAAATTTGAAGATTGCTAACTTTCAATTCTTCCTTCTTTTTTCGACAGATAAATTTTATCTGTTGAGACACACTCGGAGGTGTAAGAACAAAATTATCATCAATTTTAATATTTTCTTGCATTGGTTTTATCCTTTAAATAAGATTTTGTTTTCGCGAAAACAATAATTTGTTTTGAAAAAATAATAGTTTTTGTGATTAAAAAATAAATTTTTAGATATGCGAAATTTCATCCGAAAAATATAATCCATTCAACAGGCTGCGCATCAGCCAATCGGGGAGCTGTACCACCTACACCACATACACGGTGCAGCTCCTTTAGAAAAAGGGGAGGTAATCTACAATGACAGCAAACGAGATCGAACTGATCAATATTATTAGAACCAATTCAAATCCCGAACACGCACTCATGACTGCGGTTGCTGTTATTATTGACTACCTAAAGCTAACGCAGCGCGGATCATCTGAAGAACAAGCTGTTGCTGATCTTCGGGAACTTGCCTGAACAGATCGAGTAACATCTGCTCTCCCTCGGTCAGTTGCAGCTTGTCGGGGGAGACGCTTTCTTCCATAGGAACATCGAAACCCATAAGCCATGTAGGACTAACCCTTAACGCTCTTGAAATAAGCAGAAGCTTGTCCTGCTTTGGCTCGTAAGCACCGCTCAGATATTCGCTAATTGCGCTTTTTGGAATGCCGGTTATCTTACATAGATCAGCCTGCTTCATATCTCTTACAACAAGTGCCTTTTTTATTCTTGTTGAACACGGTTCTACAATCTTGTTATGCATTTTACTCACCTCGCTTTTCCCCATAATATCATTTGTTTTTGGCTAAAGCAACAATAAAGTTCGGAATACCGAAAAAAATATTTCGGATTTCTGAAAATTTCTATTGACACCTAATTACTGAGATGGTATTATAATCTTGAGGTTCGGAAAACCGAACAATAAAGATACGGAGGTGAAAAATTTGAGCTTTGATTATTCTAAGTTACTCGGAAGAATCAAAGAGCGTGGATTTACTCAGGAAACACTCGCTAAGCGTGTTGCAATGTCCGAATCTACGTTAAGTCAGAAGCTTAACAACAAGACTCCCTTTAAGCAGAGAGACATCCGAGAAATTAGTGATGCATTGGAAATTTCTTCCAATGACATTGGAGCATATTTTTTTTACGCAGAAGGTTCGGAAAACCGAACATAATCAGCAAACTACATCATCAGATGTAATTTGATAGCCGCTTCACAAGGTTGCTCTGCCGCAATCCTTCCGATTTGATTGATTTATACCCTCCTGTGTATTTCTTTTCTCTATCATTGCCAACTCCAATGTGGCATCAACCGAAGCGGTGTTTTAAGGAGGATCACAAATGAATGTAAGAGTACCACAGATCATCAGCATCAGCGATGCGTTGAAACTGTACTACACGAAACGCGAGCTGCGAAACACAGACCTGAAGATCCTCTTCGGTGCAATCGGGTCGGCTCGGATCGTGAAGTTGAAAGACCTTGCGCGAGATGCGATGAGAGAGAAGGATGTTCCCACACTCGACAGTCAGGCGGTCAACACAGACTGCGCTTATGAGGCTTGGGGGATCGATGTAGTAGAACTTGAGAAGAATTATAGCCGGATGAAACGGCTTGGGTTATTGGAGGAAGTATGACATACGTTGAGACGATCAAAGCAAGCCTTGTAATCTTGGCAAACATCATTATCGCTGTGTTAGCTGTACTGCTTGCGGCATACATCATCTACAGATGTTTTCCGCGCAGGATCAGATGCAAAATTACGAGATGGATTAAGAGTTGGAGGTAAGAAGAATGAACGAAGTAACGATGGCGAACATCATCAAGAACCTGTCTGATGAACTGTGTGCAACGGTAGAGAAACTGCATGAAGCAGAGAAGAGACTTGAGGCGGCAAGGGAAGATTCGATGTCTTGGTATCTCAAGTATCAAGAAGCGCAGGCTCGTCTGAACGGTATGGTTGCTGACATGAAGCTCAGTACAGAGCTTCCCGATATGGAGGATCTGAACGAATGACACTTTATGAGATCAATGAAGCGATCCTGAACCTTGTGGATATGGAAACAGGTGAGATCGCAGATGCAGAAGCGTTTGATTCGCTGACGATGCAGAAGGAAGAGAAGCTGGAGAACGTTGCTCTTTGGATTAAGAACCTGACCGCTGATGCGACCGCTTTCAAGGCAGAGAAAGAAAGATTCGCAGAAAGAGAAAAGGCGGCTCTGAAGAAGGCTGAGAGCCTCAAAAGCTACCTCGCGTATGCTCTTGACGGGCAGAAGTTCAGCACAACAAAATGTGCGGTCAGTTTCCGCAAGTCCGAGAGCATCGAGATCATAGACAAGGCAAGCCTTCCAAAAGACTTTGTAACAGAAACAGTAACTATCAAGGCTGACAAAACCGCAATCAAGAACGCGATCAAATCCGGGCAGGAAGTCAGCGGTGCGCAGTTAGTAGAGAATTTGAACATCAGTATTAAGTGAGGGAATTATGAGCGTATTTGAAAAACTGAACGCAATCAATGTGAACGATAAAACAGAGAAAAAAGGCGGTTTGACTTATCTTTCATGGGCTTGGGCATGGGGCGAAGTAAAGAAGCTTTATCCCGATGCAACATATGGAATCTATGAAAATGAAAAGGGATGGAACTACTTCACCGATGGGCGCACTTGTTGGGTCAAAACGGGTGTAACGATTGAAGGATTGGAACATATCGAATATCTCCCCGTATTGGATTTCAATAACAAAAGCATCTCCGCTGATAAGGTCACATCATTTGATGTCAATAAAGCGATTCAGCGCAGTTTGACAAAGGCAATCGCACGGCACGGATTAGGGCTTTACATTTACGCGGGTGAAGATTTGCCCGAAGAAGAGCAGACGGCTATTTATCAACGCATTTATGACGCCGAAAAGAAAGTTAATCTCAATAAAGCACTTAATGACTTTGAAAAACAGGTTAAAGCAGAACCGCAGAAGTTCATCTGTGCAGACTGTGGGACAGAGTTTGACGACGAGTTCATCGCCAACGGCACAATGAAAGCATACGGCAGATACCTTTGCACAGACTGTGGCTTCAAAGCAAAGAGATTCAGGACATCGCAATGAGAGTTCCGTTAGAAAGACCGAAGCGACCACCGTGGTTATGTGAGGAGCATCACATCTTTAATGGCAAAGGCTTGCGTAAGCATAGCGAAAAGTACAACTGTGTGATCTACATAGCTCCTGATTATCACAGGCTGATCCACGATAACGCAACACTTCGCAAGGATCTCAAAGCAAAGTATCAGCAGCTGCTTGAGGAAGCAGGTTGGACACGCGAAGAGTTCCGCGAAACATTTGGGAAGTCATATTTATGAGCGGACACGATTTATTTATGGAGATGCAAGACAAGCAGCAACTGCTTGAAAAGGCTCTCAAGGAATTAGGCAGACGAGGAAGAGCGAAGGCTGAGTCAGAGCAGAAGTACCGCATAGCACTTGCACAGGAGATCCTGCTAAAGCGAGATAAGGGATTTCCGGCAACGCTAATCAGCGATCTGTGCAGAGGCGAAAAGCATATCGCAAAGCTCAAGTTTGAACGCGATGTAGCGGACACAATGTACACGGCTGCGTTAGAGGCAATCAACGCTTACAAACTTAACATCAGAGTTCTCTCGGATCAGATTGACCGCGAGTGGAACAGGTCATAGGAGGACATATGAATCAGCACGAACGAATCGTTGACTACATCATGAAGAATGGGAGTATTTCCGAATACGATGCGCATCTTGTTGGGATAATGAAACTCTCCGCAAGATTATCTGAAATGAAGAGACTCGGATATCCGCTCAAGGGCGAATGGGTAACAGGCAAGAATCAGTACGGTCAGTACCGATACAAAAAATATACGTTGGAGGAAACGGCATGAAATTAACATTTATCGACAGAAAAGAAATTCCCGAAAGGATGGGTTATAAGAACACAAAGCTTCTTGAAGTTCTCAAAGAGTTTACAGACAGCGAAATGACAGCAGCTCGCGTTGATGACCACGGATATAAAGGTCATACGGCTGCTGCGCAGGCACTCAATGCATCGGCGAAGCGATTCAACATGACTGGCATCAAAGCCATTACTCGCAACGGAATACTCTATTTGATTAAGGAGGTCTGAAATGAACACAGTAACAATCACAGGCAGATTATCTGCTACGCCTGAACTTAAATCCACACAGAACGGTAAATCTGTTTGCAACTTTAGACTTGCGGTAGCAAGACCGAGAGCCAAGGATACGACAGACTGGATTCCTTGTACGGCTTGGAATCAGAGCGCAGAGTTTCTCAGCAAGTATGCTGAAAAGGGCAACAGAGTCGGTGTCACAGGTGTTCTCACAAGCAGAGAATACGAAGATAAAGAAGGCAACAAGAGAACTATGTATGAAGTCCTGTGCGACAATGTAGAGCTTCTCGAAAACCGCTCGACAACTTCTTCACGCGAAGAATCTAAAGCACCTGAGAAGGCGCGAGGCGGTCTTGAAACACTCGAAGGTGTTGAGATCATGGAAGAGGAAACGCTTCCGTTCTAAGGAGAATTAAATGGCTGAAGTCAAGTGGATAAAAATCACAACGGATATCTTTGATGACGAGAAGATCCTTCTGATCGAAAGTCTTCCCGATTCCTACGCGATCATTACGGTATGGTTCAAACTTTTGTGCCTTGCCGGAAAACAGAATAATAGCGGAGTCTTTATGATGGGCAGGGTTGCTTACACAGACAAGATGCTTGCAACGATCTTCAGGATGAAGGAAGCCACAGTGACTATGGCATTGAGAATCTTTGAAGAGTTCGGGATGGTTGAGATCATTGATGG
>JAZKZG010000064.1:0-14928 GCA_045612565.1 Eubacteriales bacterium
AACGTAGGTCATAACAGGCAGTCTGTCTGCGGGCATTTCCTCAATAATCGATATATCGCGGATGCCCGACATCGCCATATTAAGTGTTCTGGGTATCGGTGTTGCGCTCATAGTGAGTACGTCGACACCAATTGCCATTTCTTTAATTTTTTCTTTGTGCTTTACACCAAAACGCTGTTCCTCGTCAACAATCAAAAGTCCAAGGTCTTTAAAAGCAATGTCCTTTTGCAACAGCCTGTGTGTGCCGATTACTATGTCAATTTCACCGCGCGATATTGACTCTGCTGTTCGAGTGAGTTGAGCCTTTGATTTAAATCGTGACATTACTGCGATTTTTATAGGATACCCCTTAAATCTGCTGCAGACGGTATTAAAGTGCTGTGAAGCAAGAATGGTTGTCGGCACAAGTATTGCAACCTGCTTTCCGTCCATAACCGCCTTGAACGCCGCGCGTAGAGCAACTTCGGTCTTGCCCACGCCAACGTCACCGCAAAGCAGTCTGTCCATCGGGTGCGGACTTTCCATATCCGCTTTTATCTCACGTGTACATTGTATCTGGTCGTCGGTTTCGTCATATTCGAATCTGTTTTCAAATTCAATCTGCCAGTCGGTATCGGGCGAAAACGCAAAGCCTTTTGCGTCTAGACGCTTTGCATAAAGTTCAATAAGTTCTTTCGCAAGTACCTGTGACTCGTTTTTTACCTTTGCTTTTGCCTTTTCCCACGAGCCAGAGCCAAGGCGGGTAAGTTTTACTTTTTGGGTATCTCCGCCGATGTATTTTGAAATCAGATCAAGTTGGGGACAGGGGATATATAGCGTGTCACCCTTGTCATAGCCTATAACAATATAGTCTTTTGTAACTCCCGACACACTCATCTGCTTTATACCGCGGTAAACACCGATGCCGTGTGTCGAGTGTACGACAAGGTCACCCACCGAAATATCGTCAAAGCTTTTGATTCGCTCACCTTCGGGGCGTTTTTTTGGCTTTGCGGTCTTTCTTTTAACAGCGCTGTCGGTCATAAGCAGTATTTTTGCATCGTCAAATACCGCATTTAGCGCGAGGTCGCTTTCAAATATCTCAACATCGCCAAGGCGCAGTTCCATCTCAATAACAGCCTGTTTTACAGCGTCTGCTCTTGCCTTGTCGCGTACTGTGATTATGCACTTAAACCCTTTTTGCAAATAAAACTCAATGTCATCTTTTGACATCGCGCCCTTGTATTCAGGTGCGGTCTGGGTGATGATTTTAACCTCGCCCAGCGTTGCAAGTTTCATTGACGCACTTGGCGGTAGCAGCGAAAACAGATAACTGTTTTGGGTTGTACGCTCACAGAACTCATTATATCCCAGATAAAACTGTCCGTTTGCAACAAACGTTCCGTGTGACAGCGCCGACTTTACATTCTGTTCAAACTGCCAGTCTATAAACTCAAAGCGTGATTTTGCCGAGGCAAATTCGTTTACAAAAATCAGCGCATCGGGAACATAGTCAAACAGCGTATATATTTTTGGATAAATGAGCGGGATATATTTGTCTGTTGCAATATTCCGTCCGTTTTTGAGTGCTTCGATATCGCGTTCAATATCGTGGTGCGGTTTTTGTGCTGAAAGTATTTCGAGTAATGTTTCGCTTGAGGCATACGCTCCTTTGTTTATCGGAACCAGTTTTATATTGTCGGTTTCTTCGGTGCGTCTTTGCGAAATGACGTCAAAATAACTTATTCTTTCGATGTCAGTATCAAAAAATTCACAGCGTACAGGCGCTTTTGACCCTGTTACAAAAATATCTACAATGTCGCCACGGCGCGAAAACGAACCTTCGCCCTCGACCATATCAAACATCGAGTATCCCATTTTTGTAAGTGTGTCACACAGGCTGTCGATGTCAATTGTCTTTCCCACACACAGTAAAAGCGAACTGAGTGCGCCCGACGGTTTGGGAAGGGGCATACAAAGTGCATCAACGGTTGTTATAACAATGTCAAAATCGCCGTCGCCTATTTTGTTGAGTGCGGAGTTAAGTGTACCGCCTGCCGATACTTCCACTGTATCAAAATTAAATTCAAAATCATAAATAAGCGGTTGAGGTCTTTTAAAGAGCGCAGCAAAAAGGGAGGATATTTCGCCAAGGTCACAGGTGTTGTCTGCATCAAATAACCGCTTTTTATTATGTTTTTTTGAGGCAAGATATGCACATATTACCGCCGCCTTGCTATCCAGTCCGTAAAGAGCATTGGGTAACTGTGACGGTGCGGGAATGCGCGTTGCCTCGATTTGCGAAAACAGGTCAAAATCAGCCATTATACATATTTCTCGCTTTATCAAGCTGTCCGTCAAAAAGCAGGTTACAGATATCGCCTGTCTTTTTTGCGGCAGCGTCTATGCTTTTAAGGTCATCATCCGAAAACTTGCCCAGCACCCAGTCTTTGAGGTCGTATTCGGGATGCGGTTTTTTGCCGACACCGATTTTGATTCTCAAAAACTGTTCGCTGTTCAGATTTTTAATGATGTCCCAGATGCCGTTGTGTCCGCCGTCGGAACCCTTTGGACGAATACGGATTTTACCCACGTCCAGCGACACATCGTCATATATTATTATTATATTCTCGGTAGGTATTTTATAAAACCGCATAATCTCGGCGGTTGCAGTACCCGACAGATTCATATAAGTCTGGGGTTTTGCAATATATATCTCTCTGTTGCCCGATTGCGCCCTGTATAATAACGCGTTTGCTTTACATCGGATTTCACCCGCACCGTAAAAATCAATAAGTGCATCGGCACATATAAACCCTGCATTGTGACGCGTTTTTTCATAAGCGGTTCCGGGATTTCCAAGACCAACTATAAGATACCTTTGTTTTGTGTTGAAAAGCATTTTTTATTCTCCATTCAAAAAAGCATAGACTACAGTCTATGCTTTTAAGATATTAACACACAAAAAATTGTTTGTCAATTAATTATACTTAGGAAGCCATGTTCCGTGTGTTTCAATAAGGTCATCGCACATCTTGATGATGGTGTCGATATCAAGTTCACTTCCGGTGTGCGGGTCGAGCATTGCAGCCTGATATATGTGCTCTTTCTTTTTGGTTGCGTGTGCTTCGATTGTAAGGAGTTGAACATTTACGTTTGTCATATTCATAGCCGCGCACTGAACGGGGAGTTTGCCCACGTATGTGGGGTGAATACCCTGTGAGTCAACAAGGCAGGGAACCTCAACACAAGCATCTGAAGGAAGGTTTGTAATAAGACCTGTATTGAGTACGTTACCGCCGATTTTATATGGAGTGTCGGTAACGATTGCTTCCATAATACGTGAAGCGTACTCGTGTGAACGCTGACGCGGTTCGTTAATGCCCTCTTTCATTATTGTTTCGAATTCCTCTTTCCAGCCGTCGATCTGTTTTATGCAGCGTCTGGGATACTCGTCAAGCGGAATGTTATATCTTTCAATGAGTTCGGGATACTTTGATTTTATATAGAACATATTGTATTCTGCATTATGCTCACTCGACTCTGTGCAGTAGTATCCGAATTTGTCAATGTAGTCAAAACGTACCTTGTCTTTGCACTCGGGGTCGTCCATCTTTGCCTTTGCGCGTTCTTTAATAAGCGGATAAAGGTCGCGGCCGTTTTTGTCCTTGCACTCAAGAAGCCATGCCATGTGGTTGATTCCGGCAATAAGTTCGCTTCCGCCTTCATAATATTCCTCAAGATCAAGTTTCTTTAAGAGACCTTTGCGGCATACCTGAACCGAGTGACAAAGACCTACCGTATTTACTTTTGTGTATCTTTGCATATAGCCCGATAGCATTGCCATAGGATTTGTGTAGTTAAGGAACAGTGCGTCGGGGCAAACCTCCTCCATATCACGTGCAAAATCGTCAAGTACAGGAAGAGTACGGAGTGTACGCATAATACCGCCTATGCCCAGAGTATCGGCAATAGTTTGTCTGAGACCGTATTTTTTTGGAATCTCAAAGTCAATTATTGTGCATGGGTCATAAAGACCAACCTGAATTGCGTTTACAACAAATTTTGCACCGCGGAGCGCATCTTTTCTGTTTTCAACACCGAGGTGTGTTGTGATTTTTGCGTATCCGCCCATTGTTTTATTTATTGCATCAAGAATAATTTTGCTTTCTTCGAGGCGTTTTCCGTCGATGTCATAAAGTGCAAACTCGCTTTCGCGAAGTGCCTCTGAACACATACAGTCGCCAATAACGTTACGTGCAAACACGGTACTGCCTGCACCCATAAAAGTGATTTTCATATTAAGACCTCCTTTTTCATCTATTTTACTATATACAAATACATTTGTATATGCTATAATTGTTGTATCAATATATAAAAATGTTGTTTTTTGGAGTGATTATGTCTCATCTCAAGTTTATAACATATAAAACACACGAATGTGCGCCGGGTGAATTCTGGGGACCCGGTGTTCAGCCGAACTATGCCTTGCAGTATATATTAAGCGGTAAGGGGTGCTTTGAAGTCGGCGGCAATAAGTATTCTCTCAGCGCGGGTCAGTGTATGCTCATAGAATCGGGTACACCGGTATATTACTGTGCCGATAAAAGCGACCCGTGGAAATACTGTTGGGTCAACTTCAACGGTGCCGATGCAAAGCAGATGCTTGCAATGAGCGGTCTTCCCAAATGTCCTGTCACACCAAAACTCGAACTTAACGATATATATAATGAATTTTCGCGAGATGTAGTAAATCCTGTTGCACATATAAAAAACGAGGGTCTTTTATATCTGCTTGTATCACGGATAGTTGAGTCCTATCCTGCAATCAATTATAAAGCCGATCTCAATTATTTGCATATTGCAAAAAGATACATAGGCAATAACTTCCATCATGCCGAACTCAATGTCAATTCACTCGCAAACGCTATCGGTATCGAGCGTTCATACCTTTTCAGACTGTTTAAAGATGGGGAAGGCGTGTCAGTAATCGACTATATAATAAACGCGCGTCTTGATGCGGCACGCGATATGTTTGATAGCGGAATAAAACAGGTAAAGGTGGTTGCAACATCCTGCGGATACGAAAACCCACTGTATTTTTCAAACGCATTCAAAAAACGCTTCGGTATGTCGCCAAAGCATTATGTAACAGGAAAGGCTAAATAAAATGGATCTTTTAAAACTTGCGAATCAAAAAAAGGTGCTTGTAGTGGCCCATCGCGGTACGGCGGGTGGAAATATCCCCTGTAATTCCGAAGCATCGTATAAATCCGCGATCCGAATGGGTGCCGATGTCATAGAAACCGATGTCGAGATGTCAAAGGACGGCAAACTCTTTATTCTGCATCCGGGTATGGAGAGCGTACATCTCCGTCAGCTTGATCGCATAACAAAACAGGACTCATCGTTTGTTGAGCAATTAAAACTGTCTAACTGGGATCTTACTGCAACACAGTATCCTATTTTATATTTGGAAGATGCACTCAGAATGCTAAAAGGCAAGTGTCTTATAAACCTGGATAAATTCTGGAATCATCCAAAGGAAATCTCTGAAATTATCCGCAAACTCGATATGCAGGATCAGATAATAGTAAAAACTGCAAACAAGCCTGAATACCTTGATGCAGTCGAAAAATACGCACCCGATATTCCGTTTATGACAATTGCAAAAGATGTGGATACTACTCATCAAGACCTTATGAAACGTAATATAAACTATGTCGGCACCGAGGTGCTTTTTGACAGTGAAGACGCCCCCGTTGCATCAAAGGAATATATCAATATGATGCATAATGACGGTAAAGTCGTGTGGGTAAATGCAATCGTTTATAATTATAAAGCGGTGCTGTCGGCAGGTCATAACGATGATATATCAATGACTGAGGACGAAGCTCTCGGCTGGGGTTGGCTTGCCGACCGTGGCTTTGACCTTATTCAGACAGACTTTGTTCATCAGTGCTGTACATACCTTAAAAAAACAGGAAAGCGGAAATAAAGGATAAAAAATGAAACTTCAAAAAAATGACAAAAATGCGTTTTATACGCTTATGTTTCCTGTTTTAATAGAAAATGTAATAATCCGTCTTTTCCATATTGCTGACAGCGTGATGGTAGGGCAGATGACAGATTCAACGGTTGCGGTTGCGGCAATAGGACTTTGTACATCACCGATTAACCTTATAAGTTCTGTGTCAAACAACTTTTTCATAGGCACCACCGCCGCGATTGCGTGGTACTTCGGCGCGGGTGAAAAACGCAAAATGCGTACGTTTGCATGGCAGTCAATGGGTATTGCAACGTTTGTTGCAGCGCTGCTCACTTTCTTATCAACTGTATTTGCAAAGGATATAATGTATTTTATCTGCGGTAACAGCGAAATGCTTCCAATCGCCGCAAGTTATTATCAGATTAATGCATACGGCTTTTTCTTTCAGATAATTACTTTTAATATTACGGCAATGCTCCGCGGAATAGGTGTTTCAAAAATCCCGATGGTATTTAACCTCACGGGTGGTATCGTAAACGTAATTCTAAACTACTTTTTAATTTTCGGAGTGGGAATTTTCCCCGAGATGCGCTCGAACGGTGCCGCACTTGCAACCACACTTTCAAAAGCGGTAACACTTGTTTTTGCCGTTCTGGTACTCATCTTTAAAAAGACTGACCTCGATTACAGACTCGGTATCGATAAAAAGCCCGACTACGCAATAAAAACAAGACTTTTGCCAATCGGTCTTACTGCGGCGGCAGAGCAGACTATTTTGCAAATAGGCGGAATACTTTCGGCAAAAATTGTGGCGGCACTGCCTATGGTACAGATTGCCGCAAACCAGATTGTTGTGAGTGTAGAGGGATTTGCGTGGGCAACGGGTTCTGCTTGTCAGGCGGCATCAACCTCGCTTTTCGGCCGCGCACTCGGTGAGCATAAGCACAGAAAAGCGCAAAAGTTTTTAAGTCTTTCGGTAAAATGGGCAATAGGCTTTGCACTTGCCGAATTTGCTGTATTTTGTATTTTTGGCAAACAGATTGCAATGATCTTTACAAACGATACGGCGCTTTATCCGTCAATTGTAATAATTCTTGTGCTGTCTGCATTTGAACTTCCGTTTATAAATACTCACCAGACGGTGTCGGGCGCACTGAGGAGCGCGGGTGACTCAATGGCGCCGCTCATAGCCGGACTTATAAGTCTGTGGACCTTCAGAGTACTGGCGGGCTTTATAATAATCACAGTTTTGAAAATGGATATCTATACTTACAGAATTGCACTCATTTTAGATCAGCTTACACGCTGTGCGGTAGTATGCACCTTTTATCTCACTGGTCATTGGAAAAAATTAGTATATAAAAAACGAGGATAGATTAACTATCCTCGTTTTCATTTTCAAGAATTTTCCTGTTTGTTTTTTTAATGTTTTCTTTGTCAAATTCAGTATTGCAATACACGCAAAAATCCACGTCTATCGGCTGTACTGTATTGCATATCGGACAAATTAAATTTTCTTTTTTCATCTGAACTGATAACTGTAAAGGTTTTTGTAAATTCCGTCTGCCTTTGAAAGTAACTCGTCGTGCGTACCGCGCTCGGCAATACCTGTCGAGTCGATAACGACGATCTCATCAGCATTTTTAACGGTCGAAAGCCTGTGTGCAACAACAATAACGGTGCGTCCGCGCGAAAGCTCGTCAAGTGATGCCTGAATTAACATTTCCGTCGTGTTGTCAAGTGCACTTGTCGCCTCGTCGAGTATAAGCACCGACGGATTTTTAAGGAACACCCTGGCAATCGAGATACGCTGTTTTTGTCCACCTGAAAGTTTTATTCCTCGCTCACCGACATTGGTATTATACCCATCATCGAGGGTCATTATGTAGTCGTGGATATTTGCTTTTTTTGCCGCCTCAATAATTTCTTCGTCAGTCGCGTCAAGGTTTCCGTACGCTATGTTTTCCCGTACTGTTCCGTTAAACAAAAATACATCCTGCGACACAATTCCTATATGACCTCTGAGCGACTCGCGTGAAAGTTCTGTTATATCGTGACCGTCAAGCGTGATTTTACCGTCGCCGAGTTCGTAAAATCTCGGTATAAGATTGCAAATGGTGGTTTTACCGCCGCCCGAGGGACCTACAAGAGCCAGTGTTTTTCCTGCCTCAATTTTAAGGTTAAGATTTGTAATAATGTTACTGTCGCTATCACCTTTATATGAAAACGTTGCATTTTCAAACTCAATGTCACCTTTGACACTTTCAATGGCAATTTTACCCGTTTCTGCTTCTTCGCTCATATCCATAAGTTCGCAGTAACGCTTAAATCCTGTCATACCTTCCTGCATCTGTTCAAACAGCGATACAAAACGGCGGATGGGATTTAAAAACATACTTATGTACAAAAGGTAAGCGGTAAACTCACCGATGTCAATCGTTCCGTGATAAAAGAACAGCCCACCTGCAACAAGAACCACAAGATACAAAAAGTCGGTAAAGAAGGTCATTGATGAATGGAAGAGTCCCATTATCTTGAATGCTTTACTGCGGATTGTTTCAAAAAGACCGTTTTCGTAATCAAACTTTGCGTTTTCGTGACGCTCAGCAGTGTATGCGCGTGAAACGCGTATACCCGAAATCGCCGTTTCGATGTTTGCGTTAACCTCGGCAATCTGTTCACGTGAGCGCTTGAATGCCGTCATCATCTTTCCTCTTATCAGTACAGAAAATAGCAGTATAAACGGCACTGATGCAAACACGATTATCGTAAGTTCTATGTTTATTGACGCAAGCATAATAAACGAGCCGATAAACATAAGCACCGATAAAAATAAATCCTCGGGACCGTGATGTGCTAGTTCCGACACTTCGTTTAAGTCGTTGATAAGACGCGACATAATCGAGCCCGTCTTGTTGTCGTCATAGTACGAAAACGGCATTTTTTGTAAGTGTCTGAAAAGATTTTGACGCATATCTGCTTGCATACGTATGCCTACCACGTGACCGTAGTAACCGATAATGTAATTGAATACGTATTTTAATAAATAAATAACGAGCAAAGCACCCGCCCATATAACAATCATACGCAAATTTTTACTCGGTACAAACTTGTTTATAATATCCTTTGCAATAACAGGATAAAACAGGTCACATACAGCTACAAGTACTGCACATATCATATCGAGTATAAATAACTTTAAATGTGGTCTGTAAAACGAAACAAATCTCTTTATCATATTTTTTACTCCTTTTACCAAATTATATATCATTTTGTTTTCATTGACAAGAGTGTTTATATTTTATATAATATAATTTACTAAAAAAGGAGAGTGCATTTTGGCAGGATATATTTTTTCAAAAAAACAAATACCAATGTTCAGCGTCCCCTCGGCAGTTGCTGACAGATTTTTGGGCGTTGCAACAGGTGTGCAGATAAAGGTGATATTGTGCCTTCTTCGTTTTGAGAATATGGCACTCACCAAAGAAGATATCGCAAAACAGTGCAATATTGCTGTGGACGATGTTGAAACATCTATTGAGTTCTGGCTAAAATCGGGACTTATTATCCGCCGCGGCGCAAACCTTGAACTGTCGGGCACAGTGACAGAACAACCGCAAACACTTCCGCGTTATAATCCCGATACCATATTGCAGTACAAAGAGCAAGACCCCACGTTTTCAAACCTCACCGACGAAGTACAGCGTATTCTCGGCAAAACCATAAATCAAAACGATTCGTCGGTAATTCTTGCAATGTACGATCATATGGGATTTTCGCCCGACCTCATTCTGCACCTTATAAACTATTGTAAATCATTGGATAAATTAAACTTCAGATATATCGAAAAGGTATCGGTTGATTGGTGCGACCGAGGCATAGATACTTTTGAAAAAGCTGAAACTTATATCCGCACACTCGAACGCACGAAACGTGTCGAGACCGCAGTTGCTACCTATTTTGGCATCGACGGCCGTGCGCTTTCCAAAAAAGAAAAAGAATTTATCGAAACGTGGTCGGTTGCATTTGGTATGTCGATTGAAATGATAAAAGAAGCCTATGAACTGTGTATTGATAAAAAGAGTAAACTTTCGTTTGCCTACATAAACGGGATTATTGCCGACTGGTACAAGAAAGGCTATAAAACACTTGCTGATATCAAAAATGACGCACCTCCGTCAAAAGACGATAAGAGTTATGATACGAGCGAGATAGAGCAAGAAATTTTAAGGCGTATGGCAGGTGAAAACTGATGTCAAACATAATCCGTTCAAAACTACTCGAGGAATATGAGGCGATGCGCAGAACTGCGCAGTTAAATGCGCTCAATAATCGCCGCATCGCGTATGCAAAGCATCCCGAACTTGTGGATTTTGACAAACAAATAAGCAACGTCGCAACCGCCTTTACAAAGCGTATGATTACAGGTGAAAACGTTAAAGATGAAATGAAGAAAGAAATTTCGGAAATCATAGATAAAAAGAACGAGTTTTTGCACAGTATCGGTATGAGTCAGGCGGAGTTTGAACCGCAATATAACTGTGTTGTGTGTTCTGATACAGGCTTTGTGGGAAATGATGAATGTAACTGCTTAAGAGTTCGCATAATCGAGGAAAATTTCAAAAATTCAAATATCGGCACCGCGCTCAAAAACCAATCATTCGACACGTTTTCTCTTGATTTCTATTCGAATGACGTGCAGTCGCCGTATCCCGTGTCACCGCGTAAGTACATGGAAAAAACACTTAAAAAATGCCGTGAATTTGCAACGGATTTTGACAGTGCCCAAAAAAGTCTGCTTTTTACCGGTGGCACCGGTCTTGGTAAAACGTTTCTGTCAACCTGTATTGCACGTGAACTGTTGCTTTCGGGCAAAAGTGTTATTTATATAAGTGCTGTAGATTTTTTCAAGCGTATCGAAAATTCGCGTTTTGACAAAGAGAATACCGATGTTGAACTTTTTGAAAAATGCGACCTTCTTATAATTGACGATCTTGGTACAGAGGCCCCGTCAACATACACAACTGCGGTATTCAGCGATGTCCTTGACAAACGCGTTATAACCGAAAAAAAGATGATACTCAGCACAAACCACAAAATTACCGATATCGAAAAACTATACGGTCAGCGTATCTATTCGCGCATATCGGGGTACTTTGACCACTATATGTTTTTTGGTAAAGATATCCGTGTACAAAAATTTTTGAAAGGTAACTGAAAATGAAAAGATATATTTCTGTGGCAGTTTTGCTCTGCTTGATTTTAACATTCACCTGTTCATGCATAAAAAAACCTGTACTTATTGAGGAGGTTGCAACCGCTGATGAACTATCAGCGCGTGTCGGATTTACCGTGGCTGTTCCTTCGACCGCTAAATATACAACCTTTTCAATAATAGAAAACACGATGGCAGAGGCACGTTTTACTTTCAACAGTTTTATTTTTATTTACCGTGGCTCAAAACTCACTTCGGGTGATGCCCTTCATGGCAAAGGCACTGATTTTATCGCAAACACACCTTTGGAACTCGGTGACAGAACAACGATTACGGTTTCGTCACTTGCCGACGGAAGCCGACTTGCAACATGGACCTATAACGGCACAAACTATTCGCTCTTTGCACAAAAAGCGGTAACCGATGACGTGTTTATGGAACTGTGTGACCTTATTGTAAAATAAAAAGATAGAACCAAGCGGTTCTATCTTTTTTCTTTTTTTAATATAGTAATTAAAAAAGGAAAAAAATAATATGAAAGCATTAAAATGGTATGCACTCGCGCTTTTATTTGTTATGACGGCGGTTCCCGCATTTATGTATACTTTGTTTTTTGAACTGCCGACTGAGTCCAAAACGCCAAAAAATCCCGACGTATCAGATATGCAGATTATGCTTTACTGTACAGATGACGCAAAGGTTGAAACGCTTAATTGCTACAATTATATATGCGGTGTTGTTGCCGCCGAGATGCCCGCATCATTCGAAATTGAGGCACTCAAGGCGCAAACGGTTGCCGCTTTTACATATATGCTTAATAAACTGAATCATGACCCTGCGCACAAGGACGGCGCACACCTCTGCGATGACTATAATCATTGTAAAGCCTATTTATCGCAAGATGACATCCGCGATTTGTGGGGTGATAGTTACTATAATAAAATGTATAGTAAAATCGAAAGTTGTGTGGGCGAAGTCCTCGGTAAAATGATAACATACGATGGAGTTGCCATAAACGCTGTTTTTCACAATATCTCCGGAGGAAAAACTGCGTCTGCGCTTGAGGTGTGGGGTAGTGATATTGCGTATTTGCAAAGTGTTCCTTGCGATAGCGATACTGAGTGCGAAGATTACCGCTCAACAAAAACAATGTCAAAAAAAGAGTTTTCTGATGTGTTTTTTGATAGCCTTGGCGTAGTTTTACCCGAGGACAGCGATGGCTGGATAGGTGAGATAACCTATCATCCCTCGGGCTATGTAGATAAAATAAATATCGGCGGAACAATATATTCGGGTACACACATACGTAAACTCTTTTCTTTGAGGAGTGCGTTGTTTGAAATCGAAATCAAAAAATCAAAAGTGACGTTTACCGTATACGGTCACGGTCATGGCGTAGGTATGTCGCAAAACGGTGCAAATGCACTGGCAAAGCAAGGCAAGACTTATGAAGAAATACTAAAATATTTTTATACCGACGTAAAAATTGAAGATTATAAAATTTAAAATTTTGTATAATTAAAGTTGCCTCCGTCAAAGATATTTGTAACGGAGGTAAACTTTATGGATAACAAAAATATATTTGAAAAATCAAGGTCGTCACGAAAAAAAGTAACATATTATATTGTAGCTGTGCTGTGCATCGGCGCTATTGCGCTCGTTTCGTATCTGTCATATCAGACACTCAATAAACCTGCAGAGCAACCCGAACCCGAGGTGAGCGACCCTGTTGATACCACAAAAACAGATGTTGTAGAACAAAAACAACCCGCGCCTGAACCCACGCCCGAACCCGAGAAGGAAACTCCGGTTCAAAATACTGTACCCGAGGTGACAGTATCTCAAAAGCCGTATGTAATGCCCGTAAAGGACGGCAGTATCTCGGCAGCGTTTTCACTTGAAGTACCCGTTTATTCACAAACTCTGGGTGATTGGCGCATCCATGACGGCATCGATATTGCGGCACCGCTCGGCACTGAGGTTGTTGCTGTAAACGACGGTGTTGTCGAGAGTATCGAATGTAACGACCTCTACGGAATAACCGTTGTGTTAAAACACACAGATGGCAAAAAGACCACTTACAGTAATCTTGAAGACAGTATAGAACTCGAACAGGGACAGGTGATTGAACAGGGTAATATCGTCGGCAAAATCGGCCAGACTGCCGTTTTTGAAATTGCCGAGGGTCCACATCTTCACTTTGAAATGTCGCAAAACGGCCAAAAAATCGACCCCGCAAAAGTAATACAAAATTAAGGCTTTTATTTAAAGCCTTTTTTTGTTATAATGGTGCCGAGGTGACAATATGAAAAAGGTTTTAGCGTTATTTTTAATAATGATTTTGCTTTTATCTTCTTGTACTATGGGTGATTTTTGCAAAATATCCGATGTTAATTTGCGCATCTTTAATAATGTAACCGAGGTTACGGTTGATGAGGGTGACGATGCATTTTTTTATACCAAAAAGCCGCTTACAGATGTTTGTGTCTATAAAATGGAGTGGGAATATGAAAGCGAGAGTTATAAAGAAATACAAACCGTTGTAAAGGATTTAACCCTTACAAAAGGGGATGCATTAAGAATATTTTTTGACGGCACGGCAGATATGCCGTATGTGCGAATAACATTTACATACAAAGATGGCAAAACAGGAGAACGATTTATATTCCGCGACAAAAATGACAAACTTTGGGTGCTCAATCAACAAATATAAAAATTCCGATTAAATATCGGAATTTTTTTAATATTTTCACTCTTTTAACGCAAAATGTTATAAAAGGAGTGAATGAATATGAAAAAAATAACTGCATTTTTGATGGCTGTATTAATGACACTGTCACTTGCATCGTGTAACCAAAATGGTGACGATACAGTTACAGTACGCTTTTTAAACTTCAAACCCGAGGTGGCGGCTATATATAATGAGATTGCCACCGCTTATAAAAACGAAACGGGTGTTAACCTCGTTGTCGATACCGCGGCAAATAACGCCTATGAGTCAACACTTGCTGCGCGTATGGGCACAAGCGAGGCTCCCACCATCTTTCAGGTAAATGGTCCGCGCGGATATGCAAACTGGAGTGACTATTGCACCGATTTGTCAAATAGCGAACTGTATAAACATCTAAACGATAAATCAATCGCACTTACTGTAAACGGTGCTGTTTACGGTATACCGTATCTTGTTGAGGGTTACGGAATTATATATAACGAAGAAATATGTGACAAGTATTTTGCCTTGTCAGATAAGACAACAAAATTTATGTCAATGGACGAGATAGACAGTTTTGAAAAGTTATCACAACTCGTCACCGATATGCAAAAAAACAAAGACCGCCTCGGTATTGAAGGCGTTTTTGCCGCAACCAGCCTTAAAGCAGGTGAGGATTGGCGTTGGCAGACCCATCTTGCAAACGTTCCGGTATACTACGAATTCCAGAAGAACAACATCGACTTGTCGGGCGATGCTACCAAGACGATAAATTTTGATTATGAACAGAATTATAAAAACCTGTTTGACCTATATATAAACAATTCAACCACCGAAAAAGGTGTTCTCGGCTCAAAAATAGTTGATGAATCTATGGCGGAATTTGCTCTCGGTAAATGTGCAATGGTGCAAAACGGCAACTGGGCGTGGTCACAGATAAGCGGTATTAACGGTAATACGGTAAAAGAAGACAAAATAAAGTTTTTACCGCTTTATATGGGCATTGTGGGAGAAGAAAATCAAGGCATTTGCATT
>JAZKZG010000065.1:0-34080 GCA_045612565.1 Eubacteriales bacterium
ATTTGGTTAAGAAGATAGGAGATAGATTATGCTTCAAAGAGCATTAAGCGGTAGCGGTGGCGGTGGGGGTTGCCCGACAGACATATTGAATTGGACGTATGTGGATAAACAAACCACGGGGAATTTTTATAGCGGAAGTGCAAGTTACACATTTGATTTTTCGACATATAAATACTTCTTTATGGTGGACGAGTTTGGTGTTAGTAATTATTACTTTTTTGATGAAAGCAATACTGCTATAAAGGTTACAAACGTAACTGCGCAATATCCAGTTACGGTTTCACAAAGTGGAAATGTAATAACATTTAGCCAACCCGTTGCAGCTACTTCAAACGTGTTGATATATAGATTCACAGCATAATGACGATTTCTGTAACGAAAGCGAAATAACTTATTAAAGAAAAAGCCGATATTTTTTAATAGGTTTTTGCGTTGTTAAAGCAGATTTTAACACATTCAACACGTTGGATATGCGTTAAAAATGCGTTGGAACGAAAGCAAAATAAACGAGATCATATACCCCGCTGATCATGGCGGGGTATTTTGATAAACGCCAGCGCCAAAAATCATATTGACACAGTGCGTGGCATAATATATCCTAACGACACATAGAGTGTTGTTTGCAAAAAGGTAACGGCACTGGCCGTGATCGACGACACCAATATTACGATTGCACGTTATTATTTGGCGTCAAAAAAACAGGAGGGTTGCGCCGACGCAACCATAAAATCATACGCCGACACGTTGCGTATGATGTTTGGCTATATCGAAAAGCCGCTGGAGGAGATCAAGGTAAATGATGTGCGTATGTACCTTGCACAATACCAGCAACAGCGCGGTGTATCAAACCGCACGATGGACAAATACCGCCAAACTGTAAGCGGCTTTTTTGAGTGGGCGTTAAACGAGGAATATATTACGAAAAACCCGTGCCGCAATATCAAGGGTATAAAGTATGTTGCAAAACAACGAAAGTCGTTGACACGGTTACAACTGGAGCGCTTGCGCCGATCATGCACGACAAAACGGGATTTGGCAATTGTTGACGTGCTTTACTCCACAGCATGCCGCGTAACCGAGTTAATCAACATGAAACTGGGCGACGTTGATTTTATAAATAATACAATTGAAATCATCGGAAAAGGCAATAAACCCAATACGGTATACCTCAATGACGCGGCGCGTTTATCACTTGAGGAATATTTGGCCGAAAGGGACGATGACAGCGAGTTTTTGTTTGTTGGTTTGCGCAAGCCGCATGGCAAACTTAATAAACGGTCGGTGGAGCATATGATGGCAAAACTGGGCAAACAGTTTAATATGCAACTTTGCCCGCACATGATACGGCACACGTCGGCCACGCTGGCTTTAAAGGGCGGCATGACAATTACACAAGTACAAAAAATGCTGGGGCATGCGAGTGTCAACACGACACAAATATATGCCGAAACATCACAGGAGGACGTGGAGGCGGCCCACAGGCGTTACGTTGTTTAACATTAAGGCACCCGCATGGGTGCTTTTTTGCTGGAGGCATATATGGTTGTTTTCTTGATTTTTTTATTGGCGTTGCCGCTGGTTGCTTTTAACTTGGCGGTTTTGTTTTTTGACTGGTGATCACGGGAGGGCAAAACGTATGGAGGAATACATACAGGCCATAATTACGACAGCGGGCGTATTTATGGGCGTATGGGGTTTTATTAAGGTGATAAGAGATATTAAAAAGACAAACGATGAGGAAGTAAAGCGGCAAGATCGGATTGACAAGGCGGTAAAAACAGTGGAGGACAACGCAGAAAAGTGGAGCAAGGGCCTTGATGACGTGTACGGGGAACGTGACGCCATCGTTAAACGGTATGACGGCCGCCTTGACGAGATGGAGGGCAAGATACAGCAATTATACGCAATGGTTGTGTTGCTGATCAAAGCACAGGACGCCACGTTTGAGGAACAGGTTAAAAAAGGCGCTAACGGTGAAATTAAGAAAATGCACGACGAGTTAAACAACTTTATTTACGCAGAGATAGGGAAATGACAGAACATATACGAATTGGCGACATAACAGGATTTGACGACGCCGAGGTAATAGACATGGGCGACGACGTTATGCTGGTACAGGAAAGCGAGGTGCAAACCAATGAAAATGAGCAACAAAACGTTTGATATTCTCAAATACATTGCACAGTATTTTTTGCCCGCACTGGGTACGCTGGTATTTGCAATTTGTAGCATATGGGGTTTGCCGTATGGCGAGCAAATCGTTGGGACCATTACGGCTGTTGACGCCTTTTTGGGCGCATTGCTGGGCATATCAACGTATCAATATAAAAAGGATTTGAACTAATGACCAAAAAGCAGATTGATTTTATAAACCTTGTAGCGCCCATAGCGGTTGCACAGGCGGCCAAACATAATAACGCCCTGTTTCCGTCCGTAACCATAGCACAGGCGGCCCAAGAGAGTGGCTGGGGCACCTCGACCAAGATGGTAAAAGCCAACGCCCTGTATGGCATAAAGGTTGGTAAAAGCGCTTGGAAATTTGGGACCGCATGGAAAGGCGCGGCGTATAAAACTGGTACCACAGAATATTACGACGGCAAGACCGCCACAAAAATTGTGGACTGGTTTAGACAGTACGACAACATAACGGACGCAACCGAGGACTATATGGACATGCTTTGTCATTGTGCCCGTTATAAGAACGCGTTAAACCGTAAAACCCCGCTGGAGTCGATCACGGCCATATACGCGGGCGGCTATGCGACTGGCCCCGACTATGTAGCGCATATTATGGCCATAATCAACAACTGTAATTTGCAGATATACGACAAACAGGGGTACATGCCCTCGTCTTTGTGGCAGATCGGGCAAACATACACAACACAACAGGACCTTAATGTGCGACGCGAGCCTAACGGTGCCCTTGTGGCATATTATGAACTGACCAAGAACGGACAGGCCCATGCGTTTGTTGGTCCCAGCGGCGGGGCCGTATTAAAGCGCGGCACCAAGGTGACGATCAAAGACATTATGACCGTTGGTACGTGTGTATGGCTCAAAATCCCATCGGGTTGGATTTGCGGCAAAAATTCAAAAAATATTTATGTTATATGACAAACTGTTTTTGTTTTCATATAAGTACCTCCCTATAAAATGGCACCCCATAACGGGGTGCTTTTTTTGTTGGTATATAAGTTGGTACACAAATAATGCTGGAGCCGCTTATACGTGCAAATGGGCAATACTTTAAAAAATATTTCGGGGGTGCATAAAAAGGCGGTCCCCTTGATTTTATTACGTTTTGTTATGTTTTAATTGCGTATGTTACGGTTTGGTTGGTACACGGGTAAGTACACGGGTTGGTTACAACCTATTTACCGCCTCCAGCATAACATCGAGGGGCACATGGGTGTATATGTCCGTCACGTCGGTTGTTGAATGACCCACGATGGCTTTTAATACGTGTTGCTCGCACCCGCTTTGAGTCATAAGTGATACAAAAGTGTGCCGCGTTTCATGTATGCAATGATTTGGCAACAAGTGTTTAAAATGCCGATTGAAAGTTGTGTGCGGTGGCACTGGTATGATCGGCAATATCTTTAATATCTTATCGCACAACGGGACTATACGCACGCCAGCCTTGGTTTTGGCCCGCCTTATTTCAATATAATTGTCGTGGCAACAATCGGGCGTTAGGTCGCGTAATTCAGAATACCGCAACCCCGTGTATATGTAGGTAAGTATGAGTTTTGCGTACTCGTTTTGGTCCGCAATGCTCCACTTGGTCCGCAATGCTCCACAGCATGTTGATTTCGTCCTTGGATATTATGGTACGCGGCGATCTTGGGCGCCGTACCTCGGCCTTGGCTGGTAACACAATCGTGCTGTTAAGGTTGAGCGCCGATACTGGCATATAGTTGTGTCCGACCGCATACTCAAACAACAAATTTAACAGGCGCATTATACGCGGTAGACTGTTGGCCGTTGCGTCCACGTCATTGTAAAACCGCTGTAACACCGTGCGGTCAATGTCTTTTACTTTCATATCCTTTAACAGGCCACAATGGGCATATAACGCCCTATATTGGCGCAATGTATTGTCGGCCTTGTCTTTTTCGCGTTGCGCGTACCAGTCCGTGTATATTTCGTCGAGCGTCTTATTGCTGATCGTGTACGGGTTGGCGTTGTACTCGTTAAGCGCGGCCTCGGCCTCGCGTTTGGTCCTGTAATATCCTTGGTATTTTATAATCGGGTTGCCGTTTTGTTTCCAGCCAATGACGCGGCGTATTGCCCACGGCTTGCGACGGTTTCCCGATAATTTGATAATTGTACCCATACCGTTTGCGCGTTTCATAGGTCAACCTCCTTTGCCAAAAACTTTGCGTACGACATAAGGCGCTCGCGGTATTCCTTGCTGGAGCGCATACATTCTATAATATAACGCTCGTTGACCGACAGATCGCTTGCGGGTTTCTCACCGATAAGGTATTGCATTTCACAATTAAACACGTCGGCTATTGCCTCCAGCGTTTCGTATGTCGGCTCACGGGTGCCTTGTTCCCAGTTGCCCACAGCAGACCGCGTAACCCCCAGCCGTTGCGCCATTTCGTCTTGGCTCCAGCCATTGTCTTTTCGTAGTTGTTTAACCCTTTTTGAGAATATAGACATATAAAACACCTCCTTATGTGTCCATAATAACATAAATGACACAAAAAGTGTTGACACATTTAGTGTGTCGTGCTACACTATCCGTGTCGGGTGGTCCGACAGGGTGTTTATAACAGGAGGAAAATAACATGGCAAGAAAATGGTACGGAAGTCTTAACAACAGAGTTGATGAAAACAAAATGTATTGCGACACGATCGAGGTCGGCACAGGCATGACGGAGTATTCATGGAGCGACCGCCACGCATACGAGGTTACAAGGGTTAAAGATCAGAAACACGTATGGGTCCGCGAGTACGACGTAAAGCATGTTGGTGAGGCTTTTACAAATAACTGGGAATTGATAAGCAACCCCGAAAACCCCGAAACATACATGACCAAGCGCGGCAATTACTGGTATAAGACGGTGATTATTACGGCCGACGACGTAAAGGAGATCGAGGCATTGCCCGAGTCGGAGCGCGTACAAGGTTTGTTGTGGTTATGCCACAACGACGTTAACAAAGAGGACGTGCTGGCCAAGGGTAAGGTTACGAAGTACCACAGGGCCAACGTATCATTTGGAGTTGCTGATTACTATTACGATTACGAATTTTAAAACATGGCACGGGGCGGGCAACCGCCCCACGGATAAGGAGGTAAGGATATGACAGTATTACGGATAAAGGTTGATTTGGTTAACGATAGGTACATGGCCGTAAAAGATTACGGGGACGACTCGGGTTATTTGGAGGAAATAGGCGAGGGCGTAACGCCCAGTGAGGCCGTAAAGGATTTGCTCGCACAGTGCGGCGAGTATAACACCAAGGCATACAGGGATTGATAAACAAGGGCGGCGGGTCCCTTGAAACCCGCCAGCATAAGGAGGTAATGGCATGGAAGAAATTAAGTGTGTAATGTGCGACAAGATCATAGGCGAGTATATATACGACGGGGCGCTATCATCGCCGCTGGGTGCAATCCCTTGTTACAATCAAAAAATGGATTATCGAAAGGCCGCCCATGTGTATTTTAACGGCCGCGATAAAGAGGGTAAAAAGAAAAACGGTAATATGTGCAAAAAATGCGCGAGGCAATACTGGACGGAGGGCAAAACCTATTATGTGAGATTTAACTACCACGGAAAACCTACCAGTATATATGGCGACAACGGAGAGAAGTTTTACACAAAACAAAACGCACTGGACGCGCTGGAACGCATGGAGGCAAAAAACCCAAATACACGGTATTGGATTGATGAAAAGACAATATAAGGAGGGCAAGATCATGGCATATATACCCGATATGACCGAGAGATACCCCGAGGGTTTGAGTACGGAGTTTATACCCGACGCGGAGTGTAGGGCATGGGCCGAGTACGCAAAGGACTTGGAAAAGGACAGAGAAATGGAGGCGGCGGGATTTGTATTTGACCGTTACAAAGGTTGGTACAAACCCGATAACGAGGAGGTGCTGATATGATCAAGATTACACCATATAGGACGTTTGGAGTTAAACAGTTTAAGATCATCGTAAACAATGAAGATTTGTTGCTGGTAAACCTTTTCGGGTTTGGGTTGTGGATATTAAAGACCAAGGCGGCACGCAAACACTGGAGCATTACCAGCGAGCAAACGAGGAGGGCAAGGATATGACAAAACAGGAGATCAAGGAAATATTGAAAAAGTACGGGTTTACCGTAATATCAAAGTCGTGGTATTTCGGCAAACCCGAGGAGGAGTCGGTAATTTTCACGGCATACGATAAAACGGGCACCTGTTACAGTTTCTTTGTGAGTTGGGCCTTAAAGCGTGCACGTTGTCAAATGCTTTCACCCATTTCGGTGCATGACGCCCGCGACATGTCGTCAGCGTTTTTCAAGGAGGTGATCGCGTGAAAACGATAGTTATATATGATTATGAGGCCATCAAGTTATCCGAACTGGCAGACAACAACGACTGTACGGTGGCTGAACTTATCGAAATGATGATGGAGTTTATCGACCAAGTGAAAGCATATTATAAACTGAAATAGGAGGATATTATGGACTTTATATTTATGAGGGTGGCCATCATGGCCCGAGGTGATAAAAGGATAATGGCATATAGCGAGAGCGACATACACAAGTATATAATTGCTGGGTATCGTTTGATTGGTTACGATACAGAATGGATTTGAAAGGAGGTGACACAGTGGACGCTTACAAGATCGGTAAAAGGTTGATTGAGTTACGAGGTGGCCGTACACAGCGGGAAATATCCCGAGAGGTTGGCACCAGCGTGTCCGCAATAGGAATGTACGAACGCGGAGAGCGCATACCGCGTGACGAGATCAAAGTAAAACTGGCGCGGCTTTACAAGCGCACAGTGGACGAGATTTTTTACGCAGAAAATGACACAGATAGTGTCGAAAGTGTGACCGCATGAAAATAACGGTCAAAGAAGCGGCAAGACGCGCTGGAGTATCGCCACAAGCCTTGCGGGTGATGATACAGCAAAACATCATAGACGGGGCCAAGTGTTACGGGCCGAAATGCCGCAAAACGTATTACGTCACAGACGAGATCATGGCCAATTTTATGAAAGGAGGAAACAACAGTGAGGGCAGATAACAAAATGTATTTAAGGGGTTTGGTATTACTGGTATTTGGCGGCGCTGGTATGGCTGAAAACATCACGTCGGGCCGCGGGTCGTTTCTCGTATCGACCATCGTATTTGCGGTCGGATTTGGCTTGATTTGCTGGAGTTACACATATGGCAAATAAGGTGATCGTTAACAGCGAACTTGTCGAACGGGTGCGCAAGGCGCGGGATATGTTACCCGAGTACAACCCGTCAAAGGAAGTGCTGGAAAAGTGGAACGTTACGCAACTGGGTGACCAGTGCAAAGCATTTACAGAGGCCGATTTTGCGGCGGTCGTAATATACGCATTACGTAATTGTCCGCATGTCGTACTCAAAGCAATTTATGACGAACTGGAGGGGAAAAACCAATGAGCAACACAATTGATATTATCGCGGAAATGATCAAGGAGCGTAAGGCAATAGAGTTGGGCCATATAGCGGCCGACAAGGCACAGTTTAACGACCCGTTTTTATGCCAGCATATGCGCGGACGCGTGGCGGTAGAGGAAAACGAGGTGGAATGGCTGGACAGATTATTGGCGGTGATTGAATGAGGTACGACGGAAATATTTATAAGGGGCCAAAACATCACTGTAAAGATTGCCCAAAACGACACCTTGCGTGTCATGACACTTGCGAGGATTTTATAAACGCCCGCAATGAGTGGGTCGAAAGGGGACGCGCGATCAAAGACGTGCGGCGCAAGGAAAAGGTAATTATTGACCACGAGGTTGAAAGCACGATCAGAAACAAGAAAAACAAACGGAGGTAGTTACATGAACATTTGCAAGGCGATTATTGCCACAATGGGCGACATAGGCGCCATCGGAAAAGACACAAGGAACACACAACAGGGTTTTATGTTTCGCGGCATTGACGCCGTAATGAACGCATTACAACCCGCCATGCTGAAAAACAATATCTTTGTTGTGCCCGAGGTGCTGGAGCAAACACGCGAGGAGCGACAGACCGCAAAGGGCGGCACACTCATTTATAGCATTTTGAAAGTCAAGTTTACGTTTTTTGCTGATGATGGGTCCAACATATCCGCGGTCGTGATCGGCGAGGGCATGGACAGCGGCGACAAGGCCAGCAACAAAGCAATGTCAATAGCGTTTAAATACGCATGTTTCCAAGTATTTTGCATACCAACCGAGGAAATGAAAGACCCCGACGCAGAATGTCACGAGGTAAAACCCAAGGTTAAACCCACAACGCCCAAGGCAACGGACGTGGCAAACCAAAAGATCGGACAGTCCAAGATCAACGCGCTGATTGCACAGTGCGAAAAGGACGGCGTAAACCCCGCGATCATTTGCGAGAAATGCAACGTCAATGAACTGGCCGACCTTACAGAAAAGCAATTTGTTTGGGTACACGAGAACTGGAGCAAAGAGATAAAGCATGGAATGTAAGGCGACACTTAAATACATATCGCCAACCATCGGCGGCGCGGATTTGATATTGCATATTGATGGCCAGCCGAACACGGACAACCTAGACGGTGATTTGCGGTTGACGCTGACCAAGTGGCGTAACAGACGGAGCAAAGACGCAAACGCATATTTTCACCTGTTGGCCGACAGATTGGCCGACGCAATGCGCATGAGTAAACCACGCATGAAAAATTACCTGTTATACCGATATGGCCAGCGGTGCCGCGATAAGGACGGCAATTTGGTAATTATCAAAACAAACGCTGACGAGGACGAACTGATCGAACGGTCAGACATACATTGCTGGTATTTCAAGGACGCCGACGACGGCACGCCAATGTATGTATTGCTGGAACACAGCCGATTTTTTGACAGCCGCGCAATGTCGGTGTTAATCGACGGAGTGGTCGAGGAGTGCAAACGGGTTGGTATTGACACGATAAGCACAACCGAGATCGAGGAGTTAAAGCAAAAGTGGGGTGTAAACGTTGGATAGCATTATACAAAACTACAAAGAGTGTTTTATGTGTCACAGGACTGGCCAGTTACACGAGCACCATATTTTTGGTGCGGCCAATAGGAAATGGTCGGAAAAATACGGCCTCAAAATATGGTTGTGCCCAGTACACCATAATATGTCGGACGCTGGCGTGCATTTCAACAAGGCGCTTGACTTACAAATTAAACAGATCGCCCAGCGCGAGTTTGAGGACACATACACCCGTGAGGATTTTATGCGGATTTTTGGCCGTAATTACCTTGGCTGAAAATAGGGTTTAAATTCCCGCGCATTTGGCGCAAAAGCAACCTATTGACACATGCTAGGTAAATTGTATCACAACAATACCAAAAGCCATTTTTTGGCCCCTACACGGGGCCAGTAAGGAGGTGTTTACATGAATGAACTTTTTTCACTGGTTGGACAGTACCAACAGGCATACGACATACTGACAGACCCCGACATTGACGAGCAAGTTGTAAAAGACACACTGGAGGGCCTTATGGGCGAGATCGAGGTTAGCGCCGCCCAGTTGGTACCGATCATTGACAGGCTGGACATGGAGATTGACGCGTGTAAAAAGCACGCAGACGAGTGGACAGCACGCAAAAAGATACGGGAAAACAGCCGCAAGCGCTTGCGTGACATGGTTATGGCCACAATGGACGCACTGGGAGTTAAGGAACTGGAGGCGGGCGACGTTACGTTTAAAGTACAAAACGCGGGTGGACAGTTGGCCATTGAGTACGTGGACGGCGTGACGGTACCCGAGAAGTACACCAAGTTGACGATCGAAACGGACAACAAGTTGGTACGTGAGGCGCTGGACGCTGGCGAGGAGTTACCGTTTGCACATTTCGCGCCAAGGGGTCGCGTGTTAAAGATCAAATGAGGAGGGCGTAAACATGAGAGAGTTACAGAAAACAACTGATTTGGTTTACTCAATTTTGACACAATCAGTGTCGGCAAGAAATAGCGACAACGACCTGTATTGTAAGGTGCTGGAGTATTACGGGCACCGCATGAACGTGGATTTTAACAGGGTGTCGGTAATGAGTTTCTTTAAAAGCGCAAGGCGCAACGACATACCCAGCATTGAAACGGTTGGACGGTGCCGCCGTAAGTTACAGGAGGAGTACGAGGAATTGCGGGCCAACGAGTACGTGGAGCGCAAGCGCATGAAGCGAGAAACCGATTTTAGAACATACGCAAGGGAGGCATAGCATGGCGCAACGTAGAATGTTTGCAAAATCCATTGTACTGTCCGACGCTTTCCTTGACATGTCGATGGGCGCGAGGTGCCTGTATTTCACGCTGGGCATGCTGGCCGACGACGACGGGGTGGTTGGCAACCCAAAAGCCATTATGAGGCAATGCGGGGCCAGCCAAGACGACATGATGGCATTGTTGCAAAAACGATATGTGCTGGCGTTTGAGTCGGGCGTGGTAGTCATTAAGCACTGGCGCATAAATAATTACTTGCGCAATGATCGTTACCAACGCACAACGTATGTCGAGGAATTGGAAACGCTGGAAACCGACCAAAAAGGCGCATACACGGAAAAAAACGGACATGGTATACCAGTTGCCTACCAAGTGACGACAAACGGTATACCCAGTATAGGTAAGGATAGGATAGGTAAGGATAATAATATATTGTCGGACAAGTCCGACGACACACATAGTGCCATTGTTGATATTATTGCATATCTTAACCATGTAGTTGGCACCAAATATACAGTCCGTTGCAAATCCACCAACGAAAAGATCACAGCACGTTTACGGGAGGGACACACCGTTGATGATTTCAAAACGGTGATTGATAAGAAGTACGCCCAGTGGGGCAACGACCCGAAGATGGCGCAATATCTACGTCCCGAAACCCTGTTTAGTGCGGCACATTTTGAAAGTTATTTAAACGAGGTCGTAACCAAGGTTGGTAAAAAGAAAACCAATACATTTGAGGATTTTAACCAGCGACAGTACGACTATGACGAGTTGCTAAAAGACATTGGAGGCCAAAGTGTTTGAACTGACAAACGAGCAAAGGATTGACGCCATATATAATGCGGTGCCGCGTAAACCGCGGTGCCACGAACTTGGCGGCTCATATTATTACGTTTGCCATTGGCTGAAATGCAACAACACGGTTAAGCGCTGGCAAAACTATTGTGACCAGTGCGGACAGCGGATTGACTGGGAGGGCATAGATGGATAACAAACAACAGATTGAGGACATAAAAAAGGAACTTTGCGACGGTTTCTGTAAATGGCCTCAAAAATACAGGGAGGCAATGGGTGACCCCGACGACGCACAGTATTTTTTGCTGATTGATAAGTGCTCGGGGTGTCCGTTGCAAAGGTTATAAGGGGGAAATATGGAAAGAAAGCACACAATTGACGACCTGTACCAAATGCAAAGTTTACCGCTAAAGTACAAAGTCATTATGACCCAGCAACGTATACGCGGCTGGTACGATCACTGGGACGGTGACGTATACGTGTCATTTTCGGGAGGTAAAGACAGTACGGTGTTGGTGGATATAGTCACCAAGATGGGTTATACCGACATACCACTGGTTTTTGTTGATACGGGGTTGGAATACCCCGAAATACGGGACTTTGTGAGGGGGGGGGTATGGCGACAGGGTTGTTTGGTTGCGTCCTAAATTGAATTTTAAGCAAGTAATTGACGAGTACGGGTACCCATTTATTAGTAAAGAGGTTGCCGACACAGTAAAAGGCGCAAAAAAAGGACAACGTACCCGCATAGAAAAACTTATGGGGACAAACAAAATGAAAGATGGCACATTGTCGCATTTTAACAAAGTAAAATGGAGGTTTTTACTGGACGCACCGTTTGAGATCGACAGTTATTGTTGCGACATTATGAAAAAACAGCCGACAAAGCGGTACGAAACGCAAACAAAACGCAAACCAATACTCGCACAATTGGCGTCGGAAAGTAGGAAAAGGACAGACGCGTGGTTGCATACTGGGTGCAATGCCTTTGCTGGGAAACGCCCACAGTCCAACCCGATGGCGTTTTGGACCGAGCAAGACGTGTTGTTATACATAAAACAAAACAATTTGCCCATTTGTAGCGTTTACGGCGATATTGTCGAGGACTTGGAGGGTACCGAGGAGGTCGAGGGCCAGTTGACAATGTCCGATATTGAGGGGTGGGAAGATCAAGGCATATTTGACGCAAAACGGTTACCCCTCAAAACAACAGGGTGCCAGCGCACAGGTTGTATGTTTTGCGGGTTTGGCTGTTATTTTGACGACGACCACCGTTTTGAACTTATGAAGAAAACCCACCCCAAACAATACGACTATATTATGCGGCCAAGTGATCAAGGCGGCCTGAATTACAAACAGGTCATTGACTGGATAAACGAAAACGGAAACATGAGCATAAAGTATTAAGGAGGAAAATATGCAAAAGGGAGTATTATATGCAACCATGCTGGCCACAATATTGACCGCACGGTTGGGACGGGTCAATTTCGGAGATCACACCGAAACGTATTACAACTTGCGTATGGACAGGATAGTACAACGCGCACAGGAGCACGGGATTGAGGGAGAATATACCGTGCGTGACGATGGGTGTAAAATGTTTGGCCCGTATATCATAGCGGCCGCCGACTGGAACATACACCCGTACGGGTCCGTCGTGGAAACGTCCCGCGGCTGGGCGATCATATTGGACACAGGCACGTTTGAGGATAGGACGACCATAGATTTGGCCGTGACATGGTAAGGAGGAAATTATGATAGTAGCAACCATAACAACAGTAAGATTAGACCCCGTACAGGAGCACGAAGTTATCCAGCAATATGAAAACGACAAAAACTGGGTAAAATTTAGTGAAACCACGATGGCCGTTGTCTATAAATACGTTTGGCCAACATATCACGTTGAGGCCAAATATATGCCAGTTGATAGGGAGGATAAACAATGAGGCGTTGTTATAAATGCGGGGTCAAAAAATATGATGATAACATTGTGTGCCCCGAGTGCGAGTACAAGATCACGCAAAGCATAAGGGCACGCAAGTTGAGCAACGAGGGACTGGCGGCAAACTTGCGAGCAATGGCCGCCACAGGCGTAAGCCAATCACAATATGAGGAGGAATACTTACAGGTTGCGGCCGATAGGCTGGAGGAAATGGAGGGGAAAAATGGCACAATATAGATTACCAGCGGAAAGCAACAAATATTATTTGCCTAAACACACATATTTGGCTTGCGTACATTACGCGCTCCAGTATAGGGACTGGCGGGCATACCTTGACGCCGAGAGAGATACACGCGGCGCTATACGTTACGACAAGGACCGCGTACAAACGTCGGGAGATTACGACAGCACCAGCGCAACGGCCATACGCATGGTCGAGATACAGGACAAGGTCGACATGATCGACAACGTTATTAACGCCATATGCGAGGACGGTATGAGTAAGTATTTACGCTTGTCGGTGTGTTACGGCTTTACCATTTACCAGTTACAGGACCAAGGCGTACCATGCGGCAAAAACTACATGTCAAAGTTGCGCCAGCGGTTTTATTATGAACTGTCAAAACGGATATAAGGAGAAGAAGCATGAGCGAGAAGATAAAGACAGCGGTAATGGAAATAATAAAGGCACACATGGACGGTGAGGACAAGAACACAAAGGCGGTGTTGTCGGACGTGATGGAGTCGGTTAATGAGTTAGAAACAATGGTTGAGCCACAGGAAAGTGAGGAATGATATGGCAGATATAGAGTTGGTAATTAAGATACCCGACCATTTGTATAAGTTGTTGAAAGACTTCCCAAGTGATAGCAATGAAACAACGATAGAGAACGTCTTAATGAAAGCGGTGGAGAATGGCGCACCTATACCCGACAATGCAACAGTATGCGACATAGAGCAGATAAGGGCAGATATAGCCTTAAAACTGGACAACCCGCACGAGTACATTGTAAAACAGGACGCATACAACGAGATCGTGGATATTATAAACGGTTATATAAAAGTGGGGGCGTCACGGGACGTAATTACATGATATTATGTTACCGTGCAAAAGCACAACATGTAACTCCTCAAAGTTATATCACACCCCTTATTCAGACGGCACCGTTGCCATGGCGGTGCCGTTATCCGTTGTATGGGGAAATAGCACGCGGAAAAGGTGGTGCATATATGGCAAAAGGACTTTACAAGGAGTGGACCGAGGGCGACGGCCTTATTAAGGTACAAGGCTGGGCGCGTAAAGGTCTATCCAACGATCAAATAGCCGAGAACATCGGCATAAACAGAAAAACATTATATGAATGGTGCAATAAATACAGTAACTTTCGTGACGCCTTAAAAAAGACCAAGGAAATTACGGTGTATGAAGTAGAGGACGCCATGTTTAAGGCGGCCAAGGGTTATTATGTTACCGAAACCAAGACGATCACAAACAAGGACGGTAAGGTTATACGTATTGAAAATCACAAAAAATGGATTGCACCCAGTACGACCGCGCAAATCTTTTTCCTTAAAAACAAGGACCCCGAGAACTGGCGCGAGCGTAACGATATATCAATTACGGAGTCAAACGGCGTATTAGAGTCCCTTATGGCATTACACAATGGCAAAGATAACGTGGAGTGATAAACAAAAGGAACTGATTTTAGCGCCGTACGATCATTGCATAGACTGGAACGAGGGCACACCGAGATCGGGAAAGACAACGGCGGCCATAGCAAGGTACACAGATCACTTGTTACGTACCCGCGACTCGCTCCATTTAGTTACGGCGTACAGTGCCGAGCAAGCGTACCGACTTGTCATTGACGGCGACGGTTTGGGACTCATACATAACTTTGCTGGTTATGTAAAGCCATCACACGACGACGAGGGCGCGCATTTGCTAATTACATTGCCAGCCTCACGGTATGGCGACAAGGCAATACGGAAAGTTTACTGGAAAGGCGGCGGCAAAGCGGACAGCCACAAATCAATTACTGGTATGTCGCTTGGGTCCGTCTATTTTTGTGAAATAAACCTCTTACACCTCAACATGATACAGGAGTGTCTGAGGCGTACATATGCGGCAAAGGACCGTTGGCACATTGCTGATTGCAACCCGCCAGCGCCACAGGACCCCGTTATAAAAGAGGTGCTGGAGATACAGGATTGCCGTTTTATACACTGGACGTGCAAGGACAACCCGATTTTGTCCGAGGAGCGTTTGGCCGAGATCAAGGCGGCATGTTCAAAATCGCCGTTTTTATGGAAACGTGACTGGCTGGGCGAGAGGTGCATACCACAAGGCGTCATATACTTTATGTTTGACCCCAGCAAACACATATTGCGACAGATACCCGACAGCGGGTTTATGGTCGAAATGTATTTTGCGGGTGACGGTGGAGCAACAGACGCCACGTCGATCGGGTGTTATGTCGTTATGATGAACGACCAGCGCCAATATAAATTGTACCGAGTCGGTAATTGGTATTACGACGGCGGCGCAATGGCCATGAGCGATCAAGCGCGGCATATTTGTGGCGAGTTTATACCAGCCATGCGACGTAAAACAGGCATGCGTGAGTCTTGCATTATGATTGACCCCGCATGTAAAGCATTACGACTGGAAATTGACAAACTGGGTTACCCCACAACCAAGGCTGATAACAACGGCCATGATATAAAAGGGACCAGCAAGGGCATAAAGGTTGGTATTGAGGAATTGCAAAACGCGATCAATGACGACCGATATTACCTCGTTGACGACGAGCGTTACGGCGTAGAGCCAGCACTAAAGGAGTTTGGACTTTATTGCGTGGACGATAACGGCAACCCCATTGACGCATACAACCATACATGCGACGAGCAACGGTATGGTCACAACTACTTTGCAAAGCAATATGGTTATTGGTAAACGTTATGGCATTTGAGAGGATAAAAAGGAAAATGGCTGACACACTTATGCGCACAGGAGCAAACACTGGACTGGGCAAGGAATATAAGAGCATTTTTGACCTAGAGGGCGTGCCAGCATTTAACCAGTTTTACAATATTGGCATATTCCCTTGGAAATATCTGTATCGTGGGTTTTACAAGCCTTGGCATTTGATACCAGCGCCCACAATAGCGGACCCCGACCACAAAAGGAACTTGTGTTACCTCAATATGTCGGCCGCCATTTGCTCGGAAATAGCGGGCATGGTATGGACAGACCAGTGCGACGTGTCCGTTTCCTTAAAGGGATTTGAGGGCGACGACGACCCGCTTAACGCGTTTGTGATGGAGGTATTAAAGGACAACAATTTTAACACTAAAATGGTTGAGTCCATCGAACAGGCGGCGGCCCTTGGTGGCCATGCCTTAAAAGCGTGGCACGAGGTCAAAAAGGATAAAGAGGGTAACGAGATACCCGACACAGACGTAATACGCCTTGGTTTTGCAATGGCCGATCAGTTTGTACCGACCGCATGGACCAACGCGGGCGTTGACGACGCAATATTTGTTACAAGACAGGCAAAGGGCGGTTATTACTATACCCTTTTAGAGTGGCATTTTTGGGACGGCCTTACATACAAGATCAAGAACGAACTATACCGCGCCGAAATGAAAAAAGACGGCGTGGGCGGCGATCAAGACATATTAGGGTTTAGATACCCGCTTGCAACACTGTACCCGACACTGGACGAGGAAAGCACGATTGACACCGATTACAGTTTATTTACGTACTTCAGAACGCCCAAGGCCAACAATATTGATGATAACTCACCGCTGGGCATATCAATGTACGCAAACGCAATGGACACACTACACGCCATTGACATTTGTTTTGACAGTTTTGTGCGTGAGTTTAGGCTGGGAAAAAAGCGTATTATTGTCCCCGCAAGGACGATAAGGCACGTTATTGACCCCGTATCGGGTAAACAGGTGCGTTATTTTGACGCAACCGACGAAACATACGAAGCGCTTTCGACGGACGACCCCGACAGCCTAAAGATACAGGACAACAGCGTTACATTGCGCGTACAGGAGCACGTCGAGGCAATGAACGCCCTGTTAAACCTTTTATGCTTACAGGTTGGACTTTCGTTTGGCACGTTTTCCTTTGACGCTCACGGCGGCCTCAAAACGGCAACCGAGGTTGTATCGGAAAACAGCAAAACGTACAAGACAATCAAAAACTTTCAAAATCAGATCGTGCCCGCCATTGAGAATTTGGTACACGCAATTATTGAGGTTGCCTCATTCTACGATATGGCATACGAGGGCATGGACATAAAGACGTTAAAGAGCCGCGGTTACGAGATCAAGGTATCAATGGACGACGGCATTACGCAAGACCGACAGACCAACATAAACGAGGGTATTACCTTGGTTGGTGCTGGCCTTATGTCCAAGTACACGTTTTTGACTGATAGCAAATACGGGCAGAACATGACCGAGGAGGACGCGCAAATGGAACTGGAGCGCATAGCACGCGAGAACACGGTTACAATGCCCGCACTGGACGTTAGGGACTTTAACGGCATTGAGTGAGGTTAAACATGGCACAGATCACCCCGCAAGATATATTAGAGATTTCGGAGCCGATCGAGGCCATATACCAGCGTACCGTTGACGAATTGTTAATAAACATTGCGCGGCACTTTGAAATAAGCGGCTGGGAGCGCACGCGATACTGGGAAATAAAAAAGTTGTCCGAAATGGGCGCACTTACCAAGGAGTCGGCGGCGATCATTGCCAAAAACACCCAAATGTTGCCCGAGGAGATCGAAAAGGCGTTTTTACAGGTATCAGAAAAGGCGTGTAAAGACATTGACCCCCAGTTAAAGGACGCGGCCGAAAAGGGCATATTACAGGACCCTAAAACCACCCCGTCAACGTCGGTGCTCATGCGCCAGCAAGTACAGGGTTATGTTGACCAAGCCGTTGACACCGCCAATATGATTAACACCACAATGCTGGAGTCAACAAGGCAAGTGTATTTTAAAGGCGTTGCAACAGCCGTAAATACGGCGACACGGGCCGAGTTAATGCAAACCCTTGAAGTTGGAGCGCTGGAGGCCGTTACGAACACAGAAACCCGTACACGGGCAATACGTAAGGCCATAAACACGATCACAGCCACGGGCATTACAGGATTTTATGATAAAGCGGGCCGTAAATGGAGCGCCGAGGCGTACGCCTCAATGGTTATAAGGACCACGGCCCACAATGCGGCTATTTCATCAATACGGACACGTCAACAGGAGTTTGGCGGCGGTGATATATTCCAAGTATCATCACACCCAGCGGCAAGGCCGTTGTGTTATCCGTACCAAGGCAAGTTTTTTTCATGGTCCACCGAGGGAGAGTTTACCGACGGCGTGGGCCATACACATGTATATAATAATATTACCGACTCGTCTTACGGCGAGCCAGCGGGGTTGTTTGGTATCAATTGTGGGCACCACCCCATACCGATGATACCCAATTACTCATACCCGCAAAAAGGCCCAGCAATGGACGAGGAGGAAAACGCCAAGGCATATGAGGAGTCGCAAAGACAACGCCAGTATGAGCGTAATATACGCGAGGCCAAGCGTGACGTTGAGATTGCCAAGGCAACAGGCGACACCGAGGCAATAAAAGCGGCCGAGCAAAAAGTGGCACGCGAACAGGCCAACATGAGGGCGTTTATAAAAGAAACAGGACGCCCAAGGCGTTATGATCGTGAGGCCATCGGAGGCGACAAGTTGCCCGAGGGTTACCGCGGATATAGAGCCGAGAAAAACAGCGACATACCTGTTGAAAACGTCGCAAAACAAAAGTATAATAAGGTTACATTTACAAATGCAACCACAATATCGGAGGCCGAGGACTTTGCCCGCGGTCTTGGTCTTAACGCAAATTATAAAGGCGTCGACCTAGAGGTTGCCAACGAAATGAACGCGGCATTTGCCCGCGGTATTGAGTATGCCCCGAGCATAACAGACCAATTGCGGTCCGTTGGGTCGGGACAGGCAATCAACCGAGAATACAAGGCGGCCATTACTGACTGGTATATGGAGCAACTGGCGCCCGATTTGGAGGCGCTGGGTGTACCCGAGAAACAATGGGGCACATTTGCCAAGCGGTTTGCAAGTAAAACAGTTGGCCGTATTGATAGTGGTACATACGCATTTGCAAGGACTGGAATTGGTGGCAACGAAGTAAACCAAGCGTACAGAGGCGTATTTGTTAATGACGTGTTTGGCGGCGACTTGGCATATTTCAAACAAAGTTTAGCGGACGACGTTAAAAGTAAGCACCACCCAGTCGGTTGTGATACTGTAAAATCCGTATTTGATCACGAGATTGCGCACCAAATAGATCGGGCAACAGGACTAAAAACCAACACCGAAATGCGCAACTTGTATAACTCTTTGACAGCGGCCGAGATTAAGGAGGGGTTGTCGGGTTATGCAAATGACAGCATTGGCGAGTTTATCGCGGAGGGGTACGCGGAATACTTAAACAACCCAGCACCCCGCGAAATAGCGACCAAGATATTTGCAATTATAGAAAAGGCGGTAAAAGGTGACTAAAGCCGAGTTTGAAAAAGAGGCAAAAGCAAATAATTATACAGACGCGCAAATACAGGAATTTGAGGACTTGCGCGACGAAATGAAACGCGAAACGGGGTATTTAATGCCGTACGACAAAATCGTACTGGTCGAGCAACCCGTTTATTGAGCATGTAATAAAAATATAGGTATTAAGGCGTCCAATATGGGCGCTTTTTTAATGCACAAAAGGAGGACAACAACATGTGCAAACATGAACTAAAAGACCTTATGGGTGTTGCTGGGGGCGTAATATGCCTTAAATGTGGCATGCGCTTTAACCATATACCTATACCCAAACAGGAAACAACAGCAAAGGCACCCAAGGCCGAGGAAACAGCCGAGGAAAAACCCAAGCGCACCCGCAAACCCGCGGCAAAGAAAGGAGCAAAGTAATGGACGGAATGATACTTGACCCCAAAGTAAAAGAGGCCGAAAGCATAGAGGACCAAATGCACGACGCCGCACGCCTTATGGGACAGGCAATCAGAAACGACGACCCCGACAGCAAAAAGGCTTTACAGGGCGCCGCAAAGGTATTGATTGATACCGCCATGAAAAGGTTTGACGAGTCCATCGGCGCGTCGATCGCTGACGACGAGGACGAGTAACTGTAAAAAAATTACAGCACAACCATAAGTAAATTACAACATATCGGCATTTTAAAGCGTTATTTCGAGATTTTTTCGCAAATAGCGCTTTTTAATTGCATAAATTCGTAAGTTGCAACGTAAAAGCACAATCCGCGCCACGGCTCGGCGCGTCAATAAAAGGAGGACGTTATGGCATTTTCAAGAAAATTTTTACTGGACAATGGAGTACCCGAGGACAAGGTCGACGTAATACTGGCCGAAAGAAACCGCACACTCGCTGACTATGTACCCAAGTCGGACGTACAGGCGCAGATCGACAGCGCGGTGGAAAAAGCGGCAAAGGACGCAAAAGCGCCCGAGGTAAACGTCAAAGAGTCACCCGAGTATTTGGAATTGCTGGGGCAGAATGAAAAATTAACCGCATTTCAGACGGAGGACTTTGCAACAGTCAAAGCACCGTACAAAGACATTGTTTGGGGAAAACTTGACCATGCACAAGATCACAAACCGTACAACGAACAGATCGAGGAACTAAAAGACACAATGCCCGATTTGTTCAAAACACAGGAGGAACCGCCAAAACCTAACTTTGGGACAGCACCCAAAGGCGCGGCGCCCACAGGTAATGCGGGACCGTCGTTTATGGACAATTGGCAATTTGTACCCCCAAAAGCCTAAACACAGGAGGAAAAAATTATGGCACCACTTAACTATGCGGCACAGTATGGCCGTGAACTTGCAAACGCTTACCCGTACCTTTCATATTACGGGGACCTTTGGAACGCTGGCGAGTCACAGCGTTTTAAGCCTTTACAGGGCAAGACGGTTTATATTCCGTCAATGACAACCACAGGAGCAACAGCGGTTAACCGCGACGCAATCGACGGGTCATTTACCCGCAACTTTGACCTCAACTGGGAGGCACATACCCTTACAATGGACCGTGAGTGGTCAACGCTCATTGACCCCATGGACATGGCCGAAACCAACGAGGTTGCAACGATCGCAAATGTTACACAGACATTTAACCAGTTTCAGAAGATACCCGAACAGGACGCTTACATGTCCAGTAAACTTGCTGGATTTGCGGCACAGTTTGGCGGCGTAGCAACAACAACACCCGACGCGTCAAATATCCTTACACTTTGGGACAATGCACTTGCATACATGACCGACCAGCGCGTAAACCGCGACCGTGTACGTTGTAAGGTAATACCCGCCGTTTACAAACTCCTCAAAGAGGCAACAGGCATGACCCGCTTTATCGAGGTTACGGCTGGTATCAACAATGTTGACAGAAACATTGCAAAACTTGACGGCGTACTTATACAGGAAGTACCCAGCGACATGATGAAAACCGCATACGACTTTACGGTTGGCTTTTCGGTTTCCAACAGCGCGGCACAGATCAACATGCTTTTCTATGATAGCATGGCAATCGCGGCTCCTGTAATTTACGATACCTCAATGATCAGTGCACCCACAGCACAGTCAAAGGGCAAATACCTCTATTATGAGAGATATTATTATGATGTATTTGCACTCAAACAGCGTATGGCCGGCGTTTATGCACTCCTTGGCGCGTCACCCTCACTTGGTAGCCTCACAGTAACGTCTGTTGCTGGTACAAAGGCTGGCGAGTCTGTAATTGACGTACAGGGTGCAACCGTTGGCGCGGCTGGCACAACCCTTAAGTATTGCGCAGACGAAAACACGGCTGTATCACTTACTTATGGCGCTGTACCCGACGCAACAAAGACATGGGTTGCTATGCCTAATATCCCGTTACCGATCGAGGCCCTTACAGGCTCCAAGGTAATGACAGTTGCACAGGTCAACAACAACACTGGATTTGTAGTTGCTGGCGGTAGCGCAACACAGGTTGTCGGAGCATAAGGAGGTTATCATGGGACTGGTAACTTATGAGTTTTATACAAATACATATTACGGGGAGCCAGTTTCGGTCGATGATTTCCCGCGTTACGAGGCAAGAGCCGAGGACGCAATATTGATTCTGATACACAAAACCAGCGAGGAGGCGGCCGCATTACCAGCGGCCGTACTTGCGTTGGTTGATAAGGCTATATGCGCACAAATTGACTATTTGTTTGAGTACGGCATGGGCGTTTCAGTGTTTGGCAAAGAGGCTGGCGGCGGCTTTACCGTCGGCAAGGTGAGTGTAAACAATGGCTCCTCAACGGGTGCCGCTGGTGTAAGGTCGATGATCGCACCCGCGGTGTACGCTTATTTGGAGCAAACGGGACTACTTAACCCGCAAGTGGAAACAGGAGCCGAGCCTTGGCCAGCGACACGGGGGTGGTTGTAATGTTAACACCAATTCCGTGGAGCATGTTACACGATACAGTCGAGTTTTTGGTCGTAACAGGCATGGACCGTTACCAAAACAAGGTGTACGAGAAATACACCGTCAAAAACGTACACATACAGTCGTCAAACGATGTTTATAAGCGTGCAAACGACACCGAGGTACAGTTAAAGGGCATGTTGTTTGTAGACGCAAAAAGGAGCACGCCAGTGTTGGACCTTTACGCGTTACAAAAAACAAGCCTTGAAAACGGCGACACAATGCGAGCCATCGTTTACGGCTCGGACGGTGCCGAGGTGGGCGATTATGCCGTAATAGTCGTTGACGATTTGCCCAACGTACCTGCAACTGGGCGCCATCACTGGGAACTTGGTTTGATATGAGCGTAATAGTAAAAACAGACCGTCAAAAATGGATAAACGCTGTCAATAAAGCGTCGGAAGTAGCGGCGTATGCGCTGGCCGAGCAAATACTGGCCGACAGTGAAAACTTTGTGCCATTGCTGACGGACAACTTGCGGGAGTCGGGGCGCGTGGTCCAAGGTGAAAGCGGGACCATGTATGTTGTATGGGACACCGTTTACGCGTTGTACCAATGGTACGGCATACGCGCAGATGGCACACACCGCGTACATAACTACACAACCGCGGGGACTGGTAAACAGTGGGTCGAACAGGCCAAAAGCCAGTACGGCGACAGATGGCGCGATATAGCGCAAAAGGACTTTACGGGTGCACTTGAATGAGTTTTTATTCGGAACTGATAGACAATATAGCAACAGAGGCAGAGAAAACCGAGCCATACGCAAACATTGTGTACGGGAGCGACCCGCCCATAAACGGTATATGTATGATACCAACAGGAGTCGGGCCAAGTGATACACACTTAAACAAAGGCATGGTTTATGACTTGCCCGTTGTGTTGAACGGTAAAAACGCCGACCAACAGGTATTACTTGATGATTTGACCAAGATACATGCGAGTCTGACAAGGCGCACCAGTTATTCAAATATAAGTACGATGGCTTGCCAAGTGGTTGATATTTCGACCACCTCGTTGCCGTCGATCATAGGGCGGGAGCAAAACAAACAATGGGTTTGCGGCTCGTCCCTCAATGTCAAATTTTATTGGCGCAAATAAAACGAAAGGAAAGCAAAAACATGAGCACAGCAATAGACGTTGCCAACTATGTTAAACCCGAGATCGTGCCCGTATATAAGTATACGGCCGAGATCGACATTACACCCAAAGGTCCGTCAAGGACATGGGCGCCTCTTTGCGCTGGGTTTAATAACATCAGCGAGGCAATGAACGAAACAATACAGCAATATTTTTTCCTTTGCGGTAGTGGTCACGCTGTAAACTATGTCACAGGTATGGCACCCTCCATGACAATGGCGGGCGTGCGTGTTATCGGTGACGCCGCACAGGACTTTATGTTTAACTCCAAATACACCCTCATGTCCAGCCGTGACACGCATTTTCGTATCACAAGGACAGCCGAGAACGGAGATAAGCACATTATCAGTGCTAACGTTACATTCTGTAATATGTCGGATATTTCGGGCGGCACAACAGATGGTAGTGCAATATCCGTCGAAATGAGGTTTAACGGAGCACCGTACCTTGGTGACGCTTGGGCGGGAGCCGCAACGGCTTACGTTGTTACCCAGTCACTCCTTAACGTTGACTCAACATTTGTTGGCGACAGCGTACCGAGTGGAACGTCATTTGATACAACACTTACGGCACAGGAGGGTTATACCCTTGCAAGCGTAGTTGTAACAATGGGTGGCGAGGACGTAACAGCCGACGCATACAACCCTGTTACGGGCGTTGTTGCTATCGCAAGCGCAACTGGTAATATTACGATTACCGCCAGCGCTTCAATCAACACATACACAGTAACACAGACGTTTACAAACGTAACGTCCGACATTACCGCAACACAGGTTAATTACGGCGACGCTATCAACGGCACACTTACGGCTGACGGTGGTTACACGATCGACAGCGTTACGGTTGAAATGGGCGGCGTAGATATTACGTCCAGCGCATACGACAGTGGCGACAACAGTATAACCATTGCAAGCGTTACAGGTAACGTTGTGATTACAGCAACCGCAACCACGTAATAGTTTTTAAGCAAATTAGGAGGGCGCTTTCGGGCGCTCCTCTTTATTTGCGAAAGAGAGGAGCACCCCATATGTATAAGATAAAGCGCAATCACTTGGTCGAGGACTTACAGATCGAGGACAACGGCAAGACGCTTGACCTAAAGGTTGACATAAACGTTGACACGATTTTGAAACAGTACAACAAGGCACAGTATCGCATTGCACAGGCCTCACAGGCGGCAAAAGAGGCCGTAAATGAAAAAGACATGGAAAAGTGCGAGGAGGAAATGGGCAACGCCATATTTGGCTTATTTGAGGTTGTATTTGGCCAAGATCAAACACAGAAGATAGTAGAATTTTACGACAATAAAGCACTTGAAATGCTAGGAGATATAGCGCCGTTTATTACTGACGTTGTGGCCCCCAAGATACAGGAGGCACAGCAAGCCATCGAGGACCGATATAAGCAAGTCAGTAAACGCGGCAAGTGAAACCATACGAGGCATTGCCCGAGGTAGTCGAGTATAACGGCACGGCGTACGATCTTGATTTGTCGTACGCTGTTTTCTTTGCCGTTGCTGACATTTTAAAAGACGACAGATTGATGGACGGGCAAAAAGTCGCGCTGGCGCTTGATTTGTTTGTAAAGGACCCGCACCCAGTAGCAAACGACCTGTTATCTAAAATTTACGACTTGCTGAAAGACGACAGGCCCAAGAGTGGCGAGTCATACATGGATATTGAGCAAGACTGGCCGTTGATATGTGCGGGTTTCCAGCAAGCGTACAATATCGACCTATATACGGACAAATCCATACACATATTACGCTGGCAAGCGTTATTACAGGGTTTACCCAAAGAAACCAAGTTAATGGATATTATCGGCATACGGGCAATGGAGATACCAGCGCCCAACAAACACAATGCCAAACAAATTGCCGAAATATCCAAACTCAAATCGTTATATGCACTCAAAAGCACCGCAAAAGACTTTCAAACAGGCCTTGGCGGTCTTTTTGATTTGCTGGAGGCACGCGCAAAAGGAGTTTAACCAATGGCAGACGTTGGCGTTGTTAAATATAAAGTCGAACTGGACGACAAGGACGTTGGCAAACAAGCCGATCAAACCAACAGCACCCTTGTGTCGAAGTTTGGCGGCGCGGCTAAAAAGGTAGGCGCGGCGGCTTTATCCGCAAGTACAGCGGTTGTTACAGCGGCGGCTGGCGCGGCCGTTACACTTACCAAACAGGCGGTCAGCGCATACGCAGACTACGAACAGTTGGTTGGCGGCGTTGAAACGCTTTTTGGCGAGGCGGCAGACTATATACAGGGCAAGGCGTCGGGCGCATTTGAAAGCGCTGGATTGTCGGCCAACCAGTACATGGAAACCGTCACGTCGTTTAGTGCGTCACTTATCCAGTCGGTTGGCGGCGACACACAAAAGGCGGCAGAACTGGCCGACCTTGCCATTACTGACATGTCCGATAACGCAAACAAAATGGGGTCCACGATGGAGTCCATACAGGTTGCGTATCAAGGGTTTTCAAAACAAAACTATACAATGTTGGACAACCTCAAACTTGGTTACGGTGGAACCAAGGAGGAAATGCAACGCCTGTTAAAAGACGCACAGAAGATCAGCGGCATTAAATACGACTTATCATCATATGCCGACGTTGTAAGTGCCATACACGTAATGCAAGAAAGTATGGGCATTGCGGGTACAACGGCAAAAGAGGCGTCAAGCACCATAAGCGGCTCACTCGCAATGGTAAAGTCCAGTTGGCAAAACGTAATTGAGGCCATAGGCGAGGGCGATTTTGAGAAAATATCCGACAACATAAACGACTTTGTTTGGTCGCTGGAAACAGCGGCGGGCAATCTATTACCAGTCGTTGAGAACGCGTTACAGGGTGTTGCAACCCTTGTAAGTGAACTGGCGCCGCAGATTGCCGAGAAGTTGCCCGAAATGATTACGGGAGCGTTGCCGTCGTTGTTGGACGCTGGGGCGACAGCCATAGAGGCGCTGGCGCATGGCTTATTGGAGGCCATACCGTCGCTCATGCCCACGGTGATGGACGTTATAAAGCAACTGGCGGCCATGATAATTAAAATGGCGCCCGAGATCGTCAAGTGCGGTATTGAGTTGCTGGGCGATCTTGCCATGGGTATTGCCGAGGCATTGCCCGAACTTATACCCGCGGCCATCGACGCAATTTTAACCATTGTCGAAACGTTAATTGATAACGTCGACATGCTGGTTGACGCGGCCATTGCAATAATTATAGGACTTGCCGAGGGTCTTATTGAGGCATTGCCCAAACTTATCGAAAAGGCCCCCGAGATTGTCATAAAACTGGTTGAGGCCATCATAAGGAACGCCCCCAAGATCGTGGAGGCGGCGGCCGAGTTAATATTTATGCTCGTTGAGGGCATAGTAAAACTGTTTGGCAAGATCATAGAGGTTGGCGCAAACCTTGTAACAAAGGTCAAAGAGGGATTTTTACAAAAGATACAGGACGCGAAAAACTGGGGCCGTGATATTATTGATAACTTTATCAATGGTATTAAGGAAAAATGGGAACACCTAAAGCAGACCGTTAAAAACGTTGCTCAAAGCGTCAAAGATTTTCTCGGATTCAGCGAGCCAAAATATGGCCCTCTTTCGGACTTTCACACTTATGCGCCCGACATGATGGACCTTTACGCCAAGGGAATAAACGACAACTTGGACAAGGTCGAAAACAGCGTTGGAAACGTAGCCAAATCAATCGCTGGCACGTTTACGGCTGACGTGGGTTATAACTTGCCCGATATAGCGGGTTATGCGTCCGACTTGTCGGCCACGATCACAGCGTCAAACGCAACCGAAATAATTGTGCCGCTATCCGTTGACGGTCGGGAGATCGCCCGCGCGTCGGCGTGGTACATGAACGAGCAATTGGCTTGGGAGGCAAGATAGTGATTACACAAAAGGAAATAGACAACGCCACAATGCACATAAACGGCGTCAATATTGCCGATTTTGGCGTGCTGGTTGAGTCAATGAAAGTCGGGGCAATACAAACCTCAACGGACGTTTACCAAGGCGTTAATCGTACCAATTTCAACGTTTTAAACTCAACCCAGTACATGCGGCCGTTGTCTGTTAATCTTTTTTACAGTGCGCCCACAAGGCGAGAATTGGCCCTCACAAAATCCAAACTGGATAACATGATGGTTGGCAAACTTGAATTGTGGTTGCCCGATGGGTTTTATTACTCGTCGTACCTTGAAAGTGCGGGCGAGGAAACCATACTTGGAGTCGAACACAACAAAGTCATTGCGCTTTGTGCGTACCAGTTTAAGGGAATAAGGCACGATAAACTGGAAAAAGTCGAGGCCAACACCGTAATATGCAAATCAACCGTACCGCGTACCGATTGCCGCCTTACATGCACGGCGTCACAGGCGTATGCGTCGTTACAGATCGACACGGTTACGATCACGGACGTTGCAAAGGACGACGTATTGGTTGTCGATGGAATAACAGGGCGCATATTGCAAAACGGCGGGTTATGCGCTGGCAATATGTCGTTTTTGCATTTCCCGTACTTGGTACCCGAGGAAAACAACCTCACATGTCCCGAGGACTTAACCGTGGAATATTACCCCACATATTGAGGAGGAGTTTATGCTTACACTTTACCACAACGGCGAGCAATACCCGCTTGAAAACACGGAGTATTACATACGCGAGTTAGCAAATGGCCTTGACGAGGTCATTTTTAATTTGTCAATACACGACCCCATATACGCGATCATTGCCGAGGAGGAAACGGTAACGGACCGCGCGGGACAGACATACAAGGTTAAGCAGATTGACGCGGGAGCCAATGACGCCAAGATCGTGTGCCAGTTGGATATTGACGACTGGCTCGCAACCCTAAACGTCAATTATAACAGCGATACCAAGACGGTATACCAGCAAATAACGGCCGTATTGCCCGTTGGTTGGACTTTAAATGATCGGGCCTTGGTTAATATAGGCCGCACGATTGAGGGCGATTTGACGCCGTATGACGTGTGTGTAAAGTGTACCAGCGTATACAACGTATACATACGATGGGACAACAAAAACAAGGTGTGCACTATTTACCCCAAGGCAATGGCCGCACCTGTTGGCGCGTTTGCAACGCGTGAACTCAACTTAAAAGAGATCAATTACAAAGGCAAATCCAACGACCTTGTTACACGCCTTTATGCTTACGGCAAAGACGGAATGAGTTTTGCGGACATAAACGGCGGCAAGGCATACGTCGATGATTTCACATATACGGATAAGATCATATGCGGCATTTGGCGTGATGAACGTTACACGGTAGCGGCTGACCTGTTGGCCGACGCAACCGAGAAACTAAAAATTATGTCGAAACCCGACAGGACGTACGAGTGCTCGATTGTCGACTTACAGGCAACAAACCCCGAGTTATACAACAACCTTGATTTTTCGTTGTTTACCACGGCGACGCTTATTGATGATATTAAGGAGGCCGCGATCGACTATCAAGTGGTTGAGCGCCATATATTCCCGTATCACCCCGAGCGTAACGAGGTTATTTTCAACAGCGAGCCGTTAAAGATCACGGCAAGCGTGGTTAATATTGCGGACGCATTAGAAAATCCATCTAGTACGTTTCAACAGATACAGTCACAGCGTATTGCGAGCGCGACAAACTGGCTGACAAGCGGCGACGGTTACGTGGTTGCCCGCAAAGGCACAAACGGCGAGTGGAAAGAGTTGTTATTCATGGACACCGACGACGAGTCCACAGCACAAAAGGTTATCCGTATAAATGAAAACGGCATTGGTTTTTCAACTAATGGCATAAACGGACCTTATACAAACGCGTGGACCATTGACGGCGCCCTCAACGCTGATTTTATCACGACGGGCACGTTAAATGCTGACCAAGTCAATGTGCTCGGCAAGATCATGGCCACAAGCGGTTATTTTGGCGCCGACGCAACGCAAGGCTGGAATATAGGCACCAACAATATATATAACGGCGTAACGTCCGTTAATGGCACCAGTGGAGCGGCTGGCACATACGTTGGAATTGATGGTATCAGAAACCAAGGCGGCGTGGGTAATGCGGCCCAGTGCACGATCAAGGACGGGGCAATAAATTGTAACTCAACAATAAACGCCGCTGGTGTATATGCAAACAATATTGTGGGCACAACCGTGAGTGGTACCCATTACGAGGCAAACGGTAGCACGGGCAAGTCGTCCGACAGTTTCGTATTTACCGCGTATGTAAACGGTAGTCAAAAATCAGTAGGTTTGGTGTTCACGAGAGGCATTTTGACTGGATATGTAACCAGTTAACAGGAGGACAAAATGGTTAATCAACAGATTTTTTTACCCATGATACCCAACAGTGCGCCGATTGTCATAAACATATCACAGTATGACTATGACGCGGCGGGTTACGCTGGACGGTTATTTTTCAATTTGGTGAGTAATGGTACAGCGTACGATTTGAACGGCGCAACGGCCATGTTTCAAGGTGAAAAACCCGACGGAACATCGTTTGCGTACATGGGTACGGTCGTTAACTCGTCGGTTGTGCGCGTAAATGTGCGCCAGCAAATGACAACCGTAGCGGGCCGCGTTGTTTGTAATTTGGTCCTCAATAACAGCGAGGGACAGATCGGGTCGTTTAACGTTTGGCTGGAGGTACAGGAAAGCGCAACGGCTGGCTCGACACCGTCACAGACAGATATACCCGCACTTGTGGCACAGGCCAAACAGTATGCCGACGACGCAGAAGCGGCGGCAAATGAGGCGGCCTCATATACTGGCCACCCCGCTTATATCGGAGCAAACAATAACTGGTTTGTATACGATACCAACACGTCACAGTATATTGACAGCGGTGTGTCGGCACTTGGTGAGGGCATAGTTTCCATCGTTAAGACAAGTACAGTCGGCCTCGTTGATACATACACAATCACATACACAGGCGGCGGCACAACAACGTTTGACGTAACAAACGGGGCACCGCCCACAATCACGATCACAGCACAGGCTGACGCATTATCAAGCGCAACGCCCACCGTAAACGTTACACAGGGCGGCACACTGTCCAATCCCTCGTACGACTTTGCATTTAGCGGCTTAAAGGGTCAAACAGGTGCGACAGGCTCACAGGGACCGACAGGCCCCGCGGGAAACGGCATTGCGTCGGTAACAAAAATCAGCACCTCGGGCCTTGTTGATACATACCGCATAACGTTTACTGACACTACATATTTTGACTATACCGTAACCAATGGACAGAACGGTACAGGCGCGGGCGATATGACGCAGGCGTCATACGACCCGACACTGGCCGTATATAACGCTGGCGGCATAGTTAGTTACGTTGCGGGACAGATACCCGCGGCCGTTTCGGTTATTGATAACTTAAACTCCACGTCCAGCACGGCGGCTTTATCGGCTAACCAAGGCCATGAGTTAAATACCAACAAACAGGATAAGTTGACCGAGGGCAACGGTATCAATATAGACCCCGTTACGCTGGAGTTGTCCGTCGACCTGTTGGCTGGGTCAAATATTACGATCACGCCACAGGCAAGCGGCGCGTTGCGTATCGACTCCACAGGTGGCGGTAGTCAAACCCTTGACGGCCTCACGGACGTTGATATTACTACACCCGCCAACAACGAGGTGCTTACATACGAAAACGGCGACTGGAAAAACAAGCCAGCACCGACAGGCGGCCATCAAATGATTACCGCAACAAAGGACGACACCGACGTTGATACAATAGCGGCTTTGTCGTTTGCTGACGCGTCACAGGAAAAGGTCGTTAATGCGTACACAATCAAAAAGTACGCAAATGTCGACTGTATCACGTTGCTTACCACGGCAACACAGAACACCGACACGATCGGCGACTGGGAGGCCGACGGCACTTGGCAGACTGGTTCACGCTCGGGTTGGTTATGGGACAGTGCGTTGTATAACGTGCTCGACGATGATGATATAGAGGGCGAGATCATTTTCGACGTTGGCAACAGCGAGGTTGTGAGTGTTTACGCATACCGTATTGACGACGAGGTATTTAACCCTGTTACACCCGCGGGCACAGAAAACCCGCAAGACGAGGGTTGGTATGAGTTAAGCGGCTCCACATATGTGCTGACAACCGACACAACCGTACAAAGCGGCAAAACGTACTATATGTCGGGCGGTGCACTCGCCATTAAGTTAAACGCGGCAATACAGAATCCCAGCGGCGTGAAACTGGGTATAAACCTCAAACGCCAGCGCACACAGGTTTCTAATTTCACAGTTTTGGCATAAGGAGGTATACCATGACAGCAGAAGTTGATTATATGAACGCTGGCGGCGGCGGTGCAGACCCAATATATGTTGAGCAGACCACAAGCGTATCGGGGTCGGGGCAGACCGTTACAATTAGTGGATTGACAAACATTTTCAGCGTGGCGGCTAGATACCCTAGTGAAACTATCGCCTACGGGTATTATGGGAATGATAGTCAATATCATTACGTTACAGAAAAGCCGACATACATAAGTATCACAAATATATCGGGTAACGTAATAACTTTATCCATATACTCAACCGCAAGTATTACGTTTTATGTATACGGCACATAAGCGAAAGGAGAAAACCCCATGATATACATAAAAATCGGTAAAAGGAAATACCGCGCCAAGGTCCAAACGTTTACAACCCAGTTTGGCCATGAGGCAATACGGGTAATATCCGACGCGCCACAAGCGCACAACGGCTTTTTGATTGTCGACATAAACGACAACGTAATATCCGACAGGAGCGCGTACACATACCTGTATCGCGCTGACGATAAGTGCAAGGAATACACGGCCGTTGAGGAAACGATCATACCCGTGGAGTGCCACGAGGACGGCACGCCCACAAATCCGTATGATGTATTGTCGCGGCGCATAACGGCTGTAAACAACAGGGTAACCGCGATTACACCGTACGAGCAAAGCAAAAAGGCATATTACGGCGAGATCGAAAAGGTGTTTTACGGAGTGCCCAGCGGCAATTTGACTGTATTTTTTGACAATTTCGACAAAGAATACACAACCCAGCGCATAGAGGACAGGGTAGTTATTACCTTTAACGAGCGCCTTACAGACATAACAAACGTAACGATAATGGTACAGTAAGAAAGGAGCCACAACAATGAAATACGCGGTAATTCAGCAGATCAACGGAGCATTTACAGTAAAGTTTGAAACAGGGGAAAACAAGGAGCAAGCGATTGTCAATTTTCATTCATGGTGCGCGGCATTATGGAACGACGCCGAGGCGGTCGACGGTGTTGTAAAGATTGTTGACAGCAAACTTGACACAGTCGACGGTTACATTGAGTTTATTTCACACGGCAAAAAATCATAAGGAGCGCATTATGGCAACAGCAGAGATTATCATGGGCGAAAGCGGTGGCGGTGGTGAATTAGAGTTTACCATACTTGCGTCGGATTCGGGCGGTGCAGTATTTAAGAAGTCCGATATTTCTTCATTCGAAGTTAAAATAGACGCTATTCAAAGCACAAGTTATTATCCAATGTTAAAAGCAAGTAATAGTCCTGCATTGGATACTAATAGAATATCAAGTTGGACAACAATAAAAACTTACACTAGCGTTACATCAACATTTGAGGACGTTTTATCTTTAGTAAGTGGTTATGAATACTTTGGATTCAATACAGGTGCGGGTTCACAAAATGCTGTAATAACCGCAAAACTGACAATGTAAAGAAACAGTATATCGCATAATTATCGGAAAGCGAAACAACTATGACGAACGAAGAAGCAAAGGAAATCGTTAAAAGAATAAAAGGCTATATGGAAGGTGGAGAGTGTTGGTCAGAAGCCGAATTTATGGCTATGGATATGGCAATTAAAGCACTATCCTCATGGGAAGAATACTCTGATAAGTTGTGGAAAACGGCTTATGAGCGTGGAAAAGCGGAAGCAAAGGATGTATGACACTATGGGAAACATCGGTTACATATTCGGCTATGGCTTGGTATTTGCGTTTTTGGTAGGGGTTATGGTCGGTTATTTGGTTAAGAAGATAGGAGATAGATTATGCTTCAAAGAGCATTAAGCGGTAGCGGTGGCGGTGGGGGTTGCCCGACAGACATATTGAATTGGACGTATGTGGATAAACAAACCACGGGGAATTTTTATAGCGGAAGTGC
>JAZKZG010000066.1:0-10855 GCA_045612565.1 Eubacteriales bacterium
TGGCTACGATCCGACTTTGAGCAACGTGCAAATATCTCAATTGCAAATAATAACGCTCCTTTGCTTAATGCAAAATGGATTTATCCGCACGAGCATACTTATGACAATGCTTGTGACAGCGATTGCAATATTTGTGGCATAACACGCACACCGTCAGATCACGTATATGACAATGCTTGTGACGGCAGTTGTAACGAGTGCGGTTTTACACGCATTCCCTCTGATCACGTATATGATAACGATTGTGATACCGATTGTAATGAGTGCGGTGAAATACGCACTGTTGAAGGTCATAAAGTTATAGTTGAATATCCGATTTATACTATATCAAACGCAACAAACTATCCGTTCTCGTTAAGTGACGGAATATATAGTTCTACAAATAAAGAACACAGCAGTTCTGCAACCATGACACTTACTGCAACAAATAGCGGTTCAATAAACATAGAGCACTATACTTCAACAGAGTCTGGTTACGATAAACTCATCATAAAACACAACGATACCACTATTGTTACAAGATCGGGAACTACATCGTGGGAGACAACAACAATTTCGGTTGTAGCAGATGATATAATTACCATTACATACAGCAAAGATGGTTCTGTTTCGAGCGGAAATGATACAGTTTATTTTAAATTCAAGCCCAATTCAGTACCGGCAGAAGATGTTGAGGCCACCTGTGATGACGCTGTTATATGTGATATATGCGGTGTAACAGTAAAAGAGGCGCTCGGCCATGCATACGATAATGACTGTGACAAATCTTGTAACGTGTGCGGTGCTACTCGCCAAACAAACCATGCTTATGGTGATTATGTGTCAGACGGCAACGCAACCACCGAGGCTGACGGTACAAAGACCCGCACATGTACCGTTTGCGGTTCAACAGAAACAGTAATTGACGAAGGCTCAAAATTACCGGCTGTTACATCCGGTAAATGCGGTGATAATCTTTTCTGGAACCTTGACGGCACGGTTCTTACCATCTCCGGCAAAGGTTATATGGATGATTATAATTGGGAAGTATCATCACCTTGGGGTACAGATATTACTGATGTAATTATTGAAAACGGGGTAAACTCAATCGGTGATGAAGCATTTTACGGTTGCTCAAATCTTTATTCAATCAATATTCCAGAGAGTGTAACATCAATTGGCAATAGTGCCTTTTACAGTTGTAAAAATCTAGTAAATATTGAAATTCCCAATAGTGTAACTTCACTTGGTTACAGTGCATTTTCTTATTGTTCAAGTCTTATAAATGTTAATATCCCAAATGGTATAACATCAATTGGAGATTATATGTTCGAAGAATGCATCAATCTCGACAATATTATAATTCCCGATAGTGTAACATCAATTGGTGAATTTGCATTTTATTGTTGTTACAGTTTAACAGATATTATCATACCCGACAGTGTAACCTCGGTTGGTTACAAAGCATTTTCTTGCTGCGACAGTCTAACAGATGTTACTATTTCCAACGATTTAACATATATTAGTGATTATATGTTCGATAAATGCTCTAGTCTTACAAGTGTTACCATACCTGACAGTGTAACCACAATTGGTGACCATGCGTTTTCAAATTGTTCCAATCTTACTAGCATCACAATCCCTGATGGTGTAACAACAATTGGAGATTATGCATTTTCACTTTGTAAATCTCTTTTAGAAATCACCATTCCCGACAGTGTAACATCAATTGGTGATTATGCATTTTATGATTGTGATGGTATTACAACAGTTATAATCGGAATCGGTGTGACCTATATTGGCAAAACTTCATTTTACGATTGTGACAATATCACAAGTATAATTATCCCTGATGGCGTTACTACGATTGGTGACTATGCTTTTTCTTTTTGTGATAATCTTGAAATTATTACCATACCTGACAGTTTAGCTATAATTGGTAACAATGCATTTAATTGTTGCAATGCCCTCAAAACAGTAAACTATGGTGGAACGCAGGAACAACGTGATGCAATCTCAATTGGAAGTAGCAATGAACCTTTGTTAAATGCAGTTTGGAATTGTCACGAGCATAGTTTTGAAAACGACTGCGATGCAACCTGTGATTGCGGTTACACAAGAGAAATTGAGCATAAATACGATAACGACTGTGACGCAACTTGCGATTGCGGTTATGAACGCGAAGTGGCTGACCACGATTATTTGTGGCAGTATGATGAAACTCATCACTGGGACGAATGCGAAAATTGCGGTTATAAGGCAAACGTAGAACAACACGACTTTACTTACGGTTGCTCAATATATTGTAACAATTGCCTTTATGAACGCGATGTGGATTGCACTTTTCAAATTAAATATGATGAAACAGGCCATTGGGAAGAATGCATTTATTGCGGCAAAGTCAAAGGTCATTCCAACCATACCTATGACAATGAATGCGACACTGAGTGTAATTCTTGTAACTATACAAGAGAAGGAGTTGAACATACATACACCAACAGTTGCGACACAAGTTGTGATGTATGCGGTGCTACACGCTCAGCAACCCATACTCTTATTAAAATCCCCGGCAGACAGCCTACATCCACCAATGATGGTTATAAAGACTATTATACATGTGATGCTTGTAAAGTTTGTTACGAGGATGCCGACGGCGGCAAAGTGATTACTGATATTACCGAGTGGCAGAATAACGAGGGTAGGGTAGAGTATTTTGCGGCACAAAACAGTGTTACAGGCGAAAAATATAAAGATTTTGCAGAGGCGCTTTTAAATGCAAAATCGGGCGAAACACTAACTCTTACGGCAAACGCAACTGTAGGTTATGCTATTGTAACTCCCGGAGTAAGCCTTAACCTTAATGGCTTTGAATTGACTGCCGACTACTTTATTGCCCTCAACGGAAGCAATATATACGACAATAATACAGCCAATAAAGGTAAGTTGTATGTTGCAAAAGACAATATCTCTTTAAGCAAAAATAACTCGCAACTTCCTGTATATGATGCCGAAAACGGTTGCTATTTATTCTTAAAGATTAACCTTAGCAGAGCGAACAAGTTTGTATATTCAAACGGTTCATATACAGCGGAGCCTGTATTTGGTGATTCTGCCGCAATTGCAAACAGTATTTCAAAAACACTCTTTGCCCAGGGTGCTGAAAATAATGGTGTTAACGTACGAATTCGTGTTTCGTGGGTTGATAAGAACGGTACATATAAGGCAACACAGGATTATACATTTACCGATGCAATGGTAAGCACAGTTGTAAACAGCTTTACAGGTTCAAAGTATAATACAATCTTTGCTGCAACATTCAGCGAAGCAGTGTTGACACAGGGCGATTCGATTAAAATTTCAACAATTGTAGATTCTGATACAGGCGTTGAACTTTCAAGCGATAAAATCACAGTTAACACATCAGCATCTTAAATATTAAAAACGCACTGATTAAAATTCAGTGCGTTTTTTTAATTTTCATTTCGTGGCGTAGCAGTAATTTGCCTTGCGCTAAAAAAAGAGGCTTGTTATATTCGGATAAACATCTATAAAGTCTGAGTATTTCATCTTCATCATGTCCGTTTGTTGAACCTGAATTGAAGTTTAAAAGATAGTCTGTGGTTACTCCAAAATATGTTGCGATAGTTTTAAGTGTTTCAAAGTCAGGCTCTCTGATGCCTCTCACATAGTTGCCGATGGTTGTAACCCCAATATTCAAATCGTTTGCAAGCTGTTTTTGACTTATTTCGTTTTCTTCTATTAGTTCCCTTAAAATATCGCCAAATTTCATATTTCTCACCTCGTTTTAATTTTAATATAATATCTGGGAAATGTATGACAAAATCCACGAAATGAATTGACAAAACACAATACGAATAATATAATCATATATAAGGGAAGTTTACCCTTCATTAATATTAAAGAACAGAGGGAAAAAAATGAAAAAACGAATTTTAAGCGTTTTGCTTGTTATTGTGATGCTTCTTGGCATTTTACCCAGTATTTCAATTGCAAATGCTGGATTCTATAGCGGCACTTGCGGTGATAATCTCACCTGGTCATACAATGTTCAAACATATACCCTTACCATCAGCGGTACAGGTGATATGTATGATTATATGTATTCTACTTGGTGGGATGAGGATCTGGAAGTTGAATATATAGACTCACCATGGTATGGAATAGATATAGAATCAGTTGTTATAAAAAACGGCGTAACTTCTGTCGGTGATTATGCATTTTGTAACTGTTATAGTTTAAAAGAGGTTAAAATTCCAAATACATTAACATCGATCGGATGTTATGCATTTCAATATTATGATGATTTAATGGAAATGCCTGGTACTCCTGCCGAATGGTTAAATATTGAAACTATCTACTACGGTGGCACAGAACTACAGTATAATTCAATTGAAAATGCTCCCACAGCCTCAAATATGCACTTTACATACTCGGAGTTTGTTGGTGGTAGCGGTACCGAGGCTGATCCGTACCTTGTTTCAACAAAAGAGCATCTCGACAATGTGCGTAACCATCTCAATGCACACTTTAGATTGATAGACGATATTGAATTTGCTGATAGTGATGATAATTGGGTTCCCGTTGGTACAAGCAGTGTGCCATTTACAGGAACATTTGACGGTAATGGCTTTGAAATTGTAAATATCAAAGTTGATGTTTTCGATTATGCAGGTATTTTTGGATATAATGAAGGTACTATCAAAGATCTTGGTGTAACAGGCGAGATAACAGCAGTTCAATATTCCGGTGCAATTGCGGGTTACAATGGTGGTACAATCCAAAACTGTTACAATGCAGGTGCGGTATCGGCTAACTATTGTGCAGGTGGTATTGCGGGTGATAATAGCGGCACAATAACAGATTGCTACAACAACGGCGATGTTACGTGTCAAACTTCATCAGGCTGGTCACAGGTTTATGTTGGCGGCATTTCAGGTTTTAATGTTGGACCAATCGAAAACTGTTACAACAATGGAAAAGTTTTGGCACTTAATCCAAACTCCGATTCATCTGCTGCTATTTATGCAGCCGGTATTGCGGGTGATAATAACGCGACAATAACTAACTGTTACAACGCAGGTGAGGTAAGTTCTGAGTCAGATTACGAGGCCAGAACCTATGCAGGTGGTATTGTGGCTCACAACGGCGGAACCGGCAAGGTCGAAACTTGTTATAATGTAGGCACAATCTACGCAACATCTGCAGGTGAATATACTATTGTAGGTGGTATTGCAGGCGGTGACGGCACAGTTAAAAACTGTTATAACACAGGAAAAGTGTATGCCACATCTTCGGGTAAATACACCTATATCGGCGGTATTAAAGGTAGCGGTGGATCAGTTGAAAACTGCTATAACACCGGTTCAGTTTCTTCGTTATCGTCAGGTGAATATTCTGTTGCAGGCGGTATTGCGGGTAGCAGCCGCACAATCACAAAATGTTATAACACAGGTAGTGTAACTGCCACGAATTCAGGTGACTATTCATATGCAGGCGGTATCGCAGGTAGCAGCGGCACAATAACTAACTGTTATAACACAGGTATGGTTTCTGCTCAATCCTCAAAAACCAATTCCTATTCGGGCGGTATTACCGGCTACATTTATAATAATACAGTTGAAAATTGTTATAACTCAGGTATTGTGTCAGCAGCATCATCGGGTATTGCATATAAAGGTGGTATTACAGGTGTTAACGAAAGTACAATAACAAACTGTTATTATATCGATTATTTATCAAAAGGTACTGGATTGGGAACTGACACTGCAACAAAATGTACAAACCTTCAAATGCAACGTCAACCAACATTTTCCGGTTTTGATTTTAGCAGTGTTTGGGGATTTGATAACACAGTTCATACCTATCCTATTTTAAAAGAACTACATTATCATAAATACGAATATTTGTATAAATATGATGACACTTATCACTGGGAAGAGTGCATAACTTGCGGTGATAAAACATACATTGAAGCGCACGACTTTGAATATGAATGTTCAAAATCTTGCAATAATGAATTTTGTAATTATGTGCGTGATGCACAATGCGAATTACAGATTAAATACGATGAAAATGGTCATTGGACCGAGTGTATTTACTGCGATGATCGCACAGAAATTACAGTTCACGTTTATGATGATAAATGTTATGACCGCACTTGTAACGATTGTGACTATCAAAGAGAAGGTGACCTTCACGATTATTTGTGGCAGTATGATGAAACTCATCACTGGGATGAATGTTTAAAATGCGGTCTGAAAGTGAACATCAAAAAGCACGATTTTACTTACGGTTGTTCTAAAAACTGTAATGAATGTTTATATGAACGCGATGTAGAGTGCAATTTCAGAACTAAATATGATGCAACGGGTCACTGGCAACAATGTATTTATTGTGGTGAACGTAAAGAAAATGTAGTGCATGTATACGAAACAAATTGTGATGTTGAGTGTAAAGATTGTAACTATGTAAGAGATGAGGCTGACCATGATTATATGTGGCAGTTTGATAACGCAAACCACTGGGATGAGTGTGAAACTTGCGGTCATAAATCAAATATTGAACAGCACAGTTTTACTTACGGTTGCTCTACATACTGCAATAATTGCCTATATGAACGCGATATAGATTGCACATACGCATATCATAATAACGAAACAAGCCATTGGGGCGTGTGCATTTATTGCGGGGACGAAACAGAGTCAACAGAACATGATTATACAATAAAATATGATGGAACTCATCACTGGAACGAGTGCGTTGATTGTGGCTTTAAAGGTGACCTTATACAAGAACACAATTTTGATTATGAGTGTTCTACCAATTGTAATGATTGCGGTTATACACGCGACGTAAGTTGTAATTTACAACTTAAATATGACGAGTTACAACATTGGTATGAATGCAGTGTTTGCGGCAGAGTTGAAAAAGATCCTATAACCAGTCCTCACGATTTTGTCACTTACTATGACCATACTTATCATTGGAGTGAGTGCATAGATTGCGGATATAAAGATGGTTTTAAGATGGAACACGAGTATGATTATGAGTGCTCTACAACCTGTAATGGTTGTGATTATGAACGCATCGCAAATTGTTATTTTTTACCTGAATATAATGAATATGGTCATTATGAAAGATGTATTTACTGTTTTGATTCTATAAATTATTCCAACCATAATTATGACAATAATTGCGATACTGATTGTAACGATTGTAACTATATAAGAACTGATATTAAACATACTTATAGTAACAGTTGTGATACAAGTTGCAATATATGCGGTAATACCAGAATAACAACTCACTTTTATGGTCCGTATGTTTCAAATAACGATGCAACCTACGAAGCCGACGGCACAAAAACACGCACTTGTTCGGTTTGTAGTCATAAAGAAACTATCGTTGACGAAGGCTCGAAATTAGATATAAATGATGACGGTTGCTTTATGACAAATACAGTAACAGGTGAAAGATACCAATCGTTAGAAGATGCCCTCGAAAATGCAAAAGAGGGCGAAACGATTAAACTTACCAAAGATGTAACAGCCAAAAATGCAATTCTGTTCCCAGGTGTTGGTCTTGACCTCAATGGCTTTGAACTCACTGTTGGATATGTAATCGGTTTTAACGGAAGTGATGTTTTTGACAGTAACATCGCCAAAAAAGGTAAGTTGGTTGTAGCAAAAGATAAAGTCACACTCAGCAAAAACAATTCTCAACTTCCTGTATATGACGCGGAAAACGGATGCTATGTGTTCTTAAAAATCAACCTCGCAAGAACAAGCAAGTTTGTATATTCAAACGGCAATTATACCGCTGAACCCGTATTTGGCGATTCAGCAGCAATTGCAAAGGGAATGTCAAAAACACTCTTTGCTCAGGGTAGTGAACTGAACGGCGTCAATGTTCGTATCCGTGTTTCGTGGGTTGACAAAAACGGAACATATAAAGCAACACAGGACTATACGTTTACTGATGCTATGGTAAACACTGTTGTAAGCAGCTTTACAGGTACAAAGTATAATACAATCTTTGGTGCATCATTCAGCGAAGCAGTGTTGACACAGGGCGATTCGATTAAAATTTCAACAATTGTCGATTCCGATACAGATGTTGAACTTTCAAGCAGCACTATCACAGTTAACACATCGGCATCTTAAATAAAAAAGGGAACGGTTTTATCCGTTCCCTTTAACTTATATAGATATATTTATTTTGTTGGCAAATCCCATTTTGTATACATAAGTGAGCAGTGATTATCGTCAAACGCTTTTTGATAATAAACGGTGTAAATGCTGCCGTCATCGAGTTCCACGCTTGAGCAGTAACCTGAGTCCCAGTTGCGAGCGTTGTCGCAAAGTACAATCTCGTCGCCCCAAGTTTTGCCGCCGTCATAACTGATTCTTGCGCATTGACCGAACGTGTCGTATCTTAAAGTATATGTAAGAACGAGTGCACCCGACGAATGCTTTAATATATGAGGCGGTGAGCCTGCACAAAGATATTCGGGTGTTGTCCACGTTTTGCCGTCGTCATATGAGAAGGTCTTGTACATACAGAACTTGTGAGCATCAGGATCCTCGTGAACGCGGATGACGCCAAGTATTGTACCATCATCAAGTTGAATTGCATACGGCTCATGTGATGATATCTCAGGATTGTTTTTGATGTTGTCAAAAGAATATAACTTTTTCCAGGTTTTGCCGTCATCTTCACTTTCGGCAGCTGTAATCGGTCCTTGATGTGTTCCTTCGAATAAAGTTCCAAGATAAAGAAGTTTTCCGTTTTTAAGCTTTGTCGGGCCGTGGGGTGACGTTACGGGAACCTTTATCGCCTCACTCCAGGTTTTACCGCCGTCTTCTGAAATTTTTATATACGACCCCACCATTTTGTCGGTGTCAGCAATCCAACGCTCAGTTCCTGCTTTCCAAATCTCTACAACTTCTTCTTTAGCGTACTTGGTGATTCTGTTGTATCTTTCAGTGTAGCAATCGGTGTCGTTTATAAACCACGAAATCATCAGCTTATCGTTGCCGAGCGGTAAAACACCGCCGTCTCTGTCGTCAAATCTTGTGTCGTTAACAACTATAGGTCCTGTCCAACTTTTAGCGTTGTCGTCGCTTACAAACATATAGTTTTTGCCAAATGGACAAATGTGACCGAGTCTGTGACCCGAAGCTACCACATAAATTTTACCGTTCTCGTCGCGTGCAACGGTCGGCCAACCAATATAGTTGAAAAGACCATCGGTTTTTCTGAAAATTACACCTTGTTCCATAATTAAATCCTTCTCTTTTTAATTTTTTATATTATAGCGTTATATTGCATATAACTCAATATTTTTTAAAAAATTCAATTCTTTTTGACCTGTATATATTTTATTCCTTTGATATTGCCTTTCTGATACCATAGAGTAATGAGTATACTTTTGTCAGGAAGAACAACTACAGACGGCTCCCCAAAAGAAAAATCTGTCCAATTTTCAAAACCTATATCTTCTGTGTTTTTTGTTCCGCAGTCAGCTTTCCAAATCGGTTCATTTTCAATTAGAATAACATTACCATCCGTGCTTTTTAATAAAACCATACATTTGCTGTCAACGGGTTCTTTTTTCTCAATGGAGGGGTATGGAGAATAAACCATGTAAATAGCTCCGTCTTTATCAACGTACATGCCTCCGGGTTGCTCTGCTGAAGCATAGTATGGAAGTTTTATCATTTGTGGGTTGTTGAAACTTTCACCGTTGTCGGATGACGAGAAAAACAGTTTGTTCTCTTTCATCCCCATTGCTTCGTCAGACCAGAATGATTCGCCCTCGTATTCAATAGGGAATATTTTTCCCGCAATATAATATTTGCTGTCTTCACCTTTGCGTATAGACCCAAAAACCGACTCTTTTCCAATGAGTTGGGGAAAATTGCATTTGCTTTTCCGAAATTAAGATTTTTATCAGCATATACAATCATTGGCACAAAATCATTTGCGCCGCTTTTTGAGTTGATTATAAATGTACAAACAATTCTTCCATCAGATAAAACGACACATCTGGGTCCGCTTGTGGCACAGTTATCTTTTGTTGTGAATACATCACCTTTTGAAATATTTAAAAATATAATATTACCTTTCTGATGATGGTAAATTCCATTTTGTGTACATGAGTGAGCAGTGTCTGTCATCAAATGCTTTTTGATAATAAACGGTATAAATACTGCCATCATCAAACTCCACACTTGAACAGTAGCCTGAGTCCCAGTCGCGAGCATTGTCACAAAGAATGATTTGGTCGCCCCATGTTTTGCCGCCGTCGTAGCTTATTCTTGCACACTGACCGAATATACCGCTTCTTAATGTATATGTAAGAACAAGTGCGCCCGATGAATGCTTTAAAATGTGAGGCGGTGAGCCTGCACAAAGATACTCAGGGGCGGTCCAGGTCTTGCCACCGTCATTTGAAAAAGTCTTATACATACAGAACTTGTGCTGGTCGGGGTCTTCCTGAACACGAATTACGCCAAGTATTGTTCTGTCGTCAAGCTCGACTGCATACGGTTCGTGCATAGCAAACTCAGGAGTGTTTTTAACATAATCCACAGTGCCGAGTGCATTCCATGTTTTACCGTCATCCTCGCTTTCATAAGCGGCAATAACGGTTTCGTGCTCACCCAAAAATCTGTTGCCAAAGTACAAAAGTTTTCCGTTTTTGAGTTTTATCGGTCCGTGCGGTGCGGTAACAGGCGCCTTAATTGCTTCTCCCCAGGTCTTGCCGCCGTCTTCTGAAATTTTAATAAAAGAACCAGTCATCTTGTCAGTGTCTGCAATCCAACGCTCAACACCGGCCTTCCAAAGTTCAACA
>JAZKZG010000067.1:0-15283 GCA_045612565.1 Eubacteriales bacterium
TTTTGCAATTGAGTCCTCTGAAAGCGGTGTGATTGCCATCCAGGTTGCCATATCGTACACGTCAATAGGCATTGGCTCTTTATTTCTCACAGCGTCAACAAAAGCACTCATACAGAGCCAGTCAAGACCGCCGTGGCCGCCTTTAACGCCTTCCTCGAGGTATTTTCTCCAAGTGGGATCGAGCCATTCTTTTTCAAACTCTTCTGCGTTTGAAGTAAGGTCTTTAGCGCTCTTTTCGTGGCTCTTATCTGTGTTATCTGCTACTACAAAGTAGTCGATATCGTTGTTATAGAATGCCTTTGTACCGTGGATATTGAACTCACGGCTATAGAAACGGGGTGTTGTTGTTTCAAGACGGAGAGTTACTGTCTGACCGCCTGCACAAGTAAGAACTGTTGTTACAACGTCGCCCTGTTTTACGCGGTGGCCTTTGAGTTCTTCAACGTCTGCACGTTCTGTTCTGATATACTCTTCAAGACCTGCTGCCTTTGAAGCGAATGATGAAAGCGAGATAAAGCGGTTACCGCTGTTGATATCAAGTACACGTGCGATAGGTCCGATTTCGTGTGTAGGGTAGTTATCACAGTTACGATTGGTGTAGTTACGGAGTCTGTAGTGCTGTGTTTTGTAACCGTCAGAAATCTCATCGCGAAGGTCGTGGCAGTATGCACCGTCACAGTGAACGATCTCGCCAAAGAAACCTGCTTTTGCCATACCGATAAGCATAAGTTCACGTCTGCCGTAGCAGCAGTTTTCGAGCATCATAACGGGAGTTTTTGTCTCCTCGTATGCTTTAACAAGTTCCCAGCACTGATCAATTGAGTATGCACCCGCAACCTCACAGCCAACAGGCTTACCTGCACGCATTGAGTAGATTGTAAGCGGGATATGTGCCTCCCAAGCGGCTGCGATTACAACTGCGTCAACGTCATCTCTGTCAATAAGTTCATAAGCATCAGTAGTGCCATAGGGCTCCCAATCGAGTCCATATCTTTCTTTAATTCTCTTTTTAGCCTTTTCGATTCTGTCTTCAAAAATATCACAGACCGCGGTAATTTCCACCTTTTCGGGCATACGAGCAAGTTGGCTCATAAGACCGGGGCCGCGCTGACCAAAACCAATAAGACCGATTCTTAATTTTTCCATAACAATATCCTCCATTTACGGAAATTTATATTAATATATACATTGTAATTATAACTTTATTAAAAGACGTTTGTCAACCTAAATTCAGTTATATTTTTAATAAAAATAGTATAGCACAAAATAAAATAGGAAGCGGATAAAATCCGCTTCCTAATCTGTAATTACTGTAACATCCGCCTCGCCTTTTACAAAGGCTTTTGTGATGATTACTTTTTGTACGTTTTCCATTGACGGCACGTCATACATCACGCTTTGCATCGTCTTTTCGATGATAGCACGAAGTCCGCGTGCGCCTGTTTTGTTGGCAATTGTCATTGCCGCGATTTCACGCAGTGCATCTTCTTCGAATTCGAGTTCAATATCGTCATAAGAAAACAGTTTTTTATACTGTTTTGTAATGGCATTTTTAGGCTCGGTCAGTATGCGGAGCATCGCATCATCGTCAAGTTCATCAAGCGATACGAGTACGGGAAGTCTACCCACGATTTCGGGGATAAGTCCGTACTTTACAATGTCGTAACTCTCAACGTTTTTGTAGATTTCCGAAAGGCTCTTTTTGCCGTTTTGTTTAAGTTCCTGTCCAAAACCTATTCCGCCATTGCCCTTTATGCGTTTTTCGACATTCTTTTGTATTCCGTCAAACGAACCGCCACAGATGAACAGTATGTTTTTGGTGTCGATATGAATAAACTCTTGGTTGGGGTGTTTGCGTCCGCCCTGTGGAGGTACATTTGAAACGGTGCCCTCAAGAATTTTGAGAAGTGCCTGCTGAACACCCTCACCGCTTACATCACGCGTGATTGACATATTTTCGCTCTTGCGCGAAATTTTGTCGATTTCGTCGATATAAATAATACCTTTTTCGGCTTTTTGTATGTCAAAATCAGCCGCCTGAATGAGTTTTAAGAGAATATTCTCAACATCTTCACCAACATAACCCGCCTCAGTTAGCGTGGTTGCATCGGCTATTGCAAAAGGAACGCCGAGGATTTTTGCAAGTGTCTGCGCAAGATAGGTTTTACCTGAACCGGTGGGACCGATAAGCAGAATATTGCTTTTTTGAATCTCAACGCCGTCATCGGTATCATCAAGGTTGAGAATACGTTTATAATGGTTATAAACTGCAACGCTGAGAGCAATTTTTGCGCGGTCCTGACCGATGATATAGTCATCGAGATAGTTTTTAATTTCGTGAGGTGTATACATTTTGATGTCGAGGGGTTCGCCCTCGGCATCGTATACATCATCTTCGGTTATACCAAGCATCTGCGCACACAGTTCAACACAATCCGAGCATATAAAAGCCTCTTTACCTGCAATCAGTTTGTCGGTCTTACCCTCGGGTCTGCCGCAAAACGAACAGCGTGTACCGTTATTTTGTGTGTTATCTGCCATTATTACCTCGATGTAATAACCTTATCGATAAGGCCGTATTCACATGCCTCCTGCGCCGACATAAAGTTGTCGCGCTCGGTATCGCGCTCGATTACATCGAGCGGCTTGCCTGTTGCATCGGCAAGCATTTGGTTAAGTTTTTTCTTTATTTTGATAATACGCTCAGCATGGATCTGGATATCGGTTGCCTGACCCTGTGTGCCGCCGAGCGGCTGATGAATCATAATTTCGCTGTTAGGAAGAGCATAGCGTTTGCCCTTGGTGCCTGCCGACAGCAAGAACGCACCCATACTCGCCGCCATACCGATACAAATTGTCGAAACATCGCACTTGATGTATTTCATTGTATCGTATATAGCCATACCTGCAGTGATTGAGCCGCCGGGGGAATTGATATAAAAACTGATGTCCTTTTCGCTATCCTGTGCCTCAAGGTATAAAAGCTGTGCCACAACAAGACTTGCTGTAACATCATTTACCTCTTCTGACAAAAAGATAATTCTGTCATTTAAAAGACGCGAATAGATGTCATACGAACGCTCTCCGCGGTTTGTTTGTTCAACAACAACAGGTACTAAACTCATTTATAAATGCTCCTAACTTAAATTATTTTGCTTCTTCGTCCTTTTTGTCCTCTGAAGCTTTTTTGGTGGTTGACTTTTTACGTGCTGAAACCTTTTCTTCGGTAATTTCAGCGTTGTTTTTGATAAGTTCAACTGCCTTGCCTACTGCAACGTCCATTGAAAGCTCTGTTGCGGGGATGTACATTTTAACCTGCTCGAGCGGCATTTTGTATGCATCGGCAATTGTCTGATATTCTTTTTCGATGTCCTCGTCAGCAACTACAACGCCTTCAAGAGCAACGATTTTCTCGAGTGCAAGACGTGTTTTAACCTGCTTTGTTGCTTCAGGCTCGTAGTTTTTCTTGAATGAATCGAGGTCCATACCCATATACTGTACATATGTTTTAAGGTCAAGACCCGAACCTGCAAGACGGCTCTCGAACTCGCTCATCATCATATTTACTTTGTTATCAATCATAACCTGGGGAATTTCTACCTCAGTATTTGCAAGAAGTTCTTCGATGATTGCACCTTCAAGTTCAGCTTCTGACTGCTGTGCTTTTTGCTCTTTGAGTTTCTTTTTGATGTCGCTCTTGAGCTCTGCAAGTGTGTCAAATTCGCTTACGTCTTTTGCAAATTCATCGTCAACTTCGGGTAAAAGTGTTTCTTTAACAGCGTTTACTTTTACCTTGAATACAGCAGCCTTACCTTTGAGGTTTTCTGCATGATATTCTTCGGGGAAAGTAACGTTTACGTCACACTCTTCACCTGCTTTTTTGCCAATAAGCTGATCCTCAAAGCCGGGGATGAATGTGTCTGAACCGAGAACGAGGTCATAGCCCTCTGCCTTGCCGCCGTCAAACTCTACGCCGTCAACGCTGCCGCAGTAGTCGATGTTTACTGTATCGTCTTTTTTAGCCTCGCGCTCAACGTCAACGATTCTCTTGTTCTGGTTGCGGAGTGTTTCGAGTTCTGCTTTTACCATTGTTTCTGTTACATTATAGACATTCTTTGTTACTTTTATGCCTTTGTAATCTTTAACTTCAACCTCAGGTTTTACTGTAACGGTTGCTTTGAACTCAAAGCCCTCTGCATCAATTGAAAGAATTTCGAGTTCGGGGTTGTCGATAGGCTCGATACCTGCTTCTTTAACAGCGGCATCATAAGCTGCAGGGTAAAGTGCGTTTACTGCATCATCATAGAAAACACCTTCACCATAGAGTTTTTCAACCATTTTTCTGGGAGCCTTACCCTTACGGAAGCCGGGTACTGCCATCTTTGAAAGGTTCTTTTTGAATGCGTTGTCTACCGCTTTTTTGAACTCGTCACCTTTTACTTCAACAACGAGCTCAACTGTGTTTTTTTCTGTCTTTTTGTTTTCTTTTAAGTTCATTATATTGTACCTCCAATATTTTCCTTAATATTTAACCATATTATTTTATATTTTAATTGGCAAAAAGTCAATAGCATCAGCAGAAACAAGGCTGAAGTTTATGCCAAAATGTGTGCCAACAGTGGCTTTTTTGATAGAACCCGAGTGAAGATGACCGTAATAGCACCTCTTTACACCGTGGTTTTGCAAAATTTCGATAAATTCTTTAGCGGGAATTCCGTCATAGATGGGCGGATAATGCAAAAACGCGATTTTTTCGCCGTCACCCGCAGTCGCCAGTGAGCGTTCAAGCCTTGCACCCTCACGCGCGATTATTTTTTTGTCGTGTTCTGTGGCAGAAGTGGTTTCGAGCATCCATCCGCGGCTGCCGCACAGCCACAACCCGTCACAGAAAAAACTGTTATTAAAAATAAAATCAATTGAGTTTATTTCGTTTTGTTGCAAAAACTTTTTCATTTTGGTAACGGTATCCCACCAATAGTCGTGGTTGCCTTTGAGCAAAAGTTTTTTACCGGGAAGCGAGTCGATAAGTTTAAGGTCGGCGAGTGCATCATCCAAAGACATCGCCCACGAAATGTCACCCGCAATCACAACGGTATCATTTTCCTCCACCGTATTTTGCCAGTTATCGCAAAGTTTTTGTGTGTAATTTTCCCATCTGCCGCCAAAAATGTCCATCGGCTTGTCAACCGATTGCGACAGATGCGTATCGCCGATTACAAATACTGACATAGCGAGTAAATTCTCCTAAAAATTTCCAGGTATTTTTGCTTGTCCCCTGTTTAGAATAAATCGTGAAAGGAGTTGAAAAACAGATGGAAAGCAATAAATTACAGGGTGTTATGTGCAGAGTTTCGGATTGTCATTATCATTCAATGGACAACATGTGCACAGCATCACAGATTGAAGTTTGCAACTGCAAGAGTTGCGACTGTGACTCAAAGGAAGATGTGAGCTTTTGCTCGACATACAAAAAGAACTAAATTCCTTTCAAACATGGGGTGGATGATATGTCTACCCTTTTTTGTTTGTGAATTTATATACCCAAAAATTGATAAACTGCTTTTGTCATTTCGTCTTTTTCGCAAACATCTTTAAAGCGAACGGGGGCTTTTTCAAGGTTTGCCAAAGATGCGGGAATCTCTACACCTGTCATTTTGTTCAGACGCTCAAAAAGTTCAAACTCGTTATCGGTTTTTGCATCACCGCCAAGACCCGAAATTACACTTGCGGGGAACTTATAGGGACTTGCGGTTGAAAGGATAACACGCGGACAGTCAGCCTCAATTTCCTCTGACACGCTGTAGGCTACCGCTGTGTGCGGATCCATTACATAGTTATATTTTTCATAAGCCTTGCCGATTGCTTTAATTGTTGCGTCTTCGTCTGCAAAGCCGCCGTCAAACTCAGCCTTTACAAGTGAAAGAAGGTCGGCATCGATTTCATACTTACCTTTAGTGTTAAGATCAGCCATATATCCTGCAACTTTATCCGAATCAAAATTTGAAAGGATAAAGAGAAGTCGCTCTAAGTTGCTTGAAATAAGTATATCCATCGAGGGCGAGATTGTTGTAAAGAAGTCACGGTTTTTGTCATAAACGCCTGTTTGGATAAAGTCGGTAAGAACCTTATTTGTATTTGAAGCACAGATGAGGCGGTTTACAAAAAGGCCCATTTTCTTTGCAATAAATCCTGCAAGGATATCGCCGAAGTTACCTGTGGGAACAACAAAGTCAACCTTGTCGCCCATCTTGATATCACCTGTTTTTACCATATCGGCATAAGCAGAGAAATAGTAAACAATCTGTGGAACAAGTCTGCCCCAGTTGATTGAGTTTGCGCTTGAAAACGCCATCTTGTTAGCATCAAGGTTTTTGGCAACAGTATCGTCAGAGAATATCATTTTAACACCGCTCTGACAGTCGTCAAAGTTACCCTCAAGACCGATAACACCTGTGTTATCACCTGCCTGTGAGTTCATCTGTTTACGCTGAACTTCGCTTACACCGTGTGCAGGATAAAATACAAGGATTTTTGTTTTATCAACATCGCAAAATCCCTCGAGTGCCGCTTTGCCTGTATTACCCGATGTTGCAACGAGGATTACTGTTGTTTTGTCACTACCCGATTTTTTGATAGCGGTTGTTAAAAGGCGGGGCATAAGTTGAAGTGCCATATCTTTAAAAGCACAGGTGGGGCCGTGCCACAGTTCAAGAACGTAGTTATTATCGTCAAGTTTTTTAACGGGTGCGGGGTGTGAGCCGAACTTTGCCTCGGTATATGCGCCGTTTATGCAGTCTTCGAGTTCTTTTTTGCTGTAGTCAACAAGGAACTTCGAAAGCACAAGCATTGCACGTGATTTGTAGTCCATATCAACAAGCGAGTTAATCTCGTCCTGTGACAAAACTGCAATATCGTTTGGCATAAAAAGACCGCCGTCAGCCGAAAGACCGCGGATGATTGCCTCGGCAGAGTCAATTTTTAAGTTTGCGTTTCGTGTACTAACGTATTTCATTTTCTTCTCTTCCTTTATGTTAAAATGCATTTTTTATTAAATTTATTTTATACAAAACCCGACCGCGCGTCACCTCAATTACGTCAAACGAATAGTCTGCATCGGGGTTACCCACGCGCATAAGGTACAGGTTTGCTGTTTTTATGATTTTTTGCTGTTTATATAAATTAACGGCGGATGCAGGGGTAGACAGCGGGTTCTGTCCCCTTGCTTTAACCTCAACAAACGAAATCTTTGTGCCTTTTTGTGCAATAATATCAATTTCACCAAAGCGTGAATGGTAGTTGCGCGAAAGTATTTTGTAGCCGTGGAGCCACAGCCACACACAAGACAGGTTTTCGCCCGTTTTCCCAAGCCCTCTCATATCTTTTTCAAAAATGACGGGCGATGGATTTCACACGGACCGTACTGACGTATTGCGTCGGTGTGTGCCTTTGTGGCATAGCCCTTGTGCTTTTCAAACTGATACTGGGGATATTTTTGTGCGAGTTCGCATATGTATCGGTCACGCGACACCTTGGCAAGAATTGATGCCGCCGCGATTGAGGGGCTGATGCTATCGCCCTTTACCACGGTGCGTGTTTTGCACTCAAAGCCACGCGCGATGTTGCCGTCGATAAGCGCAATATCAACATCCATGCCAAGACCCTTTACTGCGCGGTTCATCGCAACCATTGCGGCATTGAGGATATTGATTTTTTCTATCTCGTCAACAGTAGCATATGCTATGCTGTAGGCGGTTGCGTGTTCGATTATGTAGTCATACAAAATATCGCGTTTTTTGGGCGAAATCTTTTTGCTGTCATTAAGGTCAGGGTGCGAAAAATCGGGCGGAAGTATTACCGCAGCGGCATATACACTTCCGCAAAGGCATCCGCGTCCTGCCTCGTCAACACCGCAGACGATTTGGTTGCCGTTTTGGTGTTCTTCGTTTTCAATCAAAAATTCAAGCATTGGGTGCCTCCAGCGAAATTCTGCCGAGTTTTCCCGCTCTGAATTCGTCTATGAGGATTTTTGCACAGCGTTCATAGTCATAGTCGCCGCCACGCATAATAAAGCCGCGGCGTTTACATACTGCCTCATAAATCTCAAGCGGTTCCATATCGCAAATATCAATACCGAAGCGGTCTTTAAAACTGTTTGGATACAGTTCGCGTAAAATCTTTATGAGTTCGAGTGCAAGTGTTTCGATATCAACAACATCGTCTTTTACAGCACCAGTAAACGCAAGGTTAAGTCCCACGCGCATATCAAGGAATTTGTTCCACAAAATACCGGGGGTGTCAAGCAGTTCGATATCGGATGAAAGTGTAACCCATTGTCCGCCGCGTGTAACACCGGGTCGGTCTTCGGCAATTACGGCACGTTTACCGCAAAGCGCGTTTATGAGTGTACTTTTTCCCGAGTTGGGAACCCCCGCAATCATCATACGGATTGTTTTTTTCATACCCTTATCGGCGTACTTTTGGATTTTGTCGGCAAGTGCGCGTCGAACGGCGGGGAGTATTTCGCCAACACCTTTTTTGTGGGCAAGGTCAACCGTTATACACTCGCGCCCTTGATTTTTAAAATGGTTTATCCACCTTGAAGTTACATTCGGGTCGGCAAGGTCGGTCTTTGTGATTATCATAATTCTTGGCTTGTCTTTGAGCAACCTGTCAAAGTCGGGATTTTGTGAGGCGCGTATACAACGTGCGTCCACCGTTTCGACAACGATATCAACAAGCGAGATGTTTTTTTCGATATATCTTCGGGTTTTGGTCATATGACCGGGAAACCACTGTATGTTAATGTCGGGAGTGTCCATTTAATCTACCTTTCCAAAAGGATTAAGTCTGAAAAGCATTTTGCCGTAGAGCATTTCGTACGGAATGTCACCAATAAGACTGTAACGGCTGTCGAGAGATACACCACGGTTGTCACCCATAACAAACACACAACCGTCCGCAACGGTGTGAGGCATTGGGACATCGTGAGGCTGAGTTATCTGGTCACCGATATAGTCCTCCGAAAGTTTTACGTTGTCCACATAAACGTTACCGCTGCGGTCGATATTTACCGTCTGACCCTCGGTTGCAATAACGCGTTTTACAAGCACCTGCTCTTCAGCCTCAGAGTACAGGCAGACGATGTCGCCGCGCTTTGGGGTATAGAACAAATCCGAAACCACAATGCGCTGTCCACCCGCAAGGGTTGTGTCCATTGAAGTACCGAACACCACAAAAATTCTGAAAATAAATGTAAACGCAATCAGCACAACAACGGTTGATATTATTACTGCATCAATTATTTCGTGCAGTGACTGTGAAAATGTTTTTTTCATCGTATAACCTCATTTTTGAATTACAGTATATTATACAACATTTATTTGGATTTTTCCATAGTTAAACAGTAAAAATAATTAATAATATTAATATATTTTTGGGATATATAACAAAAAGGGAACGGCAACTAAAAGCCGTTCCCTTAAAAATATTATTTTGCCATATAATCTTTATGGAATTTAGTAAAAATAACAGATGCTTCGGCACGGGTACCTGTACCTTTGGGGAAGAACTGATTTGCGCCCTTACCGTTTACAATATCTGCCATCTGGCAGGTATAAACGGCGCTCTTTGCCCATTTGCTTATTGTACCGTCGTCAACAAAGAGTGCCTTTGCCTCGACAGTTTTTAAAGTGATACCCTTAAATTTTGCAAAGTTAACAAGCATAACACACATCTGCTCACGGGTTACGTTTGCGCTCGGGTCAAATTTGCCCGAACCGACACCGTTTACGATTTTGTTTTCACTCGCCCATTTAACCGCGGCAGTAAACCATTTTCCGCTCGGAACATCGCTGAATGCAGTTGTCACCTTGCGGTTTGATGTGTCAACACCCACAAGGTTTGCAAGTACCTGCACAAACTGTGCACGGGTTATGCTGTCGCCGGGTGAAAACTTGTTTTTGCCGGTTCCTGTAAAGATTCCGTAAGCCACAGCATAGTCAACATACTGTTTATACCAACCCTTTGCCTTGATATCGGTAAACATCTTTGATGTATCCTTTATTTCAACCGACGGAGTGGGTGTAGGCGTAGGTGTCGGAGTGGGGCTAGGCTCAGGCTTGGGCGTAGGTGTTGGTGTGGGTGCCGGGAGTTTTGAACCAACATCGGTCACTGTATCTTTATGCTTACAAACGCTGCACACACGTGTTTTTGTGCCGTCTTTTTCGGTTGTTGCATTTTTGTCAGATACATATTCGCCATATTTGTGGGTAGTTGTGCGCTTTGCGGAGCATACGTTGCAGGTTGTATCACAAGCGTTATCGTATGTGTGCTCAGTATTGCGTGTTGCGGAGCATACGTTACAGGTTGTATCACAAGCATTGTCGTACTTATGCTCGGTCTTTCTTGTTTCAGAACATATGTCACAGGTTGTGTCACAAGCATTTTTAAACGAGTGCGGTTTTACATCAGAAGTTTTGCCGCAATTGTCGCACTTATAAAAATGATTGTTTGCATCGTGTGTAAAATAATAATCGTGAGTCAGCTCTCTTACATAACCGCAATCGCAGGTTGCGTCACAGTAATCATCATATTGATGATGCTCTGAATTTTCGGTATAGTCACAAAGTGTGCACTTGTCGAAGTGACGATATGGGTCAAACGACGCCTCAAGACTGTGAATTACAGTTCTTGTCGCACCGCAAATATTACACTCTGTGTCGCAACTGTTGTCAAACTGGCACTCAGGGAGCCCCGTAGCATTATAAACCCAGTTTGCACTGTCAAGAGTGCCGTTATTCTGAAGGATTGTGAGATTTTGTTTGTCTGCCTCACTGCCACCGTAGTATACATACGAAACATTGGCACTGTAAAATGCACCGTTCTTTATAAGTACAACCTCTTTGGGTATGTAAACAACCCTGACATTGCTGTTATTGAATGCATTTTGCTCAACAATGAGCATACCCTCGGGAAGTGCAACCTTATTAAGACCGTTACAGTTGCCAAACGAGCATTCCGAAAGCGATGTTACGCTGTTTGGCAGCACAACTTCTTTAAGACTGTCACAGCTATCAAACGCATAAGACTCAATTGTTTTAACGTTTTTGCCAAAGTCGACAGACGCGAGTTTGTAGCAAGACCTAAAAGCAGAACTGCCGATTGACGTTACACCGTCACCGATTTTTACAGATGCAAGGTTATCACAACTGTAAAATGCATAGCCTCCGATTGCTGTTACTTCATCGGGGATTGTAACAGACGTAATGCTGCCACAATTATAGAACGCATAGTTTTTTATTTGAGTAATACCCTCGGGGATTACAAGGTCTGTCACCTTTTCACCGTTAAGATAGAGGTCGGCACCGTAACGAAGCGGATTTGAAATTTCACCCCATTCAGAATAAAAATCAATTTCACACCACGCTTTGAGGTCGGTTATATATACGTTTTTAAGCGCATAACAATCACCAAATGCATAGTAGCCGATTGATGTTACGCTGTCGGGGATTGTAACAGATACAAGGCTGTCACAACCTGTAAAAGTATATGAATTGATTTCTGTTATGCCATCGGGGATTGTAACAGATGTGATGCTGTCGCAATTATAAAATGCATCCTCACCGATTGATGTTACATTTTTGGGTATGGTAATTGAAACAAGAGACGAACAGCCCTCAAAAGCATCATCGCCAATTGTTGTAAGGCTGTCAGGTAACGCGATTGATACCGTGTTTGAACAGTTATAAAATGCACAGTCGCCAATCTCGGTCACGCCCTCGGGAATTGTAACCGATATGATGTTTTTGCAATTGTAAAAAGCGCTGTCTTTTATTGCTGTAACACCCTCGGGAATTACAAGTTTTGTAACGGGGACATTGTTGAGATAAAGGTCGGCACCGTAACGAAGCGGATTTGAAACAGCATCCGAAAAATCAATGTTGCACCATGCTTTGAGGTCGGTTATATACACGCTTTTAAGTGCCGAACAACCTGAAAATACACTAGAGCCGATTGATGTTACAGTATCGGGAATTGTAACTGATGTGATGCTGTCGCAATTATAAAATGCACGAGTTTTTATTTCTGTTACACCCTCGGGGATTACAAGGTCTGTTAACTTTTCGCCGTTAAGATAGAGGTCGGCACCGTAATAGAGCGGGTTGGAAATACCACTCCAACTATTATTAAAATCAATTTCACACCATGCTTTAACATCGGTTATGTATACACTTTTAAGTGCCAAACAATAATAAAATGCATCATATCCAATTGATGTTACGCTGGCGGGGATTGATACAGAAGTGATGCTTTTGCAATTATAAAATGCTTTGTTTCCGATTGATGTAACACCCTCGGGGATTACAAGGTCTGTCGCCTTTTCGCCGTTAAGATAGAGGTCGGCACCATAATAGAGCGGGTTTGAAGCCCAATCATTGTTAAAATCAATTTCGCACCATGCTTTAACATCAGTTATGTATACACTTTTAAGTGCCAAACAATCATAAAATGCATTATATCTGATTGATGTTACACCGCTACCGATTGTAACTTTCTCAAGAGCCGAACAGCCAGAAAATGCATAATAGTCAATTACTGTTACACTATCGGGGATTGTTACCGTCTTAAGAGCAGTACAGCCATAAAATGCACTGTCCCCAATATATGTTACACCATCGGGGATTGTAACAGATGTAAGGTTTTCGCATCCGTAAAATGCATCTGATTTTATTGAGGTCACGCCGTCTTTGATTTCAACAGATTTGATAAGAGGTATGATATCACTTGGAATTGAATAGGACCAACTCCAACTTCCACTGCCCGAGATAATAAGTTTGCCTGTTGTTCTATTAAAACTGCCCTTGAGGTTTGAGCCGATGCTGAATTCCTCCATCGAATATGTCATATCCGATACGGCGGGGGCATTTTTGATTGCCGAGTACATCGAAGGTGAGCCATCATAACTCACAGCCGAAAGCGCGCTGCAGCCCACAAAACTATTTTTACCAAAAGCATCAACGCTACCCGGCACATAGAGCGATGCGAGTTTGTCACAGCCCGAAAATGCATAATCTGCAACGATGCGAGTACCGTCTTTTATAACGCACTCACCCGAAATAGCGCTGTCTGCTTTTACAAGATAGTCTCCGATATAGAGTACATTGCCATCCCAATATTGCTTGTCATTATAAAGAGCGGTTCCCACAAACGCATTTGCGCTTATCGACACAAGGTTTTGGGGGATTGTGATTGATGACAGGCTGTCGCAACCGTCAAAAGTATAGTCAAATATTGTTAAAATACTGTCGGGAACGGTAACAGAAGTGAGTTTTTTGCAACCGTTAAACGACAGATCCGCAATAACACGGGTGCCGTCTTTTATGGCATACTCGCCAGTCAGATTTTCATCTGCTTTTATGAGATAGTCATCTATATATAGCACACCGCCGCTCCAATTTTGTGCGTTTTTATACAGCGCGGTGCCACCAAACGCATTACTGCCGATTGAAACTACACCGTCACCGATTGTGGCAGACTCAAGTGTATCGCAGCCGTTAAACGCATAATTTCCAATTATTGTGACACTGCTTGGAATAATAACCGAGGTGAGTTTTTTGCAGTTTTTAAACGCTTCATCCGCAATAACACGGGTGCCCTTTTTAACAATATACTCGCCCTCTGTATCGGCATTGGCTTTTATAAGGTGGTTACCGATATAGAAAACACCGTTTTCCCAGTTTGCTTCGTTATCATACAGTGCGGTATTAGAAAATGCATTAGTACCGATTGATGTTACGCTACCGGAGAATGTAACCGTTGTAAGCGCAGTGCAATTTCTAAACGCAGAAGGGCAGATTGTTGTTACACTATCCGGAATTGTAACTGACACAAGGCTTCCGCATCCTAAAAACGCATTTTCTGCAATAGTACGTGTACCGCTTTTTACTGTACATTTACCTTCAAAATCACTTTTTGTTTCTATAAGGTGGTTACCGATATACAAAACATTGCCGACCCAGTTTTGTGCGTTGTTATATAACGCGGTGTTATAAAAGGCATTAGTACCGATTGTTGTCACACCATCAGGGATTGTTACCGATGTGAGCGCAGTGCAACCGTAAAACGCACTGCCACCGATTGATATTACGCTATCGGGGATTATTGCTGATGCGAGTGCAATGCAATTCCTAAACGCAGAAGAGTAGATTGTTGTCACGCTATCGGGAATTGTTACCGATTTGAGTGCAGTACAACCGTAAAACACAGAAGTGCCGATTGCTGTCACGCTATCGGGGATTGTTACCGATGTGAGTGCAGTGCAACCATTAAACGCAGCAGTGCCGATTGCTGTCACGCTATTGGGAATTGTTACCGATTTTAGTGCAGTGCAACCGTAAAACGCAAGGGCACCGATTGTTGTTACACCATCGGGGATTGTTACCGATTCGAGCGCAGTACAACCATTAAACACATAGTCACCAATTAATGTTACACTGTCGGCAATTGTAACTGTTACAAGTTTTGCACATCCTGAAAATGCATAACTTGCAATAGTACGTGTACCGCTTTTTACTGTACATTCACCTTCAAAATCACTTTTTGCTTTTATAAGGTGGTTGCCGATATACAAAACGCCATTGTCCCAATTTTGTGCGTCGTTATATAACGCGGTATCTGAAAACGCATAATTACCGATTGATGTTACACCATCGGGGATTGTGACCGATGCAAATGATGAGCAACCGCTAAATGCATAAGCACCAATTGTTGTCACGGCATCCGGAATTGTAACTGATGCAAGTGATGAGCAACCACTAAATGCATAAGCACCGATTGATTTTACACCATCGGGGATTGTGACCGATGCAAATGATGAACAACCATAAAATACATAAGCACCGATTGATGTTATGCCATCGGGGATTGTTACCGATGCAAGTGATGAGCAACCATAAAATGCATACTCACCGATTGATGTCACACCATCGGGGATTGTGACTGATGCGAGTGATGAACAACTCGAAAATACATGGTCACCAATTGATGTAACACCATCGGGGATTGTGAGCGATGTAAGTGCCATACAACCGGAAAACGCATTGGGACCGATTGTTGTCACGCCATCGGGGATTGTAACCGATGTGAGTGATGAGCAGCCATTAAATGCATATGAACCGATTGATGTCACGCCACCGGGAATTGTAACCGATGCGAGTGCAGTGCAACCACTAAACGTACCGGAACCGATTGATGTTACGCTATCGGGGATTGTGAGCGATGTAAG
>JAZKZG010000068.1:0-2338 GCA_045612565.1 Eubacteriales bacterium
TTTGCCCCTGCGGTATGATTCACCCCGAGGTACTTAAAGCGGGCGGTATCGACCCCGAAAAGTACACAGGTTTTGCGTTTGGTCTCGGTCTTACCCGTCTTGCAATGATGCGTTACGGTGTAAAAGATATCCGTGATCTCAACTCGGGTAATCTTAAAGTATTACAACAGTTTACTGACGATATGTAAGGGAGGAGAAAAGAATGTTTTTATCAATGAATTGGATATCAGACTTTGTTGATTTTACAGGTCTTGATAAGCTTAAATTAATAAATCAGTTTTCGCTCTCTACTGCCGAGGTTGAAAACGAAATCTTCTTTAAGGGCAGTGACATCAGCGGTATCGTTGTTGCCGAAATCAAATCGGTTGACGAACACCCCAAATCAAAAAAATTACATCTTTTAAAGGTTGATACAGGCGAAGGCGCACTTACAGACGTAGTTTGCGGTGCACCCAACGTACGCGTTGGTATGAAAACCGCTTTTGCAAAGGTTGGCGCTCAGGTTGGCGAACTTAAAATTGAGCCCCGTCCCGTTGCCGACGAGATGTCATACGGTATGTGCTGTTCTGCAAGAGAACTTGGAATAAGCGACGACAACGCAGGTATCATGGATATCACCGAGGACGTGGCACTCGGCACCGACATCAAAGAGATTTACGATATAGACGATATCATCTTTGAGGTTGATAACAAATCGCTCACAAACCGTCCTGACCTCTGGGGTCACTACGGCATCGCACGTGAGTTTGCCGCTCTTGCCGGCAGAGAACTTAAGCCTCTTGAAACAGTTGACCTTGCAGCATACAACAATCTTCCCAAGGTTGACCTTAAAATCGAAGACCCGCTCTGTCAGAGATACTCATGCCTTCAGGTTGAAAACATTACAAAAACAGTAAGTCCGATGAATATGCGTATCCGTCTTTTCTACTGCGGTATGCGCGGAATTAACCTTCTTGCCGACCTTACAAACTACCTTATGCTTGAGATGGGTCAGCCGATGCACGCTTTTGACTCGCGTAAGGTGGAAAAAATAAGAATCAAACGCTTTGACAAGCCGTTCACTTTTAAAACTCTTGACGAGGTTGAACGTAACATCGACGAAAACACACTTATGATCTGTAACGGCGACACACCTGTTGCAATTGCAGGTATTATGGGCGGTCTTGACAGCGAGATTGTTGACGACACCACAACGCTCACTCTTGAGTCAGCTACTTTTGACGCTGTTTCTATCCGCAAATCAACTGTTCGCCTTGCACATCGTACCGACGCATCAATGCGCTACGAAAAGTGTCTTGACCCGATGATGACTGTTCCTGCAATCGCAAGATTTTTAAAGCTTCTCTCAGACATTGATGACGGCGTAAAGGTTGTATCTTCGCTTACCGATGAAATTGCATTCAAATATGACGTAATCAGCCTCGATTTTGACAAAAACTTTGTTGACCGCTACACAGGTATTGAAATTTCAAACGACACCATCGTTAAAACATTAAAATCACTCGGTTTTGAGGTAACACTCGACGGAGACAAATTTAATGTGACCGTTCCCTCCTGGCGTGCAACCAAGGACGTTACAATCAAAGCTGACATCATTGAAGAAATCACACGTATCTACGGCTATGACAACTTTGATATTCACACAACAAACGCTCCGCTCTACCCTGTTGCTGAAGGTCTTACAAAATCGGTTGAGGACAAAATAAAAGACGTTCTTGTTAAGCGTTTTTCACTTCACGAATTGCATTCTTACCTTTGGAATTATTATGATGAATACCGTGCAATCGGCATTGAGCCGGAGGATAACGTAAAACTCGCAGGTGCAACCAACCCCAACATTGAGACACTCAGAAAATCAATTATCCCCACACAGCTTTGTCAGGTTAAAACCAACACAACATACAGCACTGATTTCGGTGTATTTGAAATTGGCAGAGTTGTTAACGGTCTTAATGCCGAGGGTCTTTGCGACGAACAGAAAAAACTTTGCATAACACTCTTCAGCAAAACCAAATCAGTAGAAAGCCTTTACTTTGAACTTTCAAAAATACTTGCTGTTATTGCAGATGACTTAAAGCACAAGGAACTTTCGTTTGAGGCTGTTGAAGCTACTCACTCATACGAGCATCCCGTTAACCTCAATGCAGTTTACTGCGACGGCAAACTTTTGGGTAAAATCGGTATTGCACACCCCGTTGTTTCAAAGAACATCGACAAAAAGGCTGCAATCGTATTTGCCGAGATTGATGTGAATGATTTTGCTGAAATTACTAATGCAAGTATTCATTACGAAGAACCGAGCCGTTTTCCTGAGATGGAAATCGACCTCACTTTTGTT
>JAZKZG010000069.1:0-11020 GCA_045612565.1 Eubacteriales bacterium
CCTCGTCCCCAAGACCGATAAAACCGCGCTTGACCTGATTAACGCTGCGATCGAAGCCGCAAAGCAGGATGGTAAGAACAAGAAGTGGGGCGGTAAGATCCCCGCAAACTGCAAGACCCCGCTGCGCGACGGCGACATCGAACACGAAGACGATGAAACATTCAAGGGCATGATGTTCTTCAATGCTTCCTCCAACAGTCAGCCCGGCATTCGCGTTCTCGCAGGCGGTATTGTCTCTGAAGCGATCGATGCTTCCGATTTCTATTCAGGCTGTTGGGGTGCAGTCACCGTAAACTTCTTCCCCTTCGAGGCCTCCGGCAACAAGGGTGTCGCAGTAGGACTTAATAACGTTATCAAGACCCGTGAAGGCGATAAGCTCGCAGGTGGATCTTCCGCTGAAGCAGACTTTGCCGATCTCGCAGATGACTTCCTGAACTAAACCACAACAAGGAGGGTGAACACCATGACCGAAGTAGTTTTTGAAGATACCGCTGTTGTTTGCGTGGATGATACCATAGAGGAATTCTTTTATGCGCTCGATGACAGCATCGAATCCATCATGAGAGAGCTCGACAATGCAGTATCTGATCGTTGACGTTGAAACATATTCCGAAGCAGACATCCGCTCCGTCGGCGCGTACCGCTACATCAGTGACCCTTCCTTTGAGTTACTGATGACGGGGTACGCACTCGACGATGCCGATCCTGTCTGTGAGGAGGGGACGCCGTCAGAAGATTTTTGTGAGAAGCTTTATGATCCAAACGTGATCAAGGTCGCCCACAACGCTCCTTTTGAGCGCGAGGTCTTTCGCAGGGTATTCGGTCGGGTGTGTCCTCCTGAGCAGTGGCTTGACACAATGGCTTTGGCGGCATACTGCGGATTGCCGTTGTCTCTTGCCGCCGTTTGTCAGGCTCTCGGCTTTCCTGCGGATAAGCAAAAGGACGCACGCGGTAAGCGGTTGATCCAGTATTTCTCAAAGCCTTGTAAGCCGACAAAGAAAAACGGTGGAAGAACGCGAAACCTTCCTGAACACGACCCGAACCTGTGGCAAGAGTATAAGGAATACAACATACAGGACGTTGTGTCCGAGAGAGAGGTACTGCGTACGCTGATACGGTATGCTCCCCCGGAAGAGGAACAGAAGATGTGGTGCCTCGATCAGCGTATCAACGATCGGGGTGTCCGCATCGACAGCGCATTTGCTGTTGCCGCATCGGAGATGGGTGAGGACTATAAAACCGAGAAGCTTGAAGAAGCGCGGCTTCTGACAGGAATTGATAACCCCTCCTCGGTTGCACAGGTCAAGGCCTATATCGAGGATACCGAGGGCATCGAGGTCGAATCCCTGAACAAGAAGGCAATCCCCGATGTTATGGCGCAGCTTGACACCGAGGAAACCCAAGAGCTGATGCATTTGCGAGAGGAATTTTCCAAATCTGCGAACAAAAAATACGATGCGATGTTAAGATCCCTTTGCCCCGATGACCACGTCAGAGGGTGCTTCCAATACGGCGGTACGCATACCCTGCGCTGGGCGGGACGGCTTGTGCAGATGCAGAACATGAAGCAGAACCACCTGCCCGATCTCGATGCCGCGAGAACACTCGTCCGCACAGGGGATACAGAAGCGGTGGAACTGCTCTATGGGTCGGTATCCGATGTGCTTGGACAGTTGACCCGCACAGCACTCATCCCGGAGGACGGATGCAGATTCGTCGTCAGCGACTTTTCCGCGATTGAAGCCCGTGTGGTTTCGTGGATGGCAGGAGAAACGTGGGTCACGGAAGCGTTCCGTCAGGGTAAGGATATTTACTGTGAGGTCGCCTCCCAGATGTTCGGCGTTCCCGTTGCCAAGCACGGTCCCAACGCAGAGCTGCGGCAGAAAGGTAAGATCGCCCTTTTGGCCTGTGGATACGGCGGCGGTGTCAACGCGCTGAAGGCGTTCGGTGCCGATAAAATGGGTATGAGCGAAGAACTTCAGCAGGAGATCGTCGATAAGTGGAGAGCATCCAACCCGCATATCGTGTCTTACTGGAAGCGTGTCGAACGTGCCGCGATATCTGCTGTTGTCGGACATAGCACAACGACACTTGGGGACTTGACCTTTAAGTATGAACGCGGCACACTCTGGGTACACCTGCCGTCCGGCAGAGCGATGGCCTACCACGGCGCACAGTATGCCGAGAGCAGCCGCAGACAAGGCAAAACCTTGTCATACATGGGTGTCGATCAGCAGACCCGCAGATGGGTGCGCGTGGAGACGTTCGGCGGTCGACTCGTTGAGAATCTTGTACAAGCGGTTGCCCGTGATATTCTCCGCGATAAGATGCTCGCGCTCGATGCGGCGGGATTCGATATCCGCGGACACGTCCATGACGAGGTCATCCTGTCCGTGCCGAGGGAGATCACCGATGCAAAGGAGCAGGTAAGCCGCATCATGGGTGAGGATCTGCCGTGGACAGCGGGTCTGCCGCTGAACGCGGAAAGTTATGAATGTGATTATTATCAGAAGGATTAAAAACCATGATCGATTTGCGAGACTATCAGCGTGACCTCTATAACCGCGCGGCTGCGGAATTCGTTGCCGGACATAAGCGTGTTCTCGTCGTGGCCCCATGCGGTTCAGGTAAGACATACCTCTTCGCCGCGATGGCCCAGCGATGCCGTGAAGGTACACCGCTGATCCTCACGCACCGCAGAGAACTGCTCGACCAGACCACCGCCCTGCTCCGTGAGCATGATATCAAGGCAAGGGTCGCGATGATCTTAACAGAAGCAAATCACCTCGGAGAGCACGGCACACCGCCGCTGATCATCACCGATGAAGCGCACCTGTCCATGTCCGATTCGTGGCAGAAGGTTCTCGATTACTACGACTGCCCGACCGTCGGGTTCACGGCAACGCCGATCCGCTTGGACGGCAAGCCGCTTGGACAGACGTATACTTCCCTTGTGCAGGGCGTGTCCGTAAAGTGGCTCATCGAGCACGACCGACTTGCCCCGTTTGAGTATTATGCCCCGACCGCTGTTGAAACCGATGACCTGCGAATACAGCGCGGCGACTACGTTATTTCCGATTTGGAAAAGCTGATGACCGACCGCGCCATTTACTCCGATGTCCTCGCATCTTGGGAGCGACTTGCCCAGGGTGAGCGTACCATCGCATACTGCGTGTCGATGAAACACGCCGCCGAAACGGCAGAGCGATTCCGGGAAGCAGGTTATACGGCGGTCGCCATTGATTCCAAAACGCCGACCAAGGAACGGTCACGTATCATGGACGATTTCCGTGCAGGAAAAATCACGGTGCTCTGCAACGTTGGTATTATTTCGGAGGGTGTGTCGATCGACGAGGTCACCTGCTGTCTGCTCCTGCGCCCGACCGAGTCTCATGCGCTGTACTGGCAGCAGGGGATGCGCTGTATGAGATACGCGCCCGGTAAGGTGGCAAAGGTGATCGACTGTGTCGGAAACTACACACGAAACCCGATCTTCGATGCGGACATCACGTGGAGTCTGCTCGCGCCGCCGAAAAAGCCGAAGCGGCTGACCGAGGAGGGTGACTTCGTCCTGCGCACCTGCCCCAAGTGCTTCATGGCGTTTGAGACCGCTCCTGTCTGTCCGTTCTGCAAAACCGAGTATCCCCTGCATCCGCGTGAGATTAAGGCGCATGAGGAGATCGCCCTTGCCAGACTGACGGCGGAGCAGGCACAGGCCGCAGAGCGGAAGCGGAAGGAAGCAAGAATGGAGCAAGGCGCGGCGAAGACGTTCCCGGAGCTTTTGAAGATCGCCCGCGAGCGAGGTTATAAAAATCCCGCCGCGTGGGCAAGATTTGTAATGAATGGGAGGTCGAGGAGATGACAGCAAAAGAAAAACTCGAGTACGCCGGATTCGACGACGTGGCAATTCTCGAAAATTATAGTTACGACACCGCCTTGGTGGGGGTAACCGAAGATAACAGGGCCGTATATGATTTTGAGCTGATGGTCGAGTGGCTGTGCGACGAGGAAAGATTCACCGCAGAAGAAGCCGTCGAGTGGATTGAGTACAACACCATTCGGGCGTTGCCTTACTTCGGTGACGGCGCACCAATCATCATGTATCCGTTGGCGGTGGTGTAAACGTGAAGAAACAGGAAACATCCCTGCAGAGCCGCATCATCGCCGCTCTGTGTGCAAAAGGCTGCTACGCCGTCAACCATACTGTCGGTAACTTCTACACCGAATACGGCAGACTCGTTAAGATCGGCGTCCCCGGTCAGAGCGACGTTTGGGGGCACCGCCCCGACGGCAAAGCCTTCTACGTCGAAGTCAAAAATCCCGGCGAAAAGCCGAGACAGAACCAGCTCGACTTCATCGCAGCTATGAGAAACACAGGTGCCATCGCGGGGTGGTGTACCACCGTTGACGGCGCACTTGAAATCGTATTTGGAGGGGAAATAAATGGAAGGCCTTAAACCGATCATGTCCTCTTCGTCCGTCGATTGGCCGACACCGCAGGAACTGTTTGACCGACTGAACGAGGAATACTCTTTTACACTTGATCCCTGCGCCACAGCAGAGAACGCAAAGTGTGACAGATACTTCACCGAGTCGCAGAATGGTCTGAAGCAGTCGTGGCGCGGCGAACGAGTCTTCTGTAACCCTCCCTATGGTAGAGGTCATACAAAACGCTGGGTACGGAAATGTGCAGAAGAGGCGAAAGATCCGAACACTTTGATTGTTCTTCTGATACCTGCGAGAACCGATACGGCGGCTTTCCACGATTACCTTTACAGGAAAGATAACGTCGAGATAGACTTTATCAGAGGCAGACTTAAATTCGGAAACGGTGAGAATAACGCACCGTTTCCATCAATGCTTGCGATTTTTAACGGAGGAAAACAACCATGATTAAAGACTCAGGAACGAGAAGAGAATATGAAACGGGCGCAGTCAGGGACAACGCAGAAGGCAAAGGAAGATGCGATCTGCTCCCTTTGGACGTTGCTGCGAGGTTAACACCCATCGATGGAAATAAACACAAAGTGCTTGAGAGTATCGGCCTGTTCATGGAAAATGACAACGTTTATCACCTTGTCCATGCCCTTGAGCTTTTCCGTGAGGATAGAGGTTGGGACTCCCCGACCATGCTTCTTGAGGTGTCGAAGCATTTTGAGGAAGGAAACAAAAAGTACCCGCCGGACGAAGACGGAACGCCGAACTGGACGAAGGGCATCCCGATCCGCTGTTATGTAGATAGCGGCACACGCCATTTCCTTAAGTGGTGTCGCGGTGATAACGATGAACCACACGATCGCGCCTTCTGTTGGAATCTGATGTGCGCTCTTTGGACGATCAAGCACAAGCCGGAACTCGATGACTATAGAAAGAAGGATCAAACAAATGCTTGACCATCAAAGTCTTTTTGTAATTTCCGCAACCGTCGTTTCTTTTATCTTTGTGATGTCGGTGTTCGCGGTTGCGCACACAATCAAGGCCGTATATGAATGGGTGAGGGTGAGGAGGTAATATGATTCGATATGAGGACCACTGCTGCGAATGCGCAGCACCGGGATATCCCTGCCTCGGCTCCACCTGCCCAAACCGTAATGTTCCTGTTTACTATTGCGACAAGTGTGGGGACGAAATGGAAGAGGTTTATAAGGTGGACGGGGAAGATCTTTGTGAGGAATGCCTGAAGGACCGTTTCAGAAAGAGTGAAGACGATGACGACTGATAAAGAGAAGCAGATTATTGAAATCAAGGATTGCATCGATGCCGTTTATGGTGCCGATTGTGCTTACTACGATGTTGATGGATTTGCGATTGCAAACGAGATTTACAACGCAGGCTATCGCAAGCAGAGCGATGGGGAGTGGATACCCCACGAAGGTTATGAGGAGTGCGGATTGTGCCACACGAAAACCATGTATCAACACAATTTCTGCCCGAACTGCGGTGCGAAGATGAAAGGCGGTGAACCTGATGCGTGATAGATTGATTGAATTGCTGTATAGAGCGCACCATAACGCAAGCTGCGTGCTTAATGAAGGCTGTAGTGAAGATGATGCAATCGAAGAAGAAGCACGCTATCTTATCGTAAATAACGTAATCGCGTTGTCTTGCAAGGTGGGTGACAAGGTATATGAGAATTATCGTAATCGCATATTCGAGTATGTAATTACATCGATCGAAATATCGTCGCCATACGATATCTTGTATAAGGTTCAATCAACCGAGCCGTGGAATCGTTGGGTACGCTTCATAGGTTTTGATAAATATGACATCGGCAAAACCATATTCCTCACAAGAGAAGAAGCAGAGAAAGGCGGTGTTGAGGGATGAGCGAGCAACAGTTAAAAAGACAGATAGAAAGAATAAGAAAAAGAATACAAGAGTATGAAAACGAGGAAGAAACATTGTCCGTTCACGGTCATTGGTCTTTAGGATATTATCGAGGCAAATTATCCGTTATGGAAGATTGGTTAGAGTGCATTCAAGAGATGAAAGGCGGTGAGGGGTGATGGCACGATATATTGACGCTGACAAACTCAAAAAACTGCGTGATGATGTAATATCGGGGAAACTCTATGTTAAAACCGAATCAGATTTGATAGACAGGTGTCCTACCGCAGATGTTGTGGAAGTGGTGCGGTGTAGGGATTGTGTACATAGTAGACCGATAGACAACACAAAATCGCCCGAAAAATATTTCAAAGATGATTGCATTGTTTGTGAATGTGAAAACGTGGTTGGTGATATACCTACTGTGTACGTCCCGTATCATTTTTGCAGTTACGGAGAAAAGAAAGGCGGTGAATCTGATGCGTGATAGATTGGTTGAATTGCTTGACGATAAGATAATGTCGGTGTCCCTTGACGATAGCGATGCAATTTGGATTGGTCGAAAGATTTCAGACCTTGCCGACACCATTCTTGCTGACGGTTGGGTAAGATTGCCTTGCAAGGTTGGGGATAATTGTTATCCCTTGCCGAGATACAAAACACCTATTGTGGAACGGAAAATCAGCAGAATTACGTTCTCACAACGAAACATTATAGTTGGTTACTACGAAAATGATGGTCAATATAGACCACCTTTGAGAACAAGAACTTTGGGTGTTGATGTATTCCTCACAAGAGAAGAAGCAGAACGAGCATTGAAAGGCGGTGAACAGACATGAGAAAGTACATCAAGGAAAATGATTTCTGCGGTCACCTGTGTCAGTATGCCGAGCAAACTATCCGTATCCTGCAAAACGAGGTCACGGAACTGAAAGCCGAGAAGGAAGCCCTCATCGCAGGGCAAGAGACCCTACAAAAATACATAATCAACCTTACAGAGAAAGGAAACACAACCATGAAAGAGATTACTGCAATCACAACCGTCGAAATCACCGAGATCGCCAAGGTAAAAGATGAGGTGTACGCAAAATACGGCAGCATCGAAAACATCAAGGCAGAGATCGAAGGTATGGTTAAGGACATCATAGATGACCTATTTGAGGGTGATGACATCGACGTAAAACATCAGATTTTCGTTCGTGATGACGTAGAGGTTACGGATGATACAGACGATCATTGAAGAGATGCTCCGTGGCAATTTCAGTTTTCTGATCCTTGTGGTCGGTGTTGCACAGCTTATTGTTATGATCATGAAGGAAAGGCGGTGACAAACAATGATTAAAATTTCAGACGTAGAGGTACGTGGCTTCCGACCGGCGATTCGCGGAATGCGTAACCCGATGAACTCGTGGGAGAAGTCCGATAGCGTATTCGATGAATATGGCGGTGTTGTTGTCGGTGATTCCGATCTGAATCTGATGAAGAGTCTGTCTTCTGCAGGAAACGACCACGCAAAGTTTTTGCGGATGATCATCGTATGGTTGGATATCACAGCACCGCTTTATTGGTGGAAGGAGTTTGACACCTACAAGGTTGGTACTGTTGCTAACTCCTGCTCCACGATGCACAAGATCCACGCAAAGGAATTTGCGACAGATGACTTTTCGACAGACCGTCTTTCCGAACTCGGTATTGATGTTGTGAACGCGATCATCGAAGTCTTGAACGTGCGTCGCAAAGAATTTCTTGTGACGAAGGATAAGTCGATGTGGGACGACATGATCCAGATCCTTCCCACCTCCTACAACCAAAAGCGGACCGTGCAGCTGAATTATCAGGTGCTGAAGTCTATGTATCACGCCCGTAAGAATCACAAGCTGCAAGAGTGGAGAGACTTCTGTGCGTGGTGTGAGACTCTTCCCTGTTTTAAGGAGATTTGTAAATGACAATCATAAGCCTGTTAAGGACTACACCAAAGCGCAGATGCTGACGTGGTATAACAAACTGCACACCGATTCCGCTGAATACAAGATGTGGGGCAACGGCGTTAACCTGCCCTGTGTGCTGTTCGTCATGAAAGGCGTTGCGGATATTTTGAGAGAATAATTTATTAGGAGGTGCGTACGTTGAGGAGATCAACCGATCCGAAGTACGACTGGCGTAAGAATACCGATAAAACCCTATATGAGCGTTTTGAGGATAATATCGGATTGGCTGATTTCGTTATCAGGCGGTTCTTTCCCGAACACATCGGCAACGAGGACTTCTATCAGGAGGCCTGTCTTGCGCTGTGGAACGCTGTTCAGAAATATGACCCCACTCTTAACGTACGCTTTTCCCCGTTCGCAACACGCATCATTAAAAATCTTCTGATCAATTATCTGCTGTCCAAGGCCTGCAAGAAAAGACCGATCGTCCCGATGCCGGATGACGACGAGTTGGCCGATTATGAGCAGAGTCTTTATTTGGAGGACGTTGCTTTCTTGAGTGACCTGACGGGAGATTCCGCAGAACTCGCAAGGGATCTCTGCGACGGTAAGACGAGTACACAAACCTGCGCAGAGCGTGGTTGGTCACAATATCATTACACCCTTTTAAAGCGTGATCTGCGAAGTGAATTTAAACGGAGGTATGACAAACCATGATTATAAGTGTTGGAAATAACAGGCATTCCAAGACATGGAAGGCCGAGGATATAACGTGGGACGGACTGCTTGAGAGACTACGTCAGCCTTGTGTCACGACGGAGAGCTTCTCCGATTATTGCAAGATGACCGCCGCAGAGAAAGCGGCGAAAAAGGATGTCGGCGGTTTCGTCGGTGGAAGGCTGCGCGGAACACGGAGAAAATCCGAAGACGTGCTTGACAGATGTCTGATCACCCTTGATGCGGATAACGCGTATGTCGGTCTGTGGGATGATGTTTCCTGCGTTCTTCCCTACACCATGTGCGCATATACCACACACAGCCACAGACCGGACAAGCCTCGTCTGCGATTCGTTGTTCCGATGTCACGTGCGGTCACACCCGATGAATACCCCGCGATCGCTCGTCGGATTGCAGAGATGATCGGTATCGAGACGATGGACCCGACCACCTATCAGCCCGCCCGCCTGATGTATTGGCCTTCCGTTGCACGTGATGCGGAGTATCTGATCCTTGAGCAGAGCGGTGAGATACTGAATCCCGATGAAATCTTGTCCACATATAACGATTGGCGCGATGCATCAGAGTGGCCAACAGCTTCTTCCGAAGCGGCGATCCGTGTTTCGTCTGCAAAACGACAGGGCGATCCGACAGAGAAGCCCGGCATCGTCGGTCGGTTCTGCCGTGTATACGACGTACCCGCCGCAATCGATGAATTCTTATCCGATAAGTACCGCTTGGAGGACACAGGCAGATATACGTGGTGCGAAGGCACGACAGCGTCGGGCGCGGTTCTGTATGACGACGGTGCTTTCCTTTATTCTAACCATTCGACAGATCCCGCGCAAGGACAGCTCTGTAACGCCTTCGACCTTGTCCGCATTCATATGTTCGGCGACAGAGACACAGACCCGACACTCGACATCACAAAGAAACCATCTTATCTTGCGATGTGCGATTTCGCCGCTTCCCTTCCCGAGTTGAAGGAGACAATGGTGCGCGAGATCGATGATGACTTCGCTGATCTGAACGAAGATCAGTCGTGGACACATCTGCTGGAGTGTAATAAAAAGACGGGTCTCATCGAGCCAACCATCGAAAACATCCGTCTCATCCTTACCTACGATGAAGCGTTTCGAGGTAAACTTGCTCTGAACACGTTTAGTGGGCGTTTGGTCTGGCGTTCAGCACCTCCGTGGTCACCGTTTAAACGCGTTTGCGTCACGAACGGTACAACGTTTACCGATGCGGATGCTGCGAATATGCGTAATTATTTCCAAAAACATTGGAAGGTGAACGCGCCGAAGGCTCTTGAGGATGCGATCACGTCTGTATCTGATGCGAACGCGTTCAATCCCGTTTACGACTATTTAAACGGTCTTGTGTGGGATGGAGAGGAGCGTCTTGACACACTTCTGATACGATACATGAGAGCAAAGGATACGCCGTTCACACGTGCGGCGACACGGAAATGGTTCACAGGTGCGGTCAAGAGAATCTATGAACCCGGATGTAAGTTTGACTGTATGCTCGTCCTTATCGGAGAGCAGGGACTTGGTAAATCTCGTCTTCCTCTGATTATGTCGAAGGGGTGGTTCACCGATTCCCTGCCCTCCATGTCCGGTGACAAGTCCTCCTTTGAGGCTCTGTCGGGAAAGTGGATTGTCGAGGTAGCCGAGCTTGCCGCTGCGAAAAAGTCGGAGCAGGAGTCCATCAAAAACTTTGTGTCCAAGCAGACCGACTCCTACCGCCAAGCATACGCGCATTACACGCAGGACTACCCGCGCCAATGTGTTTTCTTCGGCACGACCAACGATCCCGAACCGCTTCATGATGTAACAGGCGGACGACGCTTCTGGCCGATCGAGGTCGAGGGTGTTGACCGAGGAGTCCTAACAGGGCTTGAGGAGGAGCGAGATCAGCTGTGGGCAGAAGCCGTTCAGCGTTATCGCGACGGGGAGTCTCTGTGGCTTGATGATGACGCGGTAAACGAGGAAGCGAAAAAGATGCAGGACTTCTTCACCGCACACGATGAGATGGAAGGGTCC
>JAZKZG010000070.1:0-19192 GCA_045612565.1 Eubacteriales bacterium
AGGGACACAGGCTACACCTGTCGTGCTTGCCGACCGCTCCGCACTGCTCGCGGTACCCGTCTTCGCACCATCTGCCTACAAAAACAGTCCACAGGACTGTTTTGCTATACGGCATCTGCCCCCTCGGGTTTCGAGTCCCTATTGTTCAATTAATAACAAAAATCGGTATCCGTTCGGATACCGATTTTTATTGGTGGACCAACAGGGACTCGAACCCCGGACCAACCGGTTATGAGCCGGTTGCTCTAACCAACTGAGCTATTGGTCCTCAATTAGTGCCTAATTATTATAGCAAACCAACCACCCTTTGTCAATATTATATTTTAAAATCACGCAAAATATTATAAATATATAGAAAACTGTAATTCATTGTAGTATAATAAATAAAACCTATAGAATTTAAGGACTAAAATTATGAAGATAATTATTGCAGGATGTGGAAAAGTTGGTTCAACTCTTGTATCGGCATTAACGCAAGAGGGACACGATATTGTCGTGATTGATAATGACACCGACGCTATTTCCGATATAACAAACACACACGATATAATGTCCGTGTGCGGTGATGCCACTGATTGTGAAGCACTTTCGGAAGCAGGGGTTGACAGCGCACGTCTTTTTGTGTCTGTTGCAAACTCTGACGAGGTAAATATGCTCAGCTGTCTTATCGCTCGTCGTATGGGTGCGCGTCACACCATTGCGCGTATGCGTAAGCCAGAATACAGCGACCACAGTCTTGACTTTTTACGCCGTCAGTTAGAACTCTCCGTTGCAGTAAACCCTGAGCAACTTGCCGCAAAAGAGATTTATAACATCCTAAAGCTTCCTACAGCAGTAAAAATAGAAAAATTTTCATCAAACAGTTTTGAAATGATGGAAATAAAACTTCGAGAAGACTCTGTTTTTGTCGGCAAAAGTCTCATTGAACTGCGTTCAAAATTTAAAGCAAACTTTCTTGTCTGTGCAGTACGTCGCGGTGACAAAGCCTATATACCTGACGGCAACTTTGTGCTTGAAGTCGGTGATCGTATAGGTATAACCGCTGCTCCCACTGAACTTTTGAGACTTTTAAAACAACTCGGCACTGTTCGTAAACAGGTAAAAACAGCGATGATTCTCGGCGCGGGAAAAACTTCATACTACCTTGCAAAAATGCTTGTTGAAGCGGGCACATCGGTTAAAATAATCGAAAAAGACGAAGAAATCTGCAAAAAGTTCAGCCACGAAATTCCTGAGGCAGTTATTATCCATGGTGACGGCGCTGACCAGGAACTTTTGCGAGAAGAGGGAATTGCATCTTCCGATGCGTTCGTATCGCTTACGGGTACTGATGAACAAAATATTCTCATTTCCTGCTTTGCTCTTTCGCAAAATGTTTCAAAGGTAATTACCAAAATCAACCGTAACGAATTTCTATCAATTGCCGAAAAACTCGGGCTTGACAGCATCGTGTCGCCCAAATCCGCCGTTGCAGACGTGCTTGTGAGTTACGCACGTGCACTTCAAAACTCAATGGGCAGTAAGGTAGAAACACTTTACAAGCTTATGGATGGTAGGGTAGAGGCACTTCAGTTTAGTGTAAATGCCGATTTTGAATACGTTGATATTCCGCTTAAAGATTTGCAGACAAAAAACAATGTTCTTATAGCAGGTATTGTCCGTGGACGTAAAACCATTATCCCTTCAGGTATGGATGTGATACAAAAAGGCGATAAAGTCGTAGTATTCACAACGGGCTACCGTCTCGGTGATTTGTCGGATATTATCAGGTAGGTGAATAAATGAACAGAAGAATGGTTTTAAAAACAGTCGGACAAATATGTTTGTCCTTGGCAGCATTACTTGTGTTACCACTTGTTGTATCATTTGTTTACGGAGAAAAAAATGTTGCTTATGCCTTTTTAAAAACAATATTTATAAGCGTTGTATCAGGACTCGCCGTAATATATATATCCCGTCCTGATTCACGCGTTATCTATGCAAAGGAAAGCTTTGTTATTGTTTCACTTGCGTGGATTGTCACATCCGTTTTGGGTGCACTCCCGTTTGTTTTTTCGGGTGAGATACCAAACTTTATCGACGCTTTTTTTGAAACGGTAAGTGGTTTTACCACAACGGGCGCGTCGATTGTTACCGACGTTGAAAAGATGAGTCACGGCATTCTTTTCTGGCGTAGTTTTACTCACTGGATAGGCGGTATGGGTGTGCTTGTATTCATTATGGCAATTATCCCCGTGTCCGACCGCTCAATTCATCTTATGCGTGCTGAAATGCCTGGGCCCATAGTAGGTAAACTTGTTCCAAAAGCAAAAGATACCGCAAAAATCCTCTATTTTATGTATATCGTGCTCACTGCCGTGCAAGTTGTTTTTCTTCTTTTTGGTGGAATGAACCTTTTTGAAAGCGTTATTCACGCATTTGGTACCGCAGGTACAGGCGGATTTGGCATAAAAGCAGACAGTATTGGCGGATATAGCCCATATATCCAATGGGTTATAACAATATTTATGCTCCTTTTTGGCGTAAACTTTAACCTCTATTATCTTATTTTGCTTAAAAAATTCAAATCTGCAATCAAAAGTACTGAACTTTGGTGCTATTTTGGTATAGTCGTCGCATCTATTACTGCAATTGCGATAAATATTTATCCTCTTATAAATAATGTTGCCGACGCAATTCGCCACTCGGCTTTTCAGGTATCAACAATCATTACCACCACAGGCTACGCCACGACAGATTTTAATCTATGGCCCTCCCTTTCAAAATCAATACTTCTCATTTTAATGTTTTTTGGCGGCTGTGCAGGTTCTACTGCGGGCGGACTTAAAATATCTCGTGTTGTAATACTGGGTAAAATGATACGTCGTGAACTCAAGCGTATGCTTCATCCCCGTTCGGTAAATACCATAAACTTTGAAGGAAAACCTCTTGACGAATCGACAATCAAGGGTATCAGCAGTTATTTTGCTATATATATTGCCTTGTTTGCAATAATTTTTCTTGTTTTAAGTATTGAACCGTTTGGCTTTGAAACCAACTTTTCGGCAACTGCTGCTTGTTTTAATAATGTTGGACCTGGCTTTTCACTTGTGGGTCCCACGGGTAATTTTTCTATTTTTTCCGATTTTTCTACTTTTATACTGTCAATTGCAATGCTTCTCGGCAGACTCGAGATTTTCCCGTTGGTACTCGCACTTTCATTCTCAACCTGGAAAAAGCAATAGGAGGAGAATAACAATGCTGTTTTTTAAATCAAAATACGAAAAAGAACTCGAATACACGCTATCTGAGCTAAAAAACTATCTTTCAAATAACTATAAGGACGCTGCTCACACCTGTCGTGAGCAGCTTTTCACCCTTTCGGAAAAATATTTTGCCGAAGGCAATATCACCCAAAAGGTGTATAGAAAATATATAGCAATCTATAAACATTATACCGAATTACTAAAAGATTATCACCACTAAGGAGAGATATATGAAAACAAAACTTGGCAGTCGTTTCTGGATGGTACTCACAATCTTCAGCCTTATGGGGCAGGTGGCATGGGTTGTTGAAAATATGTATTTTAACGTTTTTATCTATAAAATGTTTAATGCATCTGCATCGGATATTTCACTTATGGTTGCGGCATCGTCTGTTGCGGCAACTCTTACAACCGTTTTTATCGGTGCGCTTTCAGATAAAATCGGCAAGCGTAAAATTTTTATATGCTCTGGCTATATTCTTTGGGGCATATCAATTTTAAGCTTTGTTTTTCTGCGTGTTGATATAATATCAAAGATTATTCCGGCAACAATTGAGGCGGTATCAGTCGGTATTTCGCTTACCATAATTCTCGACTGTGTTATGACGTTTTTTGGCTCTGCAGCAAACGATGCTGCATTTAATGCATGGCTTACCGATTCTACCGACAATACAAATCGTGGCTCAGCAGAGGGTATCAACTCAATGATGCCTCTTGTTGCAATACTTGTGGTGTTTGGCGGCTTTATGTTTTTTGATTTGTCACAGGCTGCAAGCTGGACATCTATATTTTTAATAATTGGTGCGCTTACTTTAATAATCGGTGTTCTGGGCTTATTTATAATAAAAGAACCGAGTATTACTCAAAATAATGAATCCTACATAAAAACAGTATTCTATGGGTTTAAAATATCAACAATAAAGCAAAATCCAACGCTGTATGTTTCACTTGCGGCATTTATACTTTTTAATATTTCAATCCAGATTTTTATGCCGTATCTTATTATCTATTATGAGGTATCGCTCGGTATGACAAACTATGTGTTTGTTATGGCACCTGCAATAATCGTGGCATCGGTTGTTACTGCACTTTGGGGTAGGGTATATGACAAAAAAGGCTTTTCTTTTTCAGGTGTTATTGCCGTATTGTCACTTGTTTTGGGTTATGTGCTTTTATACCTTTTCAAATCAACCCCGCTTGTCTTTGTCGGCTCACTTTTTATGATGAGCGGCTACCTTTCGGGAATGGGCGTGTTCGGTGCGATTATACGTGATAATACACCAAAGGGTAAATCGGGACTTTTGCAAGGTGTGCGCATTTTTTCGCAGGTGTTTGTCCCCGGTGTTGTGGGACCATTTATAGGAAAACTTGTTTTGGCAAACGCAAAAACAATTGTCGGCTCTGACGGTACATCGTCTTTTGTGCCAAGTGCAAATATCTTTCTTGCGGCACTTGTTGCAATTTGCTTTGTGTTTCCATTCTTCTTACTTGTTAAAAAAACAAAAAAATTACCATTTAATCAATTAACAACACCCTTTGAAAAGGATATAAAAGATATTCCGTTTGCAGAATATCCACGTCCGCAACTTCGTCGTGATAGTTACTTTTGTCTTAACGGTGAGTGGGATTTTGAAATAAAGAATAAATATGTCGGAAAAATTCTTGTACCTTTTGCTCCCGAGAGTAGACTGTCGGGCGTTATGAAAGATATCGGTAAAAAAGATCTAATGCTGTATAGTCGTAATTTCGATATGGCTTGTGATTTTTTAAATGACAAAACAATACTTCATTTTGGCGCAGTTGACCAATTTTGTAAGGTTTTTGTAAACGAAGCATTTGTAGGTGAGCATAGCGGTGGCTATACTCCATTCAGCTTTGACGTGTCAGATTACGTTAAAGTCGGTACCAACTCAATACGTGTTGAAGTGACAGACCCGTCCCACATTGATGAAGCATATGGTAAGCAGCGTAAAAAACGCGGTGGTATGTGGTATACCAAAATAAGCGGTATATGGCAGACTGTGTGGCTTGAAAGCGTGTCAAAAGACGCAATTGACAGTCTTATCATAACCCCCACGCTTGATAGCGTAACAGTATCCGCAGTCGGAGGTGCAAAAGAAAAAACGCTTGTATTTCAAGGTAAAGAATATGAGTTTTCAAGCGAAGTTACAATCGAAATCGAAAATCCTGTCAATTGGACTCCCGAAACACCACATCTCTATGATTTTTGCGTAAAATCAGGTGGCGACACAGTATATTCATATTTTGCTCTCCGCACAGTCGATATCGGTGAAAAAAACGGCAAATCGTACATTCTTTTAAATGGTAAGCCTTACTATTTTCACGGCCTTCTTGACCAGGGGTATTTCAGTGACGGTATATACCTACCTGCAACCGCTGAAGGCTTTAAAAACGATATTTTAAAAATGAAGGAGTGCGGATTTAATATGTTGCGTAAGCATATTAAACTCGAGCCCGACATTTTTTATTACTATTGCGACAAATACGGAATGGCGGTTTTTCAGGATTTTATCAATAACGGGCGCTATGATTTTATTATAGATACTGCAATTCCCACGGTGTTTTTACGTCGAGGTATCACGCACAGAGCAAACAAACACCGACGAGAACGTTTTATTAAAACGTCAGAGTGTATAGTAGATTGCCTTTATAATCATCCGAGCGTAATTTACTATACAATTTTCAATGAGGGATGGGGACAGTTTAAAGCTGACAGTTGCTATACGCATTTTAGGGCGTATGATCCTACAAGAATTTACGATACAACGTCGGGTTGGTTTAAAGAAAAACTGTCCGACGTTGAAAGCGACCATATTTATTTCAAACCTGTTAAACTAAAAGCAGTCAAAGGAAAACCGATGGTGCTTTCCGAGTTTGGCGGATATTCGTGTAAGGTTGACGGTCACTTTTTTAACCCGAACTCCAATACGGGTTACAGTTTTTTTACAACTGATCCCAAGAAATTTGAAAAAGCGCTGATTGCGATGTATCAGCGTGACGTAATAGGTAATATCAAAAATGGACTTTGTGCATCGGTGCTAACCCAACTGTCTGATGTTGAGGACGAAACAAACGGACTATTTACTTACGATCGTGCTGTATTAAAAGTTGACCCTGACATAATGAAAGAACTTTCTTTACAAATTTATGGCGAATTCAACATAACAAAAAATCAGGCTTAAAGCCTGATTTTTTGTTATAAGAATATTATAAGTAAACCAACCAGAATTCCCACAATTGCCGAAAATGAAGGTGCTTTGCTGTGATACATAAGAATGGATTGCGGCAGTATTTCACCAAAAACAACATACAGCATGGCTCCGCTTGCAAACCCTAAACTAAGCGTCAGACCCAGAGGACCAATCTCACCAAGCCAGTATCCAAATACAGCACCAAGTATAGTAGGAATGCCTGTTGAAGCTGTAATAAGTACGGCCTTGGTCTTTTTCATTCCACCTGTAATAAGCGGTACTGAAACCGCCATACCCTCGGGGATATTATGTAATCCAATAAGAATTGCCAGAACTAACGATGCCCCGCCGAGAATTGTGTTTTCTGCGGCAAATGATGCGCCGATAGTCATACCTTCGGGTACGTTGTGAAGTGCAATGGCACAAGCCATCACAATTCCCGCCACAAAAAGAGAAAGTTTGTTGTCGTTTCTGTCTCTGTGATGTTCCCAGTGGTCGCTGTGGATAAGCTCATTCAAGTCATCCGCGGTTTTGGGATGATTGTCATCAATATGCTCGATTTCGGGTGTGGTTTTGCGGTCTATGATGTAATTTAGTAAAAACGTAATCAAAACACCCATCATAATTGCAAAAATCACGGTAAATATTCCTGAATTTGTTTCAATGGCTTCAACAACCAGATCGAAACAAACAACGCTAAGCATTACACCTGCTGCAAAACTAAGCAACAAACTAACTGTGCGCTTAGACTCTTTTTGGAGTAGGGCTCCGATAAGTCCGCCAAGTCCTGTTCCTACAACACCCGCAATAGCGGTAACAATTAATAAAGCTTCAATACTACCCATTTTTTAACCTTTACATTAAAAAATTCTCTAAAATATATTTTGCTGAATGCTCATCATTTGAGCAAATAACAGTGTCTGCGATAACCTTCAGTTCGTCTACTGCGTTTTGCATTGCAAGACCAAGGCCTGCTTTTTCAATCATAGTGAAATCGTTCGTACTGTCGCCGACTGCAATCGTGTCTTTTTTATCTACGCCGAGAATGTCGGCAAGTTTTAAAATTGCGTTGCCCTTTCCCGCATTTTTACTAAAGATTTCAAAATTATACTTGTGTGACTGTGCTGTCAAAAAGTCTGTGTTTTTGCTGAAATACTCTTTACACTCCAGAATATCAGAGTGGTTTTTAAAGAAGATACAAAACATCTCGATATCTGTATTATAAGCAAATTCTTTATAGTTTGGCATCACTTCGTTCATTTCAAAAATAAACTTTATCCAGTTTTCACTGCAGTTATGCTCTCTGTAACTTTCAGCGGTGTGTGTATCAGCATCAACGTATGAACGATTGTTTGCATGAATCATCATATTAATAGGATAGGTGTATATTTTATCGAGTATCAAACGGCTTTCTTCTTTTGTAAGAGTGGTGCTGTATGTGGTATCCGTTTCTTTGTCATATATTGTCGCACCGTCAGATCCTATATAATATCGGATGTACGGATTTTCTTTGAGTATGCTCGGCATTTCTCCGTATGATCTGCCCGAACATGGAACAAAATAAAATCCCTTATCGTACATCGTCTTTATTGCTTCGAAATTTTCCTCGCTTATCTCACCTTTTTTGTTAAAAAGAGTACCGTCGAGGTCACTTGCAACTATTTTGTATCCCATTTTCGTTCTCCTTAAAAAATTCAAAAAACATTATACAACACATTTTGACAAATTACAATTGACTTTTAATTATTATTTGTTAAAATGAACTTAAAAAGGAATGATATTGTGAAAGTCTGTATAATCCAACCGCCATATTCAAAAGACACTTCGTTTTGTGATGAGTATTTCAAATATAAACTTGATTGTCTTGATAAATGCGATGAAACAATTGACCTTATTGTACTGCCTGAGTACAGCGACGTTCCCTGTGTCACTTCAACGCTTGATGAGACGCTCTTTTATCACAATAAGTACATTGATACTTTGCTGGAAAAATGTATCCAAACAGCAAAGCGTTGTGGTGCTGTTGTGTTTGTAAATGCGCTGTTTTTAAGCGAGAGCGGTTACCGTAATACCACCTATACCTTTGATAAAACAGGTGAACTTGTAGGTAAGTATTTCAAACGCCATTTACCGCCGCTCGAAAAAGAGGTGTTAAAGCTTGACGACAGTTATACATATAACTCGGATGAGCCGTATGTGCTCGAAATTGACGGTATACGTTACGGCTTTCTGACCTGTTATGACTTTTATTTTTACGAGTCATTTGCGGCAATTGCCCGTAAGGACATTGATATAATAATCGGCTGTTCTTTACAGCGCAGCGATACTCACGATGCAATCGAAACAATGTGCAGATTTTTGGCATACAACACATGTGCATACGTTGTTCGTTCATCGGTAAGTTTTAGCGAAACATCTGATATCTGTGGTGCAAGTATGGTTGTGTCGCCTTTTGGTAAGGTGCTATGTAATATGAAGGGTGAATTCGGTATGCAGACAGTTGAAATAGACCCTTCCAAAAAATACTTGAAGCCGGCAGGTTTTGGCAACCCTGATGCACCGCATCATAAATATATCGAGTACGGACGTAAGCCGTGGCAATACCGAAACGGTGGCGCATCTGTTGTTCCGTATGACTGCGATATGGCTTATCCGCGTATTTGTGCGCACAGAGGCTTTAATACAGTCGCTCCCGAAAACAGTATGGCGGCATTTGGTGCGGCAGTTGCTCTTGGTGCAAAAGAAATAGAATTTGACGTGTGGTCAACCAAGGATGGCGTACTTGTTTCTTGTCACGATAGCAAACTTGACAGAGTAAGTGATGGTGAAGGCAGAATATATGATCATACCTATAACGAACTTTTAAAACTTGATTTTGGCATAAAGTTCGGCGAAAAATTCAAGGGTCTTAAAATTCCCACATTTGAAGAGATTCTGCAAAAATTTTCAGGTCGTGTAATAATGAATATCCACGTCAAGATATGGGATAAAAACATGCCTGACCTTATGATAAAAGAAATCGTAGACCTCGTTTATAAATATGACGCGCAAAAGCATATATATTTTATGACGTCGTGTGATGAGGTGATTAAAAAGGTTATGCAATACGCACCTGAACTTGCAATTTGTGTCGGAAACCGTGCAGACCGCCCCTATGAAATTGTTGACAGGGCAATTGAACTCGGTGCCTATAAAGTCCAACTATTCAAACCCTATTTCAATCAGGAGATGATTGATAAAGCACACGCACATGGCATTCTTTGCAATGTTTTCTGGTCGGACGACCCAAAAGAAGCCAAACAGTTTTTGGATATGGGTGTCGACACAATCCTCACAAACGACTATAACCTTATAAAAACAAATCTTTTGATTGATTAAAAGTATGAAAAAAAACGAACATAAATTTATAATCCAACAAATAGCATACAGCATAGCAGTTATGCTTATTTCAGGCTCTGTGATACAGGCATTTTTGCTTGAAAACGGCATTTCTGAAACAAAGGTTGCGCTATATCTTTCGGTAATACAGATTGTTCAGGTGGGCTGTATGCTTGCGTTGTCTGTTGTTATCGACAGGGTAAAAAAAGTCCTCGGCATATGCGCCGTTACTACCATTTTTCAACTTGTAGTTTACGCAGTTCTTATATTTTTGTGTATTTTTAAAAATATTTCGATAGACATTAAATATACTCTCATTTTTTTAGCAAGTATAGTTTCCAATGTCTTTCAGTCGATTTATAACATCATTTCGTACAAAATGCCATATCACGCAATAAAACTCAGTCGTTTTGGCTTTTTAACAGGAATTTTAGGTATATTTACAGGGGTGGTATGCAGTACAGTCACGGCTGTTATGACTTATTTTACAAAACGATTTGATTATAATACTGTAATGCTTGTTTTCTTTGTTGCTGGCGCGCTTACATTTGTGATTGCTTTTTTTGCGACAATTTTAATTGAGGACATAAAACCGCAGATACCCGCACAGCAAAAAACAAAAGTAAATCTTTTAAAATACAAACCGTTTACTTTTCTTATTATTCCAAACCTGCTCCGCGGTTTTTGTACAGGTGTTTTAAGTGTTAGTATGACAGTTGGTTTTTCACTTGGAATAACCGATAAATCTTCGGGTGCAACCCTTACACTTTTGTTACAGATTTCGGTTATTATAAGTTGTTTGATTTATACCTATCTGTCGCGCAAAAATTATGACGGTTGGATTATTTCGCTGTCGTCACTTCTTTTGTGTGTAACAATGCCGTTTATGTTTTCAGGTAACCTCACGGTATTCTATATTGTGTTTTTTATTGCTAATTTCTTTATAAACTTTGTTAATAATGCAGTTCCTGTCGCAATAACAAAAATTGTCGATTATCAGTATATCGGCGCCTATTCGTCGTGGCGTATGCTAACACACACCCTCGGGATTGCACTGTCAAATGCATTGTTGACTCCGATGCTTTCACTGCTTGGACCTACTGTTTTATTTATATTGGCGGGTGCATGTCAGCTTATATCGGGTATTGCATATCTGGTTTGTATAAAGAAGAACAGAATTGAATTATAAATAAAAGCGCTCCGCTTATAAGCGGAGCGCTTTTATTTATTCAGATAATCGTCAATTGCTTCATCAAAATGCGTATCGCTCAGTTTACACATGTTGCATAAATTTGCAAACAGTTCGGCATCTGCCTCACTTACAAAAACATCACGGTAACACTTGAGCATTCCAATACCGTAACATATTTTGCCGTCTTCGGTTTGTGTTTTTATTGCTTTGTATATAACGTTCATAGTTTTTCCTCCTGTTTGTAAATTTTAATGCTTTTGTGTTAAAAAACAGGTCGAAAAAACTCGTAAAATAATACTTTGATTAGCCGCCGTAAGAAAGCATATTGTCAATGCATCTTTTTGCACCCGACAAAACTTCGTCACTTAAAATAATTTCTTCACAGTTTGTGCCGTTTACGCAGTTGTATACGTCACACAAAGTTGTAAGACGCATATCACTGCAAATGCACTGCTGAGACAACGGATAAAAACGTTTGTTCGGGAACTCAAACTGCATATGCGACACAATGCTGTTTTCGGTACCGATAATAAATTCGTCATCGTCACTTTTACGGATATAATCCATAATTCCTGTTGTGCTTCCCGCGTAATCTGCGTGTTTTGTCACCTCGTTCAAGCACTCGGGATGAACAAGAAGTTTTGCATTTGGGTGCTCGATCTTTGCGCAAACCGCATCTGTTTCGCTTATTTGTTTGTGTACAGGGCAACCGCCGTTTACAAATATAAACTCTTTTTCGGGAACTTGTTCTGCCACCCAACCGCCGAGATTACAGTCGGGGATAAAAATGATCTTTTCAGCATCAAGCGCTTTTACAATTTTTAAAGCCGATGCCGAGGTTACACACACGTCGCACTCAGTTTTGAGTTCTGCAGTTGTATTAATGTATGCAACAACCGGACAACCGGGATTTTTTGCTTTAAGTTCACGTATTTGCGATGCTGTCATCTGTTCTGCCATTGGACAACCGGCATAGGCATTAGAAAGCAAAACTTTTTTGTCGGGTGACAAAATTTTTGCAGTCTCTGCCATAAAACGCACACCGCACATAAGTATTGTCTTTTGCGGTGCCGATGCTGCTTGTACACTAAGTCCAAATGAGTCACCGACAAAATCAGCCACCTCGAGTATTTCGTGTGATTGATATGCATGTGCGAGTATACAAATATCGTTTTCTTTTTTTAAGCGCAAGATTTCGTCTTGCATAGTTCTTGTATCAAGCATCAGATGCCCTCCGATAGAATTGTTTTTTTATATTATAGAGCAATATCTGTACGCTGTCAATACAGTCAGGCAAAAAGAATTGTCACATATTTTTACATATGTCTTGTCATATTGAAAATCATATGGTATGATATATAAAATGACAAAATAGGCAAGGAGGATAAAATATGCATACAGACGTGTTAATTGTTGGCAGCGGCTGTGCGGGACTTTACTGCGCAATGCATCTGCCGTCACATAAAAAAATAACAGTCATAACCAAAACTTGTGCCGAGGACAGCGACTCGTATCTTGCACAGGGCGGTATATGTACCCTTCGTGATGAGAGCGATTATGACAGTTTTTTTGAAGATACGCTAAAAGCAGGACATTATGAAAACAATCGCGAAAGCGTGTCCGTTATGATAAATTCATCTCAAGATGTAATAAATGACCTTGTAAATATAGGTGTTGATTTTAACAAAAATCCCGATGGCAGTTTTGATTATACCCGTGAGGGCGCTCATTCAAAAAAGCGTATTTTGTATCATAAAGATATAACAGGTAAAGAAATAACATCAAAACTCTATGAACACGTAAAAACACTCAAAAACGTTACTGTTTTAGAGCATACAATGCTTGTGGATATTATAACCGACAACGGAATTTGTTGCGGCGGTGTTGTCAAAAATAAGGATGGCCAAATTGAACCGATTTATGCATCTGCTACCGTTTTTGCGACGGGCGGTATCGGCGGTCTTTACCGTCATTCAACAAATTTCCGCCATCTTACAGGCGATGCTCTTGCAATCTCTTTAAAACACGGCATTAAACTAAAAAATATAAATTATGTTCAGATACATCCCACAACGCTCTATACCACCAAAAAAGAGGACAGGAGATTCTTAATATCCGAATCGGTTCGCGGCGAAGGAGCAAAGTTATATAACAAAAATATGGAGCGATTTGTTGACGAACTTTTGCCTCGGGATTTGCTTACCAAAGAAATCCGTAAGCAAATGGAACGCGACGGTACCGATCATGTTTGGGAAGACCTTCGTCCAATCGGCGAAGAGGAACTAAAAAAGCATTTTCCAAATATTGTTGAGCATTGTCGCCAGATGGGTTATGACGTCTTTTCAGAACCGATTCCGGTTGTCCCCGCACAGCACTATTTTATGGGCGGCGTGTATATTGATTTAGATGGCAAAACCTCAATGGCGCATCTTTATGCGGTGGGCGAAACAGCGTGTAACGGTGTTCACGGCAAAAACCGCCTTGCAAGTAACTCGCTTCTCGAAAGTCTTGTTTTTGCAAAACGTGCCGCAAAAGATATTACCCGTAACTTAGCCGAAGTTGCTGAGTGTGAAGTTGACCTTTCACAGTATAGCAATCTAGAAGAATTACAAAAAGAATACAGCCTTATGGTGCGTAGGGAAATCGACCGTATGGCAAATGTGACAAAGTAAAGGAGAACAACGATATGTTTGATCAGGTAACATTAAAATTACAGGTAGACCCTCTTATTATGAGTGCGCTTCGTGAGGATATAACAAGCGAAGACGTGTCAACCAACAGCGTTATGCCACACGCACAGGCAGGTGAGGTTGACCTTATATGTAAAGAGGACGGTGTGATTTGCGGTCTTCAGGTTTTTGAGCGCACTTTCACCCTTGTTGACCCCGATGTAAAGGTTGAAATGTTTGTAAAAGACGGTGACGAAATAAAAGTCGGCCAACTTGTTGCCCGTGTTCACGGCGATATCCGCGCACTCCTTTGCGGTGAACGTACAGCTCTTAACTATTTGCAGCGTATGAGCGGGATTGCGACCTATACAAGAAGTGTTGCATCACTCCTGGCAGGTACAAAAACAACTCTTCTTGATACAAGAAAGACCACACCCAACAACCGTATTTTTGAAAAATATGCGGTTCGTATCGGTGGCGGTAAAAATCATCGCTATAACCTTTCAGATGGTGTTATGCTAAAAGATAACCATATCGGTGCCGCTGGTGGTGTAAAGAAGGCAATTGCGGCGGCAAAGGCGTATGCTCCTTTTGTTCGCAAAATAGAGGTTGAAGTAGAGAATTTTGATATGGTAAAAGAAGCGGTTGAGGCAGGTGCCGACATAATAATGCTCGATAATATGAGCCATGACGAGATAAAAGTGGCTATGGATTATATTGCAGGTCGTGCAGAGGTCGAGGTTTCGGGAAATGTCACAAAAGAAAACATCTCTCGCCTTACCGACCTTGGTGTTGACTTTATTTCAAGCGGCGCGCTTACTCATTCGGCTCCCATCCTTGACCTTTCGCTTAAAAATCTACACGCAGTTTAGGAGGGTATAGATGAACGGAGAAACAAGACGTAACGAAATAATCAATGTTCTTTTATCAGCCGATGTCCCCGTTTCAGCCTCAACCCTTGCAAAGCAGTTTGGAGTAAGCAGACAGGTGATTGTGCAGGATATTGCACTTATCCGTGCCGCAGGAAACGAAATAATATCGCTTTCGCGCGGATATAAAATATCATCATCAAAAATGTGCCGACGTGTTTTCAAACTGCATCAGACTGATGACAGTGTAGAAAAAGAACTAAATCTCATTGTCGATAACGGCGGTGTAATAATTGATGTGTTTATTTATCACAGGTCATACGGTATGGTACGCGCTAATATGAACGTTAAAAACCGTGCTGATGTTCAATGTTTTTTAAATGATCTCAAGACAGGCAAATCAAGCCTTCTTTCAAACGCAACAAGCGGTTATCACTATCATACTGTCGAGGCAGAGACCGAGCAGATTCTGGATTCAATTCAGTCGGCACTTGAAAAGGAAGGATTTATTGCACCTCTTCAGGAGTATGAACCCGACAATATTGTTGGTATGTCAAAATAATAAAAAATGCTCAGGGCACATTTACGCCTTTGAGCATTTTTTGTTGACTTATATAATATTGATATATATAATATACATAAATATGAATTTTGCAATTTAGAAAAACTCGGAAGGGGTTTTTAAAAATATGAAAAAACGGATTATAAGTGTTATAGTTGTTATGGTAATGCTTTTGGGGCTAATACCTACTGTAACATTTGCACAAACAACTGCAGGGTTTGCAATCGGCTCAAACCTTATAGGTCAGTTTGACGAGTCAACAGGCACACTTGTGATATCCGGCACAGGAGCATGGCAATCGGGTGCCGTAATATCAGACGATATAAAATCTCAGATATTAAATCTTGAGATAGGTGATGGCATTACATCTGTTTGTGAGGACGCTTTTTTGGGTTGCTCGTCACTCAAAACCGTCAGTCTTCCAAAATCTTTGACAACAATAGGCAATAATGCCTTTTTAAACTGTAACAATCTGGATGAGTTGAAATATGGCGGCACAAGGGCAAATTTTGCAAAAATCGACTTGACCGAAGGCAACAATATTCTTTACCAAATCGACGCTTCTTATGTTTATCCCAAGGCAAGTGAAGGTCTTGAATTTGAAATTTCTCCATACAGTGATTATGAATATATTGTATCAGGAATTGGTACATGTACCGATTCAGAACTCATTCTGCCCGAAAAATACAACGGAAAAACGGTTACCGGTATAGCGCAAAGTGCATTTGAAGACAACACAAACATAACAGGTGTATATATTCCCTCAACATACGAGGATATAAGTAAATATACTTTCAGAAACTGTACAAATCTGCGCTGGGCAGAAGTTCATAGTCGTATAGATTCCAGCATATCAAGCGGCTATCGGGACCAAAAAGCATCCGGCACATTTAACGGCTGTTCTTCTTTGGAGTATCTTTATATAACAGACGTTGAAGTAAAAGCAGGAACCGTAGGCGGTTATCCGAACGATTATCCAATAGGTTATTGGTTTGCAGGGACTTCATATAATAATAGCACTTCCTGTACACAAGGCTATCGTGATTTTAACACAGCAACAATGAAAAGTATTACATATTACTTCCCAAACTCGCTAAAAACAGTTGAAGTGGCAGGCGGTGGAGATCTTGTTTCACCTTTTTCCGGTTGTTCAACAATCGAAAAAATAATTCTTCGAATCGGTTGTTCACTTAGCGGATGCACAGGTGTTAAAGAGGTTATTTTGCCAAAAAACACCGTATCAATTGGAAACAATGCATTTTATAACTGTAGTTCACTTACAAAAATAGAAATACCAGATACTGTGACTTCTGCCGGATGGAATGCTTTTAAGGGATGTACCGGTTTACAAGATGAAAACGGATTTGTTATATTTGATGATCGTTTGTTTAGTTATAACGGTTCCGATACATCGGTTATAATACCAGATAATGTAACAAAAATTTTTGATTACGCATTTTATAATTGCAGAGATATCACTTCAATTACAATACCTGATAGCGTCACATCAATCGGCGAATATGCATTTGAGCGTTGTGATTCACTTCAAAAAGTAAATATAACTGATGTTGCAAAGTGGTGCGCGGTTGATTTTGGTGGTTCTGATTCAAACCCGCTTGTTTATGCAAAAAATCTTTACTTAAACAACCAACTTATAACAGACCTTATAATCCCCGAGGGTGTAACATCAATTGATAATGGTGCATTTAAATATTGTGCCCATATTAAGTCTGTAACCCTTCCAAACAGTATAACAACAATCGGTGGCAGTGCATTTGAAGGCTGTACCGGTCTTACGTCTGTAACCATTCCAAACAGTGTAACAACAATTGGTGGCAGTGCATTTTATGGCTGTACCGGTCTTACGTCTGTAACCATTCCAGATAGTGTAACATCAATCGGTGGCAGTGCATTTAGTGGCTGTACCGGTATTACATCGGTTACAATTCCAAACAGTGTAACAACAATCGGTGGCAGTGCATTTAGTGGCTGTACCGGTCTTACGTCTGTATCCATTCCAAATAGTGTAACATCAATCGGTGGCAGTGCATTTAGTGGCTGTACCGGTCTTACGTCTGTAATCATTCCAAATAGTGTAACCTCAATTGGTAAAAGTGCATTTTATGGCTGTACCGGTCTTACATCAATCACAGTTCCCGATAGCGTAACCTCAATTGGTGATTACGCATTTTATAATACAGCTTATTATAATGACACTCAGAATTGGCAGGATGGTGTGCTTTATGCAGGTAACTATCTTATAAAGGCAAATAGTACTGATTTACCGGCATCTTATACAATAAAATCGGGTACTCGTGTGATTGCTGATTATGCATTTTCATATTGTTCCAATCTTACATCAATTACAATTCCGGATGGCGTAATAACAATTGGAAATTATGCATTCAATTATTGTACCGGTCTTACATCAATTACACTTCCATACGGTGTAACATCAATTGGTGCAGATGCATTTTATAATTGTACAAATCTGGCATCAATCACAATCCCCGATAGTGTAACTTCAATTGGTGCAGATGCATTTTATAAGTGTACCGCGCTTAAATCGGTCAATATCCCCAACGGTGTAACCTCGATAGGCGCGTATACGTTTTATGAATGTAAGGCTCTTCAATCAATAACAATCGGTAGCGGTGTATCTTCAATTGGTTATAAAGCTTTTTATGGTTGCTATAATCTTACAAAAGTGTATATGACTGACCTTACAAATTGGTGTTCAATTGATTTTGGTGATAGTAATGGGTGGTATGATTCAAACCCGTTTTATTATGCAGGTAATCTCTATTTAAATAACCAACTTGTGACAAATCTTGTGATCCCTGACGGTATAACTTCAATTGGAAATCATGCATTTTCATATTTTGGCGCTATTGAGACTGTAACAATTCCTGAAAGTGTAACATCAATCGGTGAAAGTGCGTTTAGCGGTTGCTCAAAACTCACATCAGTCACAATTCCCGATAGCGTAACTTCAATCGGCAGTGGCGCGTTTGATAGTTGCTCTAATCTGAAAAACATATATATAACTGATATATCAAACTGGTTAACCAATGGATTGGCAAAGGGCCTTTTTTCATATAGTCCACAGTGCTATAATCTTTATTTAAATAATGAACTTGTAACCGACTTTATATTCCCTGATGGTACAACTTCAATTCCTGATTACGCTTTTTATTATTGTTCATCACTTGATTCGATTACAATTCCTGACGGTGTAACATCAATAGGAGATTATGCTTTTTGCGCCACCTATATTACATCGGTAACAATACCCGAAAGCGTAACTTCAATTGGCGATTATGCATTTAGTAGTACCGATCTTACATCAGTAGAACTTCCCGAAGGTGTGTCTTCGATTGGTGATTATGCATTTTATTATTGCTCAAAACTTACATCGGTAACACTACCCGAAGGGGTGACTTCAATTGGTGCCGGAACTTTTTATTATTGCTCAAATCTTACATCAGTCACAATACCCAATAGCATAACTTCGATAGGTGCATCTGCGTTTTATAATTGTAATAACTTGACCAACATATACTATAATGGCAGTTCGGCTGATTATAGCCTGTTAGAAAACGCACCTACAGCATCAAATATGTATTTTGTCGAAAAATATAATATTGGCAACAACCTTTTGGCAACATTAAAACAAGCAACAGGCGAACTCATAGTATCCGGCGAAGGCAGTTGGCAAAAAGGCGTTAAAATTCCCGACGATTTCAAACCATACATAAAAACTGTTGAAATAGGCGAGGGCGTCACCTCAATTGCCGACTATGCATTTTATAACTGCCCGTTACTCGAGTCAATTTCACTCCCCACTACGCTTAAAACAATTGGCGGCGGTGCTTTTGAAAGTTGTAAACTGTTAACATCAGTTGAAATCCCCGAGGGTGTAACCACAATCGGCTACTATGCTTTTAGCACCTGTACTGCACTTGAAAATATATCACTCCCAAGCACTGTTACTTCAATCGGTACAAATGCTTTTAATAATTGTACTGCTCTAAAAACAGTAAACTATGGCGGAACAGATGAGCA
>JAZKZG010000071.1:0-18516 GCA_045612565.1 Eubacteriales bacterium
GGCTGGAGCAGCAGGTGCTGTTCACGGTTCTCTTCAGGCAGGTGCCCTCACAACAACATTTACGGCGTCACAGGGATTGCTCCTTATGATTCCTAATATGTATAAGATTGCTGGTGAGTTGCTTCCAAGCGTGTTCCATGTTTCAGCACGTACCGTTGCAAGCCACTCACTCTGTATCTTCGGTGACCACGGCGACGTTATGGCTTGCCGCCAGACAGGTTTTGCTATGCTTTGCGCTGGCAACGTTCAGGAAGTAATGGATCTTGGTGCTGTTGCTCATCTTTCAGCAATCAAAGGTAAGGTTCCGTTCCTTCATTTCTTTGATGGTTTCCGTACATCACACGAACTCCAGAAAATCGAAGTATGGGATTATGATGATCTTGCAGATATGCTTGATATGGATGCTGTAAACGCATTTAGAAAGAATGCTCTCAATCCTGAGAATCCTGTTCTTAGAGGTTCGGCTCAAAACCCTGATATTTTCTTCCAGGCAAGAGAAGCATGTAATAAATATTATACTGCTTTACCTGCTGTTGTTGAAGAATACATGGATAAAGTAAATGCTAAAATCGGCACAAACTACAAACCTTTCAACTATTATGGTGCTGCTGACGCTGAGCGCGTTATCATCGCTATGGGTTCTGTTTGTGACACAATCGAAGAAGTTGTAGACTTCCTTAACGCACGTGGTGAAAAAGTTGGTCTTATCAAAGTTCGTCTTTACAGACCTTTCTCAACCAAACACCTTCTTGACGTTATGCCTAAGACAGTTAAAAACATTGCTGTTCTTGACAGAACAAAAGAGCCTGGTTCTATCGGTGAGCCTCTTTATCTTGACGTTGTTGCTGCTCTTGCAGGTTCGGAATTTGCTTCAGCTAAAATTGTTGGCGGTAGATACGGTCTTGGTTCAAAAGATACAACTCCCGCAAATATCTGCTCGGTTTACGCTAATCTTGCTGCAGCAGCTCCTAAGCACGAGTTTACAATTGGTATCGTAGACGACGTCACAAACCTTTCACTTACAGACACAGAAGATCCTGATACAACTGCTGAGGGTACAGTATCATGCAAATTCTGGGGTCTTGGTTCAGACGGTACTGTTGGTGCTAACAAGAACTCAATTAAAATCCTCGGTGACCATACAGATAAATATGTTCAGGCATACTTCTCATATGACTCTAAAAAATCAGGCGGCGTTACAGTTTCTCACTTGAGATTTGGTGACAAGCCCATCAAATCAACATACTTTATTAAAAAGGCTGACTTTGTTGCATGTCACAATCCTTCATACGTTGGCAAATACAACATGGTAACAGATGTTAAGAAGGGTGGTTCATTCCTTCTCAACTGTCCTTGGACAGCAGAGGAACTTGACGAGAGACTTCCTAACGATATGAAAAAATACATCGCAGAGAACGATATCAACTTCTACACAATCGATGGTATCGCAATTGCTCGCGAAATCGGTCTTGGCGGTAGAATTAACACAATTCTTCAGTCTGCATTCTTTAAGATCGCAAACATTATTCCTGAGGCTGAGGCTGTTCAGTACATGAAAGACGCAGCAACTGCTTCATACGGCAAAAAAGGTCAACACATTGTTGATATGAACCATGCTGCTATTGAGGCTGGTGTAAACAGCGCTGTTAAGATTGATGTTCCTGCTTCATGGAAAGATCTTGAAGTTGTTGAAACAAAAGAAACTGTTGAAACAGACAGAGAAGACCTCAAATCATACGTTGAAAACATCCTTATCCCTGTTAATAAACAGGAAGGTGACAAGCTTCCCGTATCAGCTTTCAACGAGTACGTTGATGGTCATATGGTACAGGGTGCAGCTGCTTTCGAAAAGAGAGGCGTTGCTGTTACAGTTCCTGAATGGAATGTTGACAAGTGCGTACAGTGTAATAAATGTTCAATCGTTTGTCCTCACGCTGTAATTCGTCCGTTCGTTCTTGACGCAGACGAAGTTGCTAATGCTCCTGAAGGTATTGCAACAAAGAAAATGATCGGTAAAGGAATGGATAAATATCAGTTTACACTTGGTGTTTCTGTTCTTGACTGTACAGGCTGTGGTGTATGTATCACAAGCTGTAAGACAAACGCTATCGAGATGAAACCTCTTGACAGCCAGATCAAAAACCAAAAATACTTCAACTACTGTGTTGAAAAAGTATCAGATAAAGAAGATGTATTTGGTGCTATTAAACTTGAATCTGTTAAGGGTTCACAGTTCAAACAGCCGCTCCTCGAGTACTCAGGTGCTTGTGCAGGCTGTGGTGAAACACCTTATGCAAAACTTATGACACAGCTCTTTGGCGACAGAATGTACATTTCAAACGCTACAGGTTGTTCATCAATCTGGGGTGGTAGTGCTCCTGCAACTCCTTATACAGTTAACAAGAAGGGCCAGGGTCCTGCTTGGGCTAACTCACTCTTTGAAGATAATGCTGAGCATGGTTACGGTATGTATCTTGGTGCTACACAGCTTCGCGAGAGTGTTGCAGCTCTTATCAATAAAATGGATGAGATGACAAAGGATGATGCTCTTAAGGCTGCTATTGCTGAGTGGAAAGAAACATACAACGATAGCAAAGCAAACCGTCCTGCTTCAGATAAACTCATTGCAGCTCTTGAGAAAGTTGATTGCTGTGAAGAAGGCAAAAAACTTGCTGCTGAAATTCTTGCTTCAAAAGAACACATTGCAAAGAAATCAGTTTGGATTCTTGGTGGTGACGGCTGGGCTTATGATATCGGCTTCGGCGGTCTTGATCACGTTCTCGCTTCAAATGAAGATGTAAATATTCTTGTATTTGATACAGAAGTTTACTCAAATACAGGCGGACAGGCTTCAAAGGCTACTCCTTCTGGTGGTGTTGCTCAGTTTGCAGCTGCAGGTAAAACAACTAAGAAAAAAGACCTCGGTGCAATCGCACGTTCATATGGTTATGTATATGTTGCACAGGTTTCAATGGGTGCTGACGATGCACAGTGCGTAAAAGCATTTGCAGAAGCTGAAGCATATAACGGACCTTCAATCATTATTGCGTATGCTCCCTGTATCAATCACGGTATCAAGACCGGTATGGGTACATCAATGATCGAGGCTAAGAAGGCTGTTGAGGCTGGTTATTGGCAGCTTTATCGTTACAATCCTGAACTTGCTGAAGAAGGTAAGAATCCTCTTACACTTGACTCAAAAGAGCCGACAGCAGATTACAGAGAGTTTATTATGAACGAAGTTCGTTATAATTCTCTTACACGCTCATTCCCTGAAAGAGCAGAAGTTCTCTTTGCTGCTGCTGAAAAGAGCGCAAAAGAAAAACTCGAAACACTTAAAAAACTTTCAGAAATGTAAGTTTGTAAAAAAGCGGTGGTATTTTGCCACCGCTTTTTAATATTTTTTACAAAATTTTTCCAAGTATTTAATTCGTACTTGAAAAAAACTAATTATTTGTGCTATACTGTTATCATTAATATAAATTTGGAGGAATAAAAATGGATAATAACAAGCGCCCTGATTCTATGGTTCGTATAACAACAAAAGAACTTGCTGAAGCTTTTATCGAAGAACAGGTTGCTGCTGTACGTGCACAGGTTGGTGACAAAAAAGTTCTTCTCGCTCTTTCCGGAGGTGTTGATTCCTCTGTTGTTGCCGGTCTTTTAATTAAGGCAATTGGTAAGCAACTTGTTTGTGTTCATGTAAACCACGGTCTTATGCGTAAAGGTGAAAGTGAACAGGTTGTAGAAGTCTTTGGTAAAGAACTTGATGCAAACCTTATTTACGTCGATGCAACAGACAGATTTCTTGATTTGCTTTCAGGTGTAAGCGAACCTGAGAAAAAAAGAAAGATTATAGGTGGAGAATTTATCAAAGTTTTTGATGAAGAAGCAAAAAAACTTGAAGGGATTTCATTCCTCGCACAAGGCACAATTTATCCCGATATTTTGGAGTCTGACGGTGTTAAAGCACATCATAACGTTGGTGGTCTTCCTGAAGATATGCAGTTTGAACTCGTTGAACCTGTTAAACTTCTTTATAAGGATGAAGTAAGAGTTGTAGGAGATGCTCTCGGTCTTCCGCATAATATGGTATACCGTCAGCCGTTTCCCGGTCCCGGTCTCGGCGTTCGTTGCCTTGGCGCTATAACAAGAGATAGACTTCACGCTTTGAGAGAGGCTGATGCAATTCTTCGTGAAGAGTTTGAGCTTAATGGTCTTGCCGGCAAGGTATGGCAGTATTTTATTGCGGTACCTGATATGAAAAGCGTTGGTGTTAAAGATGATAAACGCTATGAAGGCTGGCCTGCAATTATTCGTGCTGTCAATACAACAGATGCTATGTCGGCGACTATTGAAGAAATCCCTTATGTTCTTTTGCACAAGATTACGGATAGAATTACTCATGAGGTGAACGGAATTAACCGTGTTCTTTTGGACCTTACACCTAAGCCTATTGGCACAATTGAGTGGGAATAATACCAACTTAATACAGTTTATTTACAGTAGCAGACAGTGGTTTTCATTGTCTGCTATTAATTTAAATTCTCATTATTTTTAGAGCAATAATTATCCTTTACCAGAGCCACAGAAACCGTAATTACGATATAATTTACGCTTGATTGTTGATTTATATAATAAATATCTTCATGAGGATGATATTTATGAAAAAACAAATCACGTTAGAAATCGACGAAAACATTTTGCCTCGTTTTAATTTGGCTTTACATTTAAATTACGAATTATCTAACGATGTATGTGAAGCATTTATGAAAAGATATTTTATGGAGAACTTTTCAAAAGAAAATAACGTATATACACCTTAAGTTCGATGTTTATGTATCTACTTTTGCTTCTAATTTTGCGCAAATGAAGTTTGACAGTGAAAAATCACACGGCAAAGTATTTGTTGTGAATGAAAACAAGATCGTTTCTTTGTGGGATTATATCGAGGATGAAGTTATGAAATACAAGGATGACTTTTTGAAATTGCACCCTACGGATAAAGGCTATTTCAATCGTAAAAACCAAATGAATACAGTCAAAATCGAAATAGACGGAACGGACCATATGCAAATGTTATATATGATGCGTTGTTTGGAACTGGAGTGCGGATATGAGTGTTTTGGTAATGGAGCAGATATATTCCAAAAGAAATGCCCAAAATGTCAGGTGGGCATAGACACAGGCTTTACTACTAGATAGGATTGGTAAAAATGCGCTTGTACAACTCTTATGAGAACTATCGACAGTATAGGAAAAACAGGCGTCGCTATGAAGCTGAATCTGGATTTTTACCTGCGCTAATATTCTTTGCAATACTGTCACATTTGATTAAAGCTTTAATCATTATTATTTCTATCTTGTTGGTTTATTTGCAGGTATAAAGATATATTGTGCATATATGGAGAAAAAGAAAAGGCGGTGAAGTAAATGATAGAAATAACCACTTGGATGGACGATTTTTTGAAATCCATAAATGAAACTTTTGCAGACCGTGTTTGGTTTGTCGGTTTGCAAGGTAGTTATGGTCGTTGTGAAGCAACCGAAACAAGCGATATTGATGTTGTGGTAATTCTTGACGAATTATCCATTTCAGATGTTCATAAATACAGTGTAATGTTAGACTCACTACCGCATAGAGAACTGGTTTGCGGATTTCTTTCGGGCAAAAACGAAATTATGAATTGGGAGCCATCTGATCTTTTTCAGTTTTGCAATGACACAACACCAATTAAGGGAAGCCTAAACGAGGTTTTGGCTATTGTTGATGCAAGTGCTGTGAACAGAGCAATCAAAATCGGCGTTTGCAATATCTATCACGGCTGTGTTCATAATATCCTTCATGAAAAAAGCGAAGATATTTTAAAAGGATTATATAAATCGGCTTCTTTTGTTGTGCAGGCAATTGTCTTTAAACAGACCGGAAATTATATCAGTCAACAAAAAGAATTGCTTCAAGTTGTGTCTTCCGATGAAAAAGTTATTATAGAAACTTTGTTGGATTTAAAAAATGGGAAAACAGTAGATTTCACTTTTGCGTCCAAAACATTGTTTGCTTGGTCAAAGAAATGGATTAGTAAAAACAGTAAAGCCATTTCCAACGGATAAAGTCGAATATGAAAGAACACATTGCTAACACAATTTCAGCCTTACGTATCGTAGGCAGTATTGCTTTGTTGTTTTATTCTGTACTTTCCTGGGAATTTCTTGCTCTATATTCGCTTTGCGGATTTACCGATTTGATTGACGGAACAATAGCAAGAAAGACAAATTCAGTCAGCGAATTTGGATCAAAGTTAGATATGGTAGCGGATTTCATATTTATATCGTTATCTTTGATAAAATTTCTACCGCTTATAATTCTTCCTACGTGGCTATGGGTATGGATCGGTGTTATAGCAATTATTAAAATAACTAATACTGTTATGGGATTTGTTTGCAGAAAGAAGCTTGTGGCTTTACATACCATTTTAAATAAAATTACGGGCTTGTTGCTATTTCTTCTTCCGTTATCTTTATATATAATTGATACGAGATACGGTGTCTTTATAGTATGTGTCATAGCAACAGTTGCGGCACTTCAAGAAAACTATTATATTGAAACGGACAGAAAAAACAATTGATATATTATAAGCAACACTTGATTTTTAAGCCGAAATCATTTATAACACCTATGTCAGTGTGGCAGCACTATGGCAACAAAAAATTGATAGTCCATACTTTATGGATAATACAGATGTATGAGATACCACGAGTTAAACCACCTATACAAAATTGTTAAGGCTATCTTTTTTGAGAGCGAGTGGGAATAAAGACATTATATAATTAAAAGCGGCTTGGAAATGTATTTCCAAGTCGCTTTTAATTAATAATTCTGCATACACGTTTACGTTGCTTTTTGTTATATTTTGCGTTTGTATAATTATATCGTATTTTGCGCCAATTTATAATCTGTTAATTAAATCTGCTATAACCCCACCAATTTGGAATTAACTCTTTGAGTTTTATTGTTTTTTTAGTTTCTAAATCAATTAATATCTCGATATTTCCACTATTCTTATTCAATTGCATCATATATTCTCTGCACGCACCACAGGGATAGCCAACTTTGCCATTTGGCATTACAGCTACAATTTTTTCAATTTCGCTTTCACCGTTTGTAATCATATTTGCAATTGCGTTTCTTTCAGCACACATTCCAAGTGTTGAGGCAGTATCTATGCATACGCCCACATATATATTACCTTGCTTTGTGAGAATAGCTGCCGCAACTCCACCTGCTTCTATAAATGGTGAAATTGTTCGGGCGTTTTGCACCTCAATTGCTGCTTGGTATAATTTATTCCACATTATTTTCACCCTGTTAAAGTTTTTATATTATTATATCATATTTACATACATTGTTAAAGATAATTTTTGTGAAATTTACGAATTATATAAAAAGCGAATTTCCAACAGTGATTAAATTCAAGTGAATCAGGTAAAAATATTGTAAAAAAATTTTACAAAGACTTTATGCCATGAATTAATACAAATAATATTTAACTTGCATTTAACTGTCATTTATGATAAAATAATTTGGTTAAGAATTTTGTCATTAAGTGAGGTATTTTGAATATGAATGATCTGATATCAGTCATTTTACCTATATATAATGTTGAAGCGTATCTGAGTCGTTGTATTGATAGCGTAATTGCTCAGACATATACAAATATCGAAATAGTGTTGGTTGACGATGGTAGTCCAGACGGCTGTCCTGCTATTTGTGATGAATATGCTACACGCGATGAACGTGTTCGAGTTATTCACAAAAAAAATGGCGGACTTTCTGATGCTCGTAATGCAGGTATCTGTGTAAGTCAAGGACGTTATGTAACGGTTATTGATTCTGATGATTATGTTACTGAAGATTATGTCGAGGTAATGTATAACGCTATTAAAAAAACGAATTGTGATATTGCAATCGGTTCACATGAAGTTATATATGAAAATGGAACCATATTTGATAAATCGACAGGGGAGGATACTGTACTAACTCCCAAACAAACACTTGAACGAATACTTTATGACGATGGTGTAGATCTTTCTGCATGGGCAAAGTTATATGATCGATCGCTTTTTGATACTGTGGAATATCCTGTAGGCAGACTTTTTGAGGATGCTGCAACCACATATTTATTAATCGATAAGGCAGATTCTATTGCTTTTGTTTCAAAACCGATTTATAAATATATGATTAGAAATAATTCTATTACTGGTCAATGTTTTTCTCCACGCAAAATGGATCTTATTACATCAACCGAAGAGATGTGTACTTACATTTCAAAAAAATATCCCGAACTTAAAAATCCTGCTAAAAGACGTCTTCTTTATGCATATTTTAGTACTTTGTCACAACTTGCAATGAGTAGTCAATCCTATCCTGCGGAACAGAAAAAAATGATGCGTTTTATTCGTAAAAACGCTATGACTGTACTTTTGGATAAACGCGCTCCAATGCGTGATAAGGCTGCGATACTTGCAGCGTATATAGGCTTTTGGTTCTTTAAACCTGTATGGAAATTTTATTGTAAAATCAGCAAAAGAAAATGAGGTGACAATTGTGAAAATTCTTGTAGGATATGTTACACGTCTTCACAGCAGCGGTGTTGATAAATATCTTCTTAATTTCCTTCAAATTGCACAGGAACAAGGAGTAATTCTCGACTTCCTTACCAGTCAGTATGATACAGATACTGAGCGTGAACTTTCCGAATACGGTTGTAATCTTTTTTCTATTAGTAGCCTCAAAAACCCTCTTGATCATTATAGAGATGTTAAGGCGATCTTACAACAGGGTAAATATGACAAAGCATATTTTAATATTTCGGAACCACTCAATATGATGGGGGCTATGGCGGCGCATAATTGCGGTGTTCAGTGTATTGTGCATTCACATTCTGCAGGAATGGATACTGCAAACAGAATAAAGCGAATGATACGCGGGCTTATCAATTTAATTTGCAGACCCTTTTTAACTCGCAGTGCCGATCTGTATTTTGCTTGTTCAATCAATGCAGCAAAGTGGTTATTCTCACAAAGGGCTTTGAAAAGTGATAAATATCATACAATCTATAATGCTGTGGATTTATCTGCTTTTTCTTATGATAGTACATCTCGTTCTGCTGTTCGTAAAGAATTGAACATTGATGATAACACTTTGGTTGTAGGACATATCGGTAGTTATTGTTATGTAAAAAATAATTTTTTTCTTGCTGATATTGCTAATGAATTATCTTTAATTCAACCAGATTCAATTATGTTATGCATTGGAGACGGCGATGATCGCGAGGCAGTACAGCAGTACGCGACATCAATAGGTGCAGATAAGTATATGCGTTTTCTTGGTGTTCAGCGGAATATTCCGTCTTTACTATCTGCAATGGATGTTTTTGTATTGCCTTCGAGGTTTGAAGGCGCACCTATTGTTGCTATAGAGGCACAAGCTACAGGTGTTCCTTGCCTTATAAGTGATACAGTAACAAATGAAGTTGTGATTTCTTCAGCTACGAAACAGTTGCCAATTGATTCGGCAAAACCTTGGGCTGAATCTATAGTTTCGATGAAAAAATGTAAAGATGTAGGCATACTTCCTGACATGATAGAGCGTTATTCGCTTGATTGTCAAAAAAATAAAATTATTAATCTGATTTTTAATGGAGATAATCTATGACTCTGATAAAACGATTTTTGACAAACAATAATGTATATCGTATAGAAGTGCTTTTCAAAATTGTGTACATTATTCATTTGCTTGCAAGTTTTAATCCCTATATTGAAGGTACACTGCCTGTTAAGTTGACATTGGTTATTACAATGGCGTGTGGGGGTTTGGTGTTACTTTGCAGAATTGCAACGTTCAGACTGTATTGTCACACTCCTGCAATTTCTATGCTTGTATTGGTTGGTGTGAGTTTGGCAATACCTTCGTTTTTTATTTATAGATATGCAATTATTGATAGTGTGAAAACTGCAATCTGGATGACTTTTCAGTTTGGATTATTATTTGCCTTTAATTATAAAAAGGAAAACTTCAGTGTTAAAAAAGAATTAAATATTGTATCAGCTGCAATTTTAATATTTCTTACATTTGAAAATCTTGTCAGTGTTATAATGGCATTTATAGGTTACTTTCGTATTTATCAGAAAGTGGATGGTAATTATGCTGTTACGGGATTATCATGGTGGGGAAGACTCTATGGTGTTCACGGTGACCCGAATTATGCCTGTGTATACACAATTGCAGCTATTATGATTGCTGTTTATTTCTTTATGAAATATCGTAAAAATTGGTTGCGTATTATTTTGGTTGTTGCTGCAGCAATTAATTTTATGTTTGTATCCTTTACCGCTTCACGTACAGGTCTTATTTCTTTGCTTCTTGCCTCTGTTGTATTTGCATTTACTTATTCTATCGGTTGTTTTAAAAACAAATACCGTATAATAAAATCAATTACAGCCGTTACGCTTGTGTGTGTTGTTTTGATAGGTTTGAACAAAGGAGTTATTACAGGATTTAATACCGTTAAATCTATTATATCTTCAAAAGATAATACTGATGTAGATACAAATAATAAAGATAATGAAGAACAAATTCCCAGCATTGATAATACTGACAGTAATAACGAGACCGATGTTCCTGATATTGATGATACGGAAGAAAAAACTGATGTCGATGATACCGGTGACAATTCTCTCACTATTGGACGTACTGAAGAAGAAATGAATGGGGATCTCACGAACCGTCGTGCTGACATTTGGAAAAGCGCATTACAAATTTTTTCTAAAAACCCCGTATTTGGTATTGGATATGAGAATGTATTGGGATATGCTCACGATAAGATGCCAACTACTTATATTGTTAATAATGATCAGACTGATTTTGATGCTTTTCATAACACGGTGATGGATGTGCTTGTCAGTCAAGGTGTTGTTGGTATATTATTGGCAGGAATATTTGCGGTTCTTTTTGTTATTTACTGCATTAAGAGAATGAGTCGTCAATATTCTAAAAATCGTGAAGAATTATGTTTGTGCCTTGCTATATGTATTTGTACACTTGCAAGTGCGATGTTTTTATCGCATATCTTTTTTGTTAATATAGCTTCAACCGGTATCTTTTGGCTATTTGCAGGATATCTTGGCTATTTTCTATATATTAAAAGAGATTAATTTATATAAAATTTACACCCTCTTGTTTAATAACAAGAGGGTGATTTAATTTATTACTATTTATGACGTAACAGTCGACGCAATACACGTAATGGCAGTAATAGAAAATGTGCAACCACAAGATATATTGTGTAAGCTTTTGCAAATCCGTGTTTTTTAACTGCATTACAGAACTGTTCGGTCAATGGATTGATGTGAGTATGCTCATATAATGGAGGATTATTTGAAATAGCGATATCTTTTTCAACAGTAACTGTGTGAAAAAACTCACTACATTCATTAAGAAGATTAAGACCTTTTTCGCTATTAACAAGCATCACAGAAGTTCCATGAGGATTGATTGTTATTTCAGGGTGTGTACGATAACCCCAAAAATCGCCCAATGTTATATCACTTGGACGGTCAAGCGTATTATAGCGACAACCGAAACAAGCTGGTGTGAGAGCGATATTTGAATAGAATACACGTGCGTATTTGTTGTGAGATGGATGAAAAGGTTCTTTCCATACTGTTCCGTTAGAAAAAGTAACAGCAAGGTTTCCTGATGTCCATCCCGCATCTTTATTTCTAAAATTGAGTTCAATGATACTTGATTTATGTTTTTTTTCTAAATACTGTAGATATGCTTCAAAGACATGACGACGTGGAGAACCATGACAAATGATATCTACAATAAAAACATGAGGATAATCTTGCTTTAAAAATTTGCGAAGTGCAGCACATTGGCAGGGTGTTCCGCAAAATAGTACGGTATCTCCTGATTCGGCGTGAGAACGTATATCAACGAGAGCGCTGTTCATATCACTTTTTACATATTTAGAACCACGAAAATGTGATATTCGTTCGTCGTTATACCCGATAACATGCGCCCCTTTTTCGCGAGTAAACTGGGTGCCATATACCCAACCATCTTTTGCTATAACAGTTTTTGCAAGGGCATAAAATGCTCCACCTGATGAACTATCAAGCAATTTGTTATCATCTGTAAGCCAACCGATATAGTATTGCTGTGTAAAATCATTCATATGCGAGACCTCACGATTGATAGGCATTTTTTGAACATTTTCCAAAGGGTGTTAAAGTGTAAAAATATCAATATTATAAAACAAACTGCTGAGATGTACCAATAGTTGTTAAACCACGTAAAGATTATTGCTTCTGCTAACAGTAATAATCCTGTGATTGTTTCTTTTGAAATTGAATTCTCTAATTTTATTAAGCGACGTGTATCTTTTTTACGCACATAACATAGTACGCAGTAACTTATACATGTTGATACTGCCGCACCGAGTGCGCTGTTCCAAGCGCGGATTAGAACGTAATTAAGAGCTATATTTACAGCGGCGGCAATGAAGTTTGTTACAAATGCCATCCCTGTTTTTTTAAATGTTGTGTAAATGGTGCCAAGTAGTTGGGCTTTTGAAAAATAATATACTGATACAACAAGCATTGGTACAAATTGCCATGCGTGTGCATAGTTTTCGGTAGCCATTAAATCAACAGTTATTTTAGAGGCCAGTACAGCTGCACCACTAAGAACTACAACCATTGAGTCAATAATATCATACATCTGTGTATAGTAGTTTTTAAGATGCTTATCTTCGGCTGACTCGTTTGCGGATATTTGCCATGCCTGCATTAATACTCCTACAATAATGGTAATGATGGTTGGTATTTTATATGCAATTGCAAACACGCCGTTTTCAGATACATTGATAAAATATGATATCATAAAACGGTTGGATGAGTTGGAAATCCACCAACACACTGTGTTTGGAATAAGTGGAATACTGAAAATAAATAGCGTTTTGCATATATCTTTTGCGAAATATTTAAATGAAAAGGCGCGATAGAGACGTGCAACAAATATAAGAAACAAGGCACTGACTGCATTTCCTACAATGTATCCTAGCATATAACCAACAATACCCAATTTGAATACTGATAGGAAGAGGATGTTTGATATTACCGTTGCTGCGGTCAGCAACATATTGTCTATTGTGAACAGAGTTGTTCTATTGATGGCTTTGACATATAGTGAACAATTGGTGCGGAACATATTGACACAAACATATATTACGACAGTAAACATATATTGTATCATATTTACTGATTGTAAAAACGGCATCAATAACAGCGAAATTATAAGAGATACTGCCGCACCGAAAATTGTAATAATATTACCATTGGAAAAAACAGCACGTGGATCATACTGCTTGTCCATTGCATAACGGAATATTGCCTCGGAAATGGTCATTGATATAATGGGGATAAGCAATGATGCTATGTTTTGCAAATTGTCAACAATACCGTATTCTGCTGTATTCAGTACGTTTGTATAATAGGGAAGCAGTAGATACTGAATCATCTTTGATCCCACAGTGCCGAGCGAAAGGATCAGTGTATTGCTGATAAGTTTTGATGATCTATCCACATTAAACTCCTTTTTCAATTGCATTTTCAAGTATTTCTCTGCTACGTGAACGGTCAGCAGAAAGTGTGTTTTTGGCAAAAGTATAGTCGATTGGATCATTGATATCCGAACAATCCGACAAAAGACGATTACTGAGTTGAAGGTGATTGAGCAAATCTACCATTCGACTTGAGGTGCCTTGCATAGGCACACAAATAAATTGTTTTTCAAAAATTACTGAAAACACAGTGCCGTGAAATGAATTTGTTACTACATATTCTGCATCATGTACATAGCGAAGAAAATCAACAGGGTCAGCGGTGTACTTAGATATTGAATGTTTGCCATAACGACGGCGTAAATCAAAAAATAGGACAGGTAATCCTGTTTCTTTGCTTAGTTTGTTGGCGTAAGCTATCATTGTATCGTCAACTTTTAAGCTATATACAAGAATATACTTTTTGTTTATTCCACGTCTGTCTTTAATAAAATTATGCCATTGTTGTGGCTCTAACAATAATGTTGGGTCAAGTACAACATCTACAGGTTTATCACATAGAGTCTTGATAAGCGTTGCAGCACTTGGTTCGCGAACAGTAACTGTATCGAGCGATTGTAATAAACTAACAAACTCGGATGCATCTGATTCGGGAAGTTCAGAAAGTCCAATACTTGCTGCATATGATATTTTGCGTGCTTCTGGGTTAAATGGTGCTGCAAAATATACAGGATCCATTCCGTGTGTAATTTTAGGGTTCCATATCTGATCACTTCCGCATACATATGTGTCATATTGAAGTGCTTTTGCTATTTTACTATCTATGTGAGGATAGTGTTTTTTTGATAAACAGAATTTATCGCGTCTATAGCGGTAAAATTTAATTTCACGACGTATGCGAAGCGGTGCAAAAAGTATAGTGTTAGCAAAAAAAATAGCAATCCTTACTGGATTTTTACCACAGTCACGCAGTAAACTTTTGATAAATACACCAAAGGTGTCTTCAATTGCTTTAGGACGATAATCCACAATTTCAGGAGCGTAACCTAATTCTGACAGTGTCTGTTGTAGTGCATATGCTTGCAGACAAGAGCCGTGGTTACGTGCTCGATGTTCTGTTAGTATGGCTGTTTTCTTCATAATATATGTCCTTTATTAAACTATCATAATATATTATTGCTTATTTTTACAATTATACAACAAAGCACTGTTTGTGTCAATACACGGCTGTATGAGACTCAGTGGTTTCCAAATTCAAAATAATTCTTGACAAAAAATATACATCGTGTTACGATGTATTACACAAAAGGAGGTATTGCATGGATATTCAGTTAAAACGTGGTCTTTTAGATGTATGTGTGTTAGCGTCAATAAAAAATGAAGATTCATACGGCTATAAGATTATAAAGGATTTGAATCCATATGTTAAGCTCTCTGAATCAACACTATATACCATTCTGAAACGTTTGGAAACATCGAATATGCTTACAGTTCACACCGTTGAATATGGCGGAAGATTAAGAAAATATTATCATATTACCAAAAATGGAATAAAACGTATAGAAGACTTTAAAGAAGAATGGCAAGAAGTTTTATCTATATATCAATTTGTAATTAAGGAGGAAGAGAGATGAATAAACAAGAGTTTCTGGCAGAATTAAAAGCTGGACTTGCAGGTTTACCTCAAAAAGATATTGAAGATCAGTTGAATTTTTATAGCGAAATGATTGATGACAGAATGGAAGAGGGTTTTAGTGAAGAAAAAGCTGTTTCAACTTTTGGTTTAATAGATGAAATTGTTAAAAACTTAATTGCAGACACTTCTTTGATAAAGATTGCTAAAGAAAGAATTAATTCTAAAACAAAATTTAATATTTGGGAAATTATACTTTTAGTACTAGGCTCTCCGATTTGGATTTCTATATTAATTGCTGCTGTTACTGTGATTTTTTCTCTTTACATTTCTTTGTGGTCAGTTATAGTTTCTTTTTGGTCTATATTTGTATCGTTTATAGGTGCTTCTTTAGGAATGATAGTAGGTGGAATAATAATTCTATGTAAAAGCGATTTCTTCATCGGAATTGCTATGATAGGTGTATGTTTTATACTGGCAGGTTTATCAATATTTACTTTTTATGGATGCAAATTGTCTACAAAAGGAATATTGTTGTTAACAAAGAAAACTGCAGTATGTATAAAAAATGCTTTATTAAAAAAGGAGACAGCATAATGCAAACTAAAACAAAAGTATGGCTTGTTTTAGCAACTTGCCTTGTATTAATGGGTTTAATAATCTTCGGGGGTACTTTATCAATGGCAAATTGGGATTTTTCAAATTTATCTACTCGTAAGTACCAAACAAACAATTATGAAATCAATCAAAAATTCACTGGTATTACAATCAATTCTAATACAGCGGATATAATATTTTTAGTTTCCGATAGTGAAGAAACATATGTTGAATGTTTTGAAGAACAGAATGCGAAGCATTTGGTACAAGTCAAGGATAACTGCCTTTCAATTGAAATTGATGATTTGCGCAAATGGTATGAATATATCGGACTATCATTTAAGACTTCAAAAATCACAATACATATTCCTGAAGGTGAATATGGTTCACTTTTAATTAAATCAAGCACAAGCGATATTGAAATACCGAATGAATTGAAATTTAATAATATTGATATTTCTGTATCTACAGGCAATGTTAGAAATTGTGCCTCATCAACTGGTGATTTGAAATTATCAACAAGCACAGGACATATTGATATTACTGGAATATCAGCAGGTAAAATTGAGTTATCAACTTCAACAGGTGACATTAATGCATCTTCAGTTGTGTGCTCTGATGATTTTTTTGTTAATGTAACTACTGGAAAAACAAACATCAGTGACACTATATGTAAGAGTATTTTTTCAAAAGGAAATACAGGAAAAGTTGCTTTGAAAAATGTTATTGTGTCAGAAACTTTTGATATTAAAAGAAGCACCGGTGACATATTAATTGATAAATGTGATGCAAAAGAATTGAATATCACAACCGATACGGGTGATGTTAAAGGAACACTACTGTCAGAAAAAGTTTTTATAACAAAAACTGATACAGGAAGAGTTAATGTACCTAAAACAGTTTCGGGCGGTAAATGTGAAATTACAACCGATACAGGCAACATCAAAATAAATATCGAATAATTTTAAAAAGCAGATAGCTAAAAACTATCTGCTTAATTTTTTTGAGTATTGAGAAATATAGTCCATATATCAATTAGGGTATTCCGATTGTTAATAATTTTCTATTCATTTTGTTCTTGGTATATTTAAGCCCAAAATTTATTTACCTTTTAATTTATTTGACGATAATATCGAATATGTGATTGCGCACGAAAACGCACACATTAAACATAGAGACTATATAATGATGGTGACATCGTGATTTAAAATGGTAAACCATATGCATCAAAAACAAAATAACTTCAGATATCCTTGCTGTCTTTAATGATATTTTTTTGTATAACATATTGATTATTAATATAAAAATATTATAATGAATATGTAATCCAAATTAACAGGAGTAAGACTATGAGATTATTTGAAAGCTTTAAGACAAGCGAAAACAGACTGCCCCAGCGCAGTTATTATATACCGCAAAATAAAGGTGCGTTTACGTCACTGAATGGTATATGGAAATTCAGATTTTTTGATAATGATAGTGAACTTAAAAATCCTATTACAAAATGGGGCGAAATTGATGTCCCATCGTGTTGGCAGACAAGGGGGTATGAATGTCCTAATTACAGCAATAAACAATATACAATGCCTATTGACCCTCCTTATGTTCCTGATGACAATCCGTGTGGTGTTTATGAGAGAATTTTTGATGTGAAAAATATTGATCATAAAACCTATATTGTTTTTGAGGGGATATCATCTTTCGGTGTTCTTTATATTAACAATAAATATGTCGGTTATACCTCAGGATCACATCTACAGTCGGAATTTGATGTTTCTGATTTTGTGTTTTTGGGCACAAATACAATTCGTGTAGTTGTTTATAAATGGAGTTGTGGTTCATATTTGGAAGATCAGGACGCTTTCAGATTTAACGGCATATTCAGAGATGTATATATGCTCTCTCGTCCTCAGAATCATCTTGTAGATATCGACATAGTTGCTGATACAAATTCAATTACAGCCAAATTTAATGGCTCGGCCACAGTATCTCTTTTTTATAAAGATGATTTACTTGAAAGCGTTGATTGTACTGATACGGTAAGATTTGAAATTGATAACCCTGTTTTATGGAGTGCTGAAAAGCCAAATCTTTATACATTAAAATTTGAATCTGCAGGGGAGACTATCCATCAAAAAATTGGTCTTCGTACAGTTTCAATATCTGATAAAAAAGAGTTACATCTCAATGGTGTTCCTATAAAATTAAAAGGTGTTAACCATCATGATACAAATCCACACAACGGGTGGACAATGACTAACGAAGATATATTAACTGATCTGCGTCTTATGAAGAGTCTGAATATAAATTGTGTCCGTACTTCGCATTATCCTCCTACACCAAAGTTTTTGGAGTATTGTGACGAACTCGGTATATATGTTATTCTTGAAACAGATATCGAAACACATGGTTTTGATTCACGTTATAGTTATTTTACCGAAGATAAGGGATACGATATTGAGTCTCCTGACTGGCCGTGTGTTATGCCTGAGTTTAAAGAAGAATTTGTAAGCAGAATGCAACGTGCTCTTGAAAGAGATAAAAATCATTCATCAATTATTATGTGGTCTCTCGGTAATGAAAGCGGATTCGGACCTAATCATATGGCTATGAGTGATTGGATTCGTTCACGAGATAATACACGTCTTATCCATTGTGAAG
>JAZKZG010000072.1:0-8605 GCA_045612565.1 Eubacteriales bacterium
CGGGCGAAACCGCTGCATACGAGTTTAACGCAACTGTTGCGGATGACGAGGTTATCTTTGATGCCAATATCTACACACTTTACTATTCATATAATAATGAAACTATTGCATTCGACTTCGGTGTTGCTGGTGCAATGCCGTGGAAGGTAATCGGTCCTATCTGGCGCACTGACCCCATCTGTACGACCGAACTGTTACTTGCAAACGATTTGCAGTACCGCAATATCACAAAAGCGGTTGAGTATGACGGTGACCGCAAAGATGTAAGCCGTCGTTTTCACTTGAATTTTGCTATCGACACTGAAACCGAGTATGTAAGCCATGATGAGTGCTTTGCTCCTCTCGGTACAACTGATTACGAGGAAACTGTTTTCTACCAGACGGAAGACAGTTTCACAATGGATGATCTGTTCGGCTTTAAGGGGCCGTGCGTTGCATACCTTGCAAGAAAACTTATGGTTCCCGAGGATATGGAGGTTTGTGTGCAGATTGGTCACAGCGCACCGTTTGCACTCTATATCAACGGCGAAAAAATAGCAAGTCGCGAAACTTGTGATAACTGGACAGCCGAAAATGTACATATTCAGAATATACAACTCAAAAAAGGCGAAAACAAAGTGCTTTTGCGCCTCACCCGTGCAAATGCCGATGCAAAGTATAACCTTACATTCTCCGATGGACCCACCTGCGCAACACATTATGTCTGCTTTGGTGCGGTTGACCCCAAAGAATTTTAATAATAGGCACCTGTTTTTGCAGGTGCCTATTGCTTTTTTAAAATATATTGGTTATAATAGACAAATATAATATTTTTTTGGAGGATTAGTTTATGATATTTGGAAAAAAAGATAATCGCGTTCAGAATTGTTTTGAAGATCATCATCACAGTGTTGCTGAGTGTCTTGAGGATTTGCAGGACTTTTTTAAAGAATTATTTTCTGACGATTGTTCAAGACACAAGCTTGAGTCAATCTATGTTTCGATAGATTCAAGTGAGTCTGCGGCAGATAAAGAACTTCGCCATATTGTAGATTTGATGAGTGGATCATTTTTGCCAATGACCCGCTCAAACCTTATTCAAATTGTGCAGAATACTGACGATATTGCAAACTCATGTCAGAGTATTGCACGCCGTGTGCTTTTGGAAAAGATTCAGCTTCCTAAAGAACTTCATCACGATGTTCTTGAAATAATAAGTATCACACGTGATCAACTTGATATTCTCTATAAAGCAATAGATAAACTTTTAAACAATTTCGGCGGACTTCTCAAAAACAAAAAAATCCTTGACGATATCCGTCGTGAAGAGAGCCGTGTTGACAACATTGAGGAAATGCTACACGAGCGCATTTTCGATATGGATATCACGCTTACCGAAAAGATCTATTATAGAGATCTTATTTCGCGCATTGGACAGATTTCGGATATTATTGAAGACCTTTCTGACCGTATGCAGATAATGCTTGTGGAGAGAGAGGCATAATAAAAATGATATATTTACTGCTTATTGCAGGTATATTTATGGGTTGGTCACTTGGTACAAACGACGCCGCCAATGCTTTTGGTACTGCTGTGTCAACGGGCGTTGTAAAGTATAAGACCGCCATAATAATCATTTCCATATTTGTTGTAATCGGTGCCTTCTTGATGGGTGCCGGAAATATGGAAAGCGTAAACGACCTTGCAATCAACAATGCGGTTATTCCGTCATCAGAACAGGCGGCGGAACTTGTAAAATCGAACGGTGGGGCAAACCTTGCCCTGCATTCAGCAATCAAGGCATTTATAATTTTCTTTTGTGCTGCTGCTACAGTGTTTTTAATGTCATATCTCAAGTTTCCCGTGTCTGCAAATCAGTCAATTACGGGCGCCATTATCGGATGGGGTCTTTTCCATGCCAACTACTCCGACCCTGTTGTTTTAAGCGGCAACTTAAAACAAATAGGAAAGTTTGCATCAACATGGCTATTGTGTCCGCTTGGTGCTGCGGTTATTTCGTTTATTATAGTAAAGATTGCGCAAAAGTTTATAATCCCAAAACTTTCATCACTCGCATACTACGATAAAATGATAAAAATAGGTTATCTTATTGCGGGTGGATATGCAGCATTCGGTATTGGTATGAACAGTTCTGCAAATGTTACCTCGCTTTATTACGGCGAAATTATCGAGGGTGTCAAAACAAACTTGCTTACAGATGCACGTCTTACCTGTACAATAGGTGGACTTGCTATAGCGTTTGGTGTTCTTACATATTCAAAAAAAGTAATGATGACTGTCGGTGAAAGCATTGCCCCGCTAACACAGATTGAAGGCTTTTTGGTAATTATCGCAATGGCATCAACCATAGTGATTCTTGGTAATGTTATGAAAATTCCTGTTTCGACTTCACAGGCGGTTGTTGGTGCGGTTGTTGGCGCAGGTATTACAAAAACATGGCGCTGTGTAAACTTCGGTGTATTTAAAAATATCGCAATCGCATGGGTAAGTTCACCGCTTATGGCAGGTGTTCTTTCTTACCTAATGGCGCTTATAACACAAAGCGTATTTGCATAATAAAAAAAGACGGTTTAAAACCGTCTTTTTTATATGCTTATTTAATTACACTCAGCAGTTAAAGGTCCTGCAAGTTCTGATAAGAAGAACAGTCTTCCGGCGAGTGTGGGAATGTATGATGAAGTAATCCACGGTGTTTTGCCGTAGCGAAGTGTCATCCAAAGTGACATACCCTGCCACTGCATTCCGCGACCGAGAGTACCGTCGGCACCGCCGATTGCGTAGTCTGCTTTAAGGAAGATTCCGGGACCGATTGTGTTAGCACGGCAAGGAACGAGAGTTGTTCTCGACTTAAAGCTTGTAAGAGCATTCTGCTCAACTGTGAGCGGGTGGATTTTTGCACCGATTCTGTATGGTGCTTTTTCCCACTCGGCAGCAGATGCATAATCTTCTGCAAATGTAGGTTCCCAGAATGCGATGTGGCACATTCTACCAATACCGTAAACAAGAATGAGTTTTGCGCCTTCTGCCTTTAATGCATCAATTTTTGCAGGGTAGGTTGGAAGATTGTCTTTTGTAGCAAAGTTTCTCTGGTCCTTGGGAACAGTAAGTTCGCCTAACGGGTTAAAGAGTGCCTGTTCCATAGCGTACTGGAAAGCACCGGGGTTGTCAGATGCCAAAGTATTGCCTTCGCTGTCTGCCCACTCGTCCATATTGAATGTGTAAACGTGGTCACACTTGATACCCCACTCTTTAATGAAGTATACAACCCATTTGTACATACCCATAGGTCCAACAGGGAGAATAAAAGCAACCTTTTCGTTTCTTTCTTTTGCAAGTTTGATCTGCATTGCAATTTCGTGACCCATATATGTTCCAAACTCGCCGAGTGACTCGCACTTTACGGGAGTAAATCCCTCGTTCCAATGTGCCTGTCTCTCGGTTATTTTTTCGGGTGCGTCAATACACGCGTCAATTTTGTCAAAGTCCCAGCCTGCAGGATAAAAGCCTTCGAGTGCCGAACCTTTTACTGTTGAATTAAAGTTCATAGTTAAATCTCCTTACGGTAAATATCTTTTTGTTGTGCCTTTGAGGTATACAAGACACTGTTTAAAGCCCTCAGCATAGTCTGCGCCGCATTGAAAACCTCTGTAACGGCAACAGGTCTTAACCATATCGGGAAAATCGATGTGATCGTGATCACGCATCCAAACAATTTGTGATTCGTGACACTCAAGCATCTCAAGTTTTTTGTCAATAAATTCTGACACGTCAACATACTCTGTCGGCTCAAAACCAACACCGCAAAGTGTGTCCATATAATAAACGGGTACCATTCTTGCGCGACCTTCTACGCCAACATCATAGTTGGGGAGTGTTGCTGCAAAACAAGCGTCAAACACAAGTTTTGATGTAGCGTTGTGGTCAGGCATATAGTCGTTGGGGTCGTGAGTAATAATAAAGTCGGGGTTAACCTGCTTTATTACCTTAACCACTTTGTCACGAGCCTCTTTATTGTCAGCATAGATGTCAAGGTCATCAAAACCGCCATAGATAACCTCGTCAAATCCGCCGAGTTTTCCGCTGTTTTGTGCCTCTTTTGCACGCATAACAGTAAGTTCGTCGGGCGGAATAATTTCGTGACCGAGATTGCCGCTTGAAAGATGACAAACAACAACTCTGTCACCGCGCTGTTTACACTTGAGCAGTGTACCTGCACAGGCAATTTCCATGTCATCGGGATGACATGATATAACAAGAACTGTATACATATTCTATAACCTCCTTATTTAATTATAACAATTTCTTTCGGTGCGTCAACCTCTGTTATCACATTTCCGTTGTTATCCTTTGTATACTTAACGGAGAGTTTGCCGAAAGGCGTTGCAATACTACCCTTTGCGAAGTCGAGATTTGCAAGATGTGGCGCAAGGCGAATAACTTTACAACCGTCCTCGAGATTTATTCCGAGGACATATTCTGTCAAAAACGGAACAGGACCCGATGCCCATCCGTGACAAAGGCTGTGTCGAAGTCCTTTGTAACAATACGCACCGTTGTCGGCATGAATATCGCTCTTGCCCTCTGGACAAACTTCGTCAATTCTGCAGGCATTTTTGGTCCACTCAAGGTCAAAGTCTTCCCAAAATGTTGTCGCACCCATATCAAGCATACCGCCGTAATACTCTTTAAGTGCATTTAAAGTATCTTCAGGAGTGCAAACCTTTGCCATAGCTGATAAAATGTAATAACTCATAAAGGTAGAAAAGCCGTTTGCACCTGTGTTAAGAACAGTATCACACTCGTCATCTGCAATGTTGCAAAGCTTCAAAAGTGCCGCAATCTGTTTGAGTCCGTCACAACCTGCCTTTGTTTTTGCAATAAACGCTTTCATATCGGCACATTTTTGCGAAAGTTCGGTTTCTTTAAGATGATTACACAGCTTTATACACGCGTCCATACACATAATTGTGAGTGCGCGTGTACCTTCTCGACTTGCGGGTTTGTCTTTTGACGGCCAGTCTATAAAATCACCTGCTGTAAAGTAACCATCCTTGTCAATGCTGTCGAGTATCTGCTGTGTGAGTGGTATGGCGTAATTACGCATATCGTCGATGTATTTGTAATTATTTGTATATTCGCACCATTCAACGAGGTTGATAAGCCACCACATCGAGTATGTTGGGTGCTTGTTTATCCAATTTGGCAAAACTGCATCGTCTGCCGACAGTTTAAGACCGTTTATAATTTCGGGTGTGTCACCAAAAACGTATTTTATTGTTTTGAGTTCGGGTGACATATCGCCAATCCACAGCAGTCTGTCGCGTTTTATGCCGTCCCATAACTGATTTTGCATACATAAATGACAGGTGTATGCCGAAACGTCATATATTTCGTTAAGCCTTTCATCTGAGCACTCAAATGAGCCTATGTATTCGTAATCATTATAAACGAATATACCCTGCAGAGTCTTTACTGTTACAACACAATCGTCAAGCAGTTCAAGATATAAAAATCTGTAGCCGGTTGATGCGTACTCGTTTGCCGAATACGATTGAACGTCAACGGTAAAGTCGCGAGCACTGTGGTCGTTGCATGCACCTTTAAATCCGATTTGTGACGTAGCCTCGGTTACCGATTCGCCAAAGCAAAAACGCATTTTTGCACTTGTATGACCTTTGACTTTGTGTACCGAAATCTGTACACCTCCGTGGAACTCCACCCCAAAATCAAACAAAACTGCCGATTTTCCATTCATTGTCATAAAGTCGCGCTCTTGCAGTTGTATCTGTCTGTCGCGGTATGTTAAAAGACAGTCGGGATTTTCAATTTTTCCTTCTGTGTAAACTATTTTTTGAGGAACTATGTACTTTTTTACACGTTTGTCTGTGTCACAAAACTTAAACTTATTAATCATTTTTATACCTCTAATACGCCGTTTTTAGAAACTATTGTGTTTTGGAGTTGTTTTATATCGACATTTCTTACATCAATCAAATTTTTATTTGCAATTGCCACAGCAATTCCTGCAGCTTCGCCAATGTTACACACAATAGGCATAATTCTGTAAGCCGCCTGAGCGGTGTGGTCGCTCGAAATACATCTTCCTGCAACAAGCATATTTGATACTCCCTTGGGGATAAGAGCGCGGTAGGGGATTGTGTAATACTGACCGTCTTCAAAACGGTAGATGTATGTGCCGCTTCCCTCGGGATTGTGAATATCTATGTCGTAATTGCCGAGTGCAATTGTATCTTCAAATTTTTTACATTCTCTGAAATCGTCACCCGTTATCGTGTACTCGCCCTCAATCATTCTGCTCTCGCGTACACCTATTTCAGATGCTGTCATAGAGATGTAGCTGTCCTCAAGGCCGTCTGCATACTCTTTTAAAAATTCATATACCTCGTATACCTGCTCGCGAGCCTCAATTTCAGCACGCGTAACATCAAACGGGTCGACGGGATTTTTCTTTACAATTCGTGTTGTGTTGAAATGAAAAACATTTTTTATAGGTGTATTAAAAATAAGTATGTTTTCTCTGGGATTTTTAAATTTGCCCGCCTCAAGAAATTCTTTGTACTTTTTCTGAAAACGCTCTTTTGATGCGTTGAATTTGTCTGCATCAACATTAGCAATCCTGAAGCATAGTGTCATTGGTTGACAAAGATTATCTTCCTCACGACCGAGTCTGCAAGGCACGCCTGCAAGATATGCACCTTGGGCGTCGCCTGTGCAATCGATAAAATAATTACCCTCAAAAGTCAGTGCGCCGCCACGTGTGGTAACGCTTACAGAGATTATTTTATTATTCTCGCATTTTACGTCAAATATGTTTGCGTGGAACAAAACATCAATGTTTTCGTTCAAAACCATTCTGTTTAAAATAAGTTTTAAATCTTCTTCCAAATAGCGTCTGTTTTCAATGGCGTTGCGCTTTTCGAGTTCTGTTACAATCTCTTCAAAAATACCGCGTGAAAGATTTACGCGTTCGCCATTTATATTTGTATAGTATCTCATAAACGGAATTACAAGAGCGTTGGTACCCATACCACCAAAACAGTTTGATTTTTCAATGATAAGCACTTTTGCGCCTTCGCGAGCGGCACCGATAGCCGCGCCGATACCTGCAAAACCGCCGCCCAGAACAACAACATCATATTTTTTCATTTTTTTCACCTCGAAATATATTTTGAAATATATTTTAAGGTATTTTGATATATTTTTCAATCTATTAATAATAGAAATTTAAAAAACACCTTTTAAAAATTGAAAAATAGCAGTATAATAATAAAAAAGGAGGGGTTTAAAATGTCAACAACACAACTTATAAGTGTCTTTGCAACAATGTGCGGTGGACTTGCTTTGTTTTTGTACGGTATGAGTATTATGTCCTCCGGTCTTGAAAAACTAGCGGGTGGAAAACTGCAATCTGCTCTTAAAAAAATAACAAAAAACAAACTCCTTGGATTTTTATCGGGACTTGGTGTTACCGTTATAATTCAGTCATCGTCGGCTGTTATGGTAATGCTTGTCGGTCTTGTAAACTCGTCAATTATCGACTTTACAAGCAGTGTTGGCGTTATAATGGGCTCTAATGTCGGCACCACGGTCACTGCATGGCTTCTCAGCCTTAACGGCATCAGTGGTGAGAGTATATTTTTGTTGCTTTTAAAGCCGATTATCTTTTCACCGATTCTTGCGCTATTCGGTGTCGGCATCCGTATGTTTTCAAAAAACGAGTCAAAGCGTGACATCGGTACAATTCTGGTAGGTTTTGCTGTACTTATAATTGGTATGGATATGATGAGCGAATCGGTGTCGTTTGTAAAAGATTCGCAGGCGTTTGTGAATATGCTTACAATGTTCACTAATCCGCTTATAGCGCTTTTAGTTGCGGTTGTGTTTACAAGTATAATTCAGTCATCATCGGCAACAATCGGTATTATACAGGCACTTGCGCTTACGGGTGAAATATCGGTCGGAATGGCAATTCCGCTAATCCTCGGAGCAAATATCGGCACCTGTATAACGGGCGTTTTTGCGTCAATCGGCTCGAACCATAATGCAAGGCGTGTTTCGGTCTATCAAATATACTTTAATTTAATCGGTACAATAATATTCTTGCCTGTTGTACTGCTTTTGGGGGACTATTCAGCCTCTCCTGCAAATGTTGTCATAATCGCACTTATTCACACTACGTTTAACGTGCTGACATCAATTGTATTTTTGATTTTTGGCAGAGCTGTTGAAAAACTCACCGAAAAAACAGTGCGTGAGAATAAGCAAAAATCTGATGGTATCGTTATAAACGAACAACTATTGTCGACTCCGCCTGCCGCGGTGCTTCACTGTAAAACCTTACTTTGCGATTTGTCTGATGTTTCACAGTCGGCAGTTTTAAAATCAATGTCACTTCTGACAAATTTTGATAAACAAGCTGCACTTTCAATTTTCGATTATGAAAAACTTTCTGATGATTACGAGGACAAGCTCGGCGCATTTATGGTAAAACTCGGCGGTTATGACCTCGGTGTCGGTGACAGCCGCGAACTCGGAAGACTTCTTCACACAATAGGTGATTTCGAGCGTATTTGCGACCATTCAA
>JAZKZG010000073.1:0-8578 GCA_045612565.1 Eubacteriales bacterium
CTATCATTTCACTAATTTGTTCAATTGTCGGTTCCTTTGAGTGCTCTGTAATAAATTGCTCCTTCGCTTGCATCGCTTTGTATGCAATATCTCTTAAAGAACGAGATACGCGAAGTGACTGATGATCACGTAAATAACGACGAATCTCTCCTAAAATCATTGGAACAGCATATGTTGAAAATCGAACATTATGCTTTAAATCAAAATGATCGATTGCCTTAAGTAAACCGATACAACCTACTTGAAATAAATCATCTGCCTGCTCGTTGCGATAAGCAAGACGACCGACAAGGCTTAATACTAATCTTAAATTACACGTTACGAGTTCCTCACGAATTGATTCATTGCCGGCTTGTAATGCGCGAAACTTATCCATCATTTCTTCGTGCTTTATTATAGGCAAACTAGATGTATCAACACCACAAAGCTGTACTTTTGTTCGCATATTCATTCCTCCGAACGTTTATTTACAGTCAGTTTGTCCGGAACGAATAAATCTATGCTATTCAACATTTACCAATTATACAGCTGGCTCGTTTAAATACTCTCTCAACTCTAAAATTATTTTTTTCTCTAGGCGCGAAATATAGCTTTGCGATATCCCGAGATGATCTGCTACTTCTTTTTGTGTCATTTCTTTGTGTTCATTAAGTCCATAACGCATTTCTGTTATTTGTTTTTCTCGTTCGTTGAGTGATTTCATTGCTTGTACAAGCATTTGCCTTTCGGCGTCATATTCTAAGTCTTTATATACGCTGTCATTGTCTGTACCAAGTATGTCAGATAATAATAACTCATTGCCATCCCAATCAATATTTAATGGCTCATCCAGTGAAATTTCATTTTTTTGAATGTTGTTTTTTCTGAGAAACATTAGTATTTCATTTTCGATACAGCGGGATGCATAAGTTGCAAGCTTTATGTTTTTATCACAGTTAAAGGTTTTGATGGCTTTGATTAATCCTATGCTACCGATTGAAATTAAATCTTCAGCCATTATGCCGGTGTTTTCAAAACGCTTTGCAATATAAACAACAAGTCTTAAATTGTGCTCGATCAGTTTTTCCTGCGCCTCTTTGTTTTCGGTCTTTAAGAGTTCTATATATTCTGCTTCTTTTTGCCTTGAAAGTGGTGGAGGCAATGTATTGAATGTGCCTACATAATTGATTTTACAGGCAAGAATTCTAAATAATTTGAATTTTGTTAACGCAAATAAAATCTTTTCAATCATAATTTACTCCTCTAAAAAGTGTTTTGAATGCATGAGCGCTTGATATGAACGGTCAGAAGATAAGTGATGTTGTGATATTCCCACTAAAACATTTTTTATTTCTTTCTTAGATGTTTTGTCATAAACGTATGAAGGTTTGAAAGCGTAGATTATATTACTGTTGCCTGTTGCATCATAGAATGGGATTATTCTCATATTATTTTTAATTATTGAATCGTAGTCATTTTCCAAGTTTACATTTATTATTTTTTTAATTACATCTTTTTCTACAAGAATGACAGGTTTTTGTGAAATTGGGTCATAAAGATTATTACCTGTATCTATTAGAGCGTTTGTGCATACAGTTTTTCCATTTTGATTAACTTCTATTTCTTTTATTATAGATGTTTGATTTGTGCCGTTTAAAATTCTTCCAAAGACTTTTATTAAAAAATAAAAGATTATTGCCAACATAATAATTGCCCATAATGGCAAATTTATATAGTATTCTCCGTTGGAGTAGTTCATTTTCGAGCCGAGATTTGTAAATCGGTAAAAAGCGAACATTCCTCCGCCATATATAAAATTAATTATATAATAAGTAACAAAAACTTTCAGGTGTGAAGTGATGTTTTTCCACTTGAAAGCAATTAAAACAATTATGTTGCTTATGAAAATCTTTAACACAATGATATCTAATATTTTTAAACTGGGGAAAAATATTATTACGCTGTAAAATGCGCCGATAGACGATGCACAAAAAAATCTAAATGTATTCGCTTTCTTATTCGATATAAATGCTGTGGAAGAAATTATTATGTAATCGACAATTAAGTTTAGTAAAAATAATACATCAACATAGACAGTAATATTCAAACCGGTCACCCCGTTTATAGTTTAACATTATATCATTAAAAAATATGTTGTATTTTGTTTTTATCCTTAAATTTCAGTGGGTATTTACTTTTTTAAATAAATATGATAAAATTCATTAAATTATAATGAGGAGACGTTATTTTGTCGCATAAAAATAAAAAAAACGTATATATATATTTGGTTTTGGTTTCCGCTGTACTTTTGACAAAAGTTCTGGGGCTGTTGCGCGGAATTTTATTGTCTCAGAATTATGGTACGGGTGTTGAAGCATCGGCATTTACCGCTGTGTCTAACTTGCCGCTTATTTTATTTGATGTTACTTTCGGTACAGCTATCTCTTCGGCATTTGTACCTGTTTTTAATGAGAAAATCTCAAAAAATGGTGATAAACAAGCTAACAGGTTTGCATCTACATTTTTAAATATTGTTCTGTTTTTTTCTTTTGTTATTGTGGTACTTGGTATTATTTTTCCTAAATATGCTGTTTTGCTTGTTGCATCGGGATTTGGTGGAAATGCTGATGTTATGAATCTTGCTTCGTCACTTATGCAAATAATTATGCCCATTATGAGTTTTGCATGTTGTACGTTTATTTTTGTTGGTATCTTGCAATCGTACGGTGAATTTGTTGCGCCTGCTCTTGTTTCGCTGTTTTCTAATCTTTCGATGATACTTTATTTCTTGTTTTTAAACAAAGAATTTGGAATAAAAGGTCTTGCAGTTGCTTTTGTTATCGGATGGGCATTACAGTTTATTTTCTTGATCCCGTTTTTAAAAAAGAAAAAATTCAATTACTCTTTTATTTTTGATTTTAAATCACCTGATATTAAAAAAGTTGCGGTTTTAACTTTACCGCTTTTTGTTGCAGCTTTGGCTCAACCTATTAATCAACTTATTTCGTCAAATTTAAGTTCTTCTGTATCGGATAACGGTGTTGCGACTGTTAATTATGCATATACGGCTTACTATATTGTTGCCGGTGTATTTTCTTATGCTTTGACAAATATGTTTTTTCCTGAAATGTCTCGCAAATTTGCACAAAATGATGTTGATGGTGCTACACATATTTGCCGAGATATGCTTTCAAATATTACTGCGATTATTATGCCTATTATGGCGTTTATGGGCGCTTGTTCATATCCTATTATTAAGTTGTTATATCAACGCGGAGAATTTACACCACAAGATACTGTGAATGTAAGTGCTCTTTTAGCAGTGTATGTTCTTGGTATGATTTTTTTGTCGTGGCAAGATATTTTTAATAAATTCTTCTATTCTATGCAAAAATCACTTATACCTATGATTTGTGCAGCTATTGGAATTGTATGTAATTTAGTTTTTTCTATAATTTTGACATCAAAATTAGGTCTTGCCGGTTTGGCTCTTTCTACGGTGATTGCGGGTATAGTAATGACTGTCTTTTTAAGTGTTTTTTCTTTAAGAATAACAAAAAATATATTTACAAAAGAATTTGTGATTGAACTTATAAGGTTGGTTTTCAGCGGTGTTTGTGTATATGCACTTTGTAAAATTCTCACAGCTACCTTTGCTTTTTCAGGCGATTTTATATTTGAAGCATTAACGGTTGTTATAATCTTCATGTTAGCAGTTATACTGTATTTGCTTTTACTTTTTGTTCTAAAATCCGAAAATTTATCAAAAATATTAAATCTTTTTAAGAAGGGATAGGTGATCTAATGTATAAAGCCTTATGGCTTCGAATTGGCGATATTTTCAAGGCTTCATTATTTGGACGATTTTTTCTTTCTGTTTGCACATATATTTCTAATGCTTTTAAAGCAAGTTATTTTTATGCTTTTTTTGCCGACAGAGATATGGGTAGCTTTGCGCAAAATGCTGCTATCCCGCGTTTTATAAGAAAGCTGTTCTTTGAAGGGTTTATATCAAAAATAATTTCTCAAAGTTTTTTCATAAATTTTATTTGCGATATACCTAAAAAGGTAATGTCAGCACCGCTGTCTGTTATATCGTGTTATCTAGTTCCAAGCAGTTTGATTTTGTTTTTTAGATCATACGGTAATATTCCACGCATGATTGCATTTTCACTACTCTTTATTATAGGAATAATACTTATAAGATTTAAAACAACAGTTGGAACAATTATTAAATCTTCTTTTGTGCTGGGAAAATTTTGTGATTTTTTTGATATAAAGACTGATTATTTACCAAATCAGAAACCTGTTGAAATATGTGTTCTGGCGGCTTTTTCCGGAACTATTGCGGGATGTGCCTCATTTATTGGTGGGGATATGATAATGTTTGCGGCGTTTGCGGGACTTTTGTTTTTTCCATTTTTACTTGCATCGCCACTGTTACTTATTACTATTACCATATTTGCTGGTATTTCACTTTCAACTTTCCCTGCGGTTGCACTTTCGTTGTTAACTTTTGTGGTTGTACTTTGCCGTGTTTTTTGTAAAATTGAAAAACTGCCTGATTTCAGACCGATTTATATTTTGGGAGCAATGTATTTTGTTTTAACTCTTTATCATGTGTTTGTGGGCTTTGCGGGCAGTGATAGTATCCTTGCGGCAATTATACAATTGTCTTTAATGCTTTTGTTTTTCTCTGTGACAATTGTTGTTAACAACAGAGATATATTTAAAAAATTGATTTTTTCTATAACCACGTGCACTTTGTATACAAGTGCGGTTGGTCTTGCACAATTTGTTTTTGGCAAGGGTGGAATGGGATGGTCTGACAACGAAGAGTATGTTGGAGGACTCAGTCGTATTACTTCAACATTTGCAAACCCAAATGTATACGGCGAATTTTTGATCATTACAATTTGTATTTCGTTTATTGCTGTGGTAATGTCAAAAACTTTTATACAACGTTTGTTCTTTATTGGATGTTTTTTATTGCAGGTTGTAAATCTTGCATTGACATATTCTCGCGGTTGCTACATTGCAGTTGCGTTAGCAGCTTTTATCGTTGTCTGGTGCTGCGATAAACGTTTGCTTACTCTTGGTGTTTTTGCTGTGCCAATTCTTCCGTATGTTTTGCCTCAAAATATGCTTACAAGACTTTTGAGTGTTGGTTCATATTTTAAAGATACGTCAGTTTCATATAGAATGAGTATATGGAAGGCTGCGTTTAAAATAGTAAAGAATCATTGGTTTATCGGTTCCGGCATAGGAACGGCGGCTTTTACAGCTTTTTATCTTGATTATATGATTCCTGGTGTAGATGCTCAACATTCACACAATTGGTTTATGCAGATAACAATTGAAATGAGTATTGTTGCTTTGATAATATTGCTTTTGATTATGTTTTATACAGTTAAAGATGTAAGCTTTATTGTAAAAAATACCGGCACCTTAGAGTGTAAGTTGGCTATAATCCCCTTGTTTGCCGCTATGTGCGGTGTATTTGTTGAGGGTTTTGTAGATTATATTTTCTACAACAATATAATTTATATGATGTTTTGGACATTAATTGCACTAATGGTTTGCATTCTTAATATTTATGATGCTGAGTTGAAACGAGATTAAAGGAGCTGTTATAAAAATGAAAAAATATAAACTTTTTGGTAAATTCCCGATTTTTGATATTGTAATTGTTTTGGTTTTAATTTTGGCTGTGTTTTTTGTTGGCAAGGTGTTTATGTCAAGCAAGACCGGGCAGGTGGTTACAAATTCAAAAACAAACACAATAAGATACACTGTTGAATTTCAAAATATATCTTCTATGGTTGATGGTGTTCCTGAAGCAAATGAAAAAGTGCGAGATGTTGAGACAAGTACTGAAATTGGCCGAGTTGTTTCTGCGGAGTCGAAACCATATTCTACTACCACTTGTGATATGATTACAGGAGAAGCTGTAACAAGTGTTCAAAGTGACAGACAAAATATTGAAGTTGTAATTGAGGTAACTGCTGATGTTTCGGATACCGGAATTTCAGTTAATGGTTATAGATTTGGTGTTGGCAGAACAATTGGCATTTCTATGACAAGTATATCAGGCGGCGCGATAGTAAGAAATATTGAAATATTAGAGGTGTAGTATGAAAGTTATTGATAGCAAAGGACGTTTTTTTGGAAAAATAAGTTTTATTGACATAATTATTGTTGCTTCTGTATTATTTATTGCTATTGTTTTTATACTTAATTCAAAGGGTAAAGTTAATTTGCCTGTTTCGGTTGATTCTACCGTTGAATATACAACACAGTTAAAAGCGTATAATTTATATACTACATCAATAAATCCGTTTGAGATCGGAGATAATGTTTACTCCGCTTCGGGAGAACTTATTGGTAAAATTACTAATATTGATTCAAAACAAGGTTATACTAAAGAAAAACTTCAAAATGGAACATATATTGATTTGCCGAGTTTAGAGTATACTGATTATTATTTGACAGTTGAAGGCACGGGTACTTTAACAGATAAAGGTTATAAAGCACAAGGTTCATTTTCGATTATACCTAATGATACAATTAAAATTTCATCTAAAGTTTATTTTGGAAATGTTGTTGTTTTAAGTGTCGAAAAAAATGTTTAAAAATGTTTGTGTTTATGTCAAACTGACCAAAAGTAAATGATTTCTATTGACTTGTAAAATTTAATAATATAATATTATATCATTATTTAATTCGGGAGGATTACCTATGTACTCCAAAGAGGTAACAGTAACCAATAGTGTTGGTCTTCATGCAAGACCTGCAACATTTTTTATTCAAAAGTCGAACGAATTCAAAAGTTCTATTTGGGTTGAAAAAGCAGATAGAAGAATTAATGCAAAAAGTTTGCTTGGTATTTTATCACTTGGCATTATCAAAGGTACTACTATTACAATAACCGCTGATGGTGTTGATGAAGAAGCTGCCGTTTCTTCCCTTATTAATCTTATCGAAAACGAGTTGACTGATTAAAAGTTACGGACGGTTTATTGCCGTCCGTTTTTTGTTTCTATAAAGGAGAGTTAAATTATGAATATTTTGTCACCATCAATTTTATCAGCTGATTTTGCTAATTTGGCTCGTGATGTTAAGCTTACAGCAGATGCAGGAGCTGAATACATACATATTGATGTTATGGACGGTCACTTTGTACCTAATATGTCGATAGCATTTCAAACAATTGCCTCGCTTAGAAAATATTGTGATAAAGTTTTTGATGTTCATCTTATGATTGAAAAACCTGAAAAATATATTAAAGAATTTGCTGCGGCTGGTTCTGATATAATTACAATTCATTACGAAAGTACTGATGATGTTAAGGGTGTTATTGATCTTATTCATTCATATGGTAAAAAGGCAGGTCTTGTTATAAAACCTGGCACACCTGTTACTGTTTATGATGAGTTTGTTGATTCTATTGAACTTGCTTTGATTATGACTGTCGAACCGGGTTTTGGCGGTCAGAAGTTTATGCCTGATATGCTTTCGAAAGTTGAGTATCTTAAAGAGTTAAAAGATAAAAAGAACCTGTCTTTTGATATTGAAATTGACGGTGGTGTTGATCTTACGAATGCTAAGATTGCGCTTGATAAAGGTGCTAATGTTTTGGTTGCAGGATCTGCTGTTTTTAAAGAAGATATTGCCCAAAATACAAGAGATTTTATGAAAATCCTTTGTGATTGAGGTGTGCTGTAATGGAAATGTCTGATTTTGCAAGAATACTTACTCATCTTAGAAAAGAAAAAGGTGTATCGCAAAAGGTTGCTGCAGAGCAACTTGGCGTTTCGCAGTCGCTTCTTTCGCATTATGAAAAAGGAATTCGTGAGTGCGGTTTACTTTTTTTGGTTCGTGCTGCCGATTACTATGGGGTAACAGTTGATTATCTTTTGGGCAGAAGTTATGATAAGAATGGTAACTCGATTTCTGTGGATGAAATTCCATCTGAAGATGTTTTGAATAAAGGAAATGTTGGTATTAAAAATATGATGTCAACATTGAATAAAAAGCTCATTTGCAATTCGATTTCTATTTTGATGGACTCTGTTGCGAAAATTAATAGCAAAACTCTTACAAATGAGGTTTCATCATACCTTAGTGTCAGTGTATATAAAATATTTAGAATGATTTATAATTCAAATCCCAATAATCCCCAGAGTTTTTTTGGCGATGGTGAAAAAGAGTTTACATTTATGACGGATGCATCAATGAATGCATCTCTTTCAAAAATTAGTAAGATTTTAAATGATGATAAATATTCTTCGCTTGTTCCGGTGCTTGATCAGGAAAGCATAAAACAGGATTATTCTCTTATGTCTGCTTCTTTTTACAATCTTTTACAAAATGTTGAAAATAAAATAGGTGCACGTAAAAAATAAAATTGTACAAACTTTTTTGGTTTTATTGCACTAAAGCGTTAAATTAATTGTTGAATATGCACAAAATAAAGAGCCATAACACGTTGTGTTATGGCTTTTTGCTATTTTATCTATTATTTTTTTCTTGAAAATATTATATTTATGTATTATAATTAATGCAAAATACATAAAAATATTATAAATTTTAAATATTT
>JAZKZG010000074.1:0-1756 GCA_045612565.1 Eubacteriales bacterium
TGCTTTTGAAACGTGAACGTGACGTGCGGATGTTTCCACAAGTACTTTTGCCATAATAAAATCCTTCTTTCAATAAAACAAATTAAGTTTAATACCTGTTGATTATACACAAATTTTTCAGACTTTGTCAATAGCGACACTGTAAACATTACAACCTAATTAACAAGCATTTTTGTTGATTTTTTCAAGAGTGTGTGATAAAATCATTGCATCTTTCAAAAAGGAGTAGCAATTATGCAAGTTTTAAAAGCTATATTCGCTTTGTTTTTAGCTTTCTTTTCCGCATTTAACATTTTTGATGGACCGAACGAGGTTCCGCCCACTCAGACAAAGGAGATCTTTGAGTACCTTGAATATCCCGAGGAAGCAATAAAACCCGTCTCCTCCGCAGGTTTAACCACAAGCTCGTTTATCCAACGTGCGAGTGATGATGGTGACGAATTATATGTAAATGCCCAAGGTTATCAAGATATCAATGGCATAATCCAATCTCCATACTTTACAGTTCACGTGGAGCAAAAGCGTATTCCTGTTTATGCCACAACCGTATTCGTAGGTAACACACAGAAAGGTGCATTGCACTCATTCTGCGAAATATATGTTGATAATACAAAAGATTTTGAACTTTCATTCCAGTTACAGAGTCACGGTTTTATGATCAACAACGTAACCATTCTTCCCAGAAGCCTTGATTTCAAACCCAGTTACCAGAACACCGTACTCAACGGTAAAATCACACAGATGGGTATTTATACTTTCGTTTTCAACAACGATGACCAGGAGCACGGCTTCACCATCTTTGTACGCGAGTTGGTTGACGAAGATGCAGAAATCAAAAAATACCAGAGTCAAGGCTATAATGTTGTTCCTGTTGAAAAAGGTTTTCACAGTTCCGATGCCTTCTTTGATTTTTGTGGCTGGAGCAACACCGTATTTTATCTTAAAAGAGGTTCGTACCTTCTTGCAAAGCACACTTACGATATAACTAGCGATGACGACAACTACAACAACACAAGCAAGCAGGACACAGATTTAATGAACGCAGGTCACCTGCCAATGGGACTTAATCGTTGCCCATATTTAAACCTTACGAGTTGCAACAATGTAAAAATTGTAGGCAACGGCGTTGTTGACCTCTCCCATCTTGACAGAGCAGAAAGACGTGGTATTGTTATTGCATACGCAAACAATATTGAAATCAGCGGTGTTAAATTCATCAACTCGCCCGAATGGACATTCATTACTTACGACAGTGAAAATATCACGATAAAAGACGTTGATATTTTTGGTTACAGACAAAATTCTGACGCATTTGCAATATGCAACTCAAGAAACGTTACAATAGATAACTCCTTCTGCCGAAGCGGTGACGATTTATTTGACGTTAAAGCCGCAGGTGGTCGCCCCGAGGCCATTAGTCAGAATATTACATTCACTAACTGTACCGCTTGGAACGGAAAGGCGCGTTGCTTCGGTATCTGCGGCGAGGTTGAAAAGGATATCAAGGACATAACCTTTACGGATTCAACAGTTGTTTTCCACGATGCAACGTGGAATGAGGACAGAATTCCCGCCCTTGCAATTGTTGTTGGGATTCCCGGCGGCAGTATTGACAACGTAACGTTCGAAAATATTGATATTTACAGAGCAAGCAGTCGTCCTATAGGATGCCTTATTTATGGCAGTGACGTACAGAACTTCAGCATTTCAAACGTTAAGTACAAAAACATCCGTTACACCGCACCTAAGACAATTA
>JAZKZG010000075.1:0-9461 GCA_045612565.1 Eubacteriales bacterium
TCTTCTGTTTTTGCTTGCATTAATTCGTCAATGGTGTAAATGCCAACAGCACCTAATCGCTTAACCATACTTGCTCCCAAGTTTGGTAAATCTGATAACTGCGTAGGGGGAGGTGGGGGCAAATCGTCATCTTCTACTTCGTCATCGTCATCCAACAAATCAAAATCCTCATCGAAGATTTCTTCATCGTCAAAATCAATGAACTCATCGTCATCGAATATATCCTCATCATCCTCATCGGAGGATTTCTTATTTGCAGATTCAATGAGATTATTAAACGAGAATAGCGTTTCCATCATTGTTTGTTTGAGTTTCAATGCGTCTATTTGCTTATCAATGTTTGCAAGAGTTTCTGCTTCAATTTCTATGGTATCTGCGAAGCTCTTATATAGCAAATAAAGGTCTTGTCTTGCTTTGTTTTCTCGAATTAAGACTTTCAAGTTTTCAAGTTCCATCGGAGGCAGTTCCTCGTAGAACTTGCTATTTTTAATCACTTTGGCGACCAATTCATCATCATCGCCTTCAGTACCGTAAACTACATATCCAATCTTATTGTGGATAATCAGATCATCTGTGATATAGCCAAGATTTAAATATTCGCCATTTGTCAACTTGGCGGTAATTATCAAAAAGTTCTTTTCTTCGGGATACTTGTTATTATCTACCTCGATAGTTTCATCTTCATATCGTCTGCAGTAGTCAAGATAGTCACTCAAAAGGAATTTGGAGTAATAGACATCAAGCTGCTCAATGGTTTCATCCGTAATCTCGACATCTAAAATAGCTTTTTGTAGGATAATGCTCCCGATAGAGTTGAGAAGTTCGACTTTAAACCACACAGTTGAACCTTTTTGAGCGTTCCTTGCAAGATATCTTTCGATATAATCATAGTCCATCCAATACTGGGGCAACCGTTGACGACCGATAAAACTATAATCTCTTGCTTTGATCTTGGCTTCCTGATTTCCATTAAACATAGCACCACACCAAGCGCACTTGAATTTCTTCTGCTTGATTTGTTCGTATGTTACCTCATACGAGCGAACGCAAGTGTGTGTGAATTTATGCTTGTAATTATCTTCTGAAAGCTCCACGTTGTAAGTGTCTAACGGAACATATTTATTTACCCAACAATGAATACAAGGAGTTGTTCTTGGTATGTTGAAGGTCGAAAAAGGCACTTTGGTTTTCTTGCCACATTCATTGTGTTTTAACAGTATGTAATTCGACTTATCCAAATCTTCAAGCCAAGTGTATGCGCTGATCCAATCCTGATCAATGAATAGGGTGTACGCAATATCGTTCCAATCGATAAAACTATAATCGATACCGTGTTTATCGCAATATCTAAAGATTTTACGGCAAGTGTGAGAATTGGGAAGTTTGGATTTTCCATCTCGCAGGTTTCGTATTTGAACAGGGGTGCAATCCAATTCACGAGCAAGCTCGTGTTCATCGCATTCTTGTTTTTTTAAGATTTGCTGTATTAATTCTTTGAATACCATAGATTACACCCCTTGTGGTTATAATGGTTTAATGTTCTTATGATCTATTTTTCTAAAATACTCCTGCGCCTTTGATTCAGGCAAGCAGTAAACTATCAATTGAGATCCACCATAGAAGTGGCTTCTCTCTCTTGGCTCTAAGTTAACAAACTCAGTATAAGGTGACAACACTCGAAGTTCCTTAAGTTTATGGTTTACTCCACCAAAAGCACTTGGTGACACACGCAAAACAGATCGTGGCAATTCCACGATTTCAAGGGAGTCACACCAGTTGAAAGCATCTTGGCATATTGTCAACAAATTATTGTGGAACACTACGCTTTTTAGATAAGGACATTTATAGAACGTATCCGCTTTAATTGTTGTAATCTTAGGAGGCAAAACAAATTTTCTTATGGCAGTTTCTCTAAATGACCACGAACCAAGTTCCACCAAAGCCGCACCAAATTCAAAATCAGAGAGTTTCACACATTCATTAAAGGCGCTGTCGAAAATATGCGTTAATTGAGCCGAGCCAACAACACTTGTTAGATTTTCACACCCTGAAAAAGCATATTCTCCAATTTTGCGGAGATTTTTTCCAAGAATGATTTTCTTTAACGAATGACATTTCTTAAATGCACTTGAAGCAATCGCGACTACAGGTTTCCCATTGTATGTGTCGGGTATGACAATTTCTTCATCGTTAAAGCCAACATACTTTTCTATCGCTGCACTCGTAGCTGTTTCGACAAATGAGAACAATTTTGCAGAAGAAGGCGTGGCTTTAGGACTATCAGGTGTTAAGGAAAGTTCTATTTTTTTCATTGCTTCAAAATTCAATGCTGCTTTGTAATCATCAATAATGGTCTTTATACTTTCCAAAGCAACCATTTCTGTTTCCAACTGCTGAATTCTGCTTTCTATAGGCTTTCTTTGGTTTGCACTAAATATACCTGTTATTGCGTTCAATTCCGATTGCAATTGATTTTTTGTCCGTTGCAATGTTGATATACGTACAGAAATTGCGGAGGCAATATCCTCAATTACCTTTTTCATTGAAGAGACAAGAGAATTAACGCTATTAATTTGCCTATCAAGCTCAGCTACTTTATCTGTAGCCTTTTTATCTGCTGCTCTTGTTAAGGCATCGCATTCGACGCATTTCGCTTTGATTCGCGCATCGGCATCGGCTTGCACTCGACGCATTTCAATATCAGCTTCTGCCTGCAATCTTTCGAGTTCCTTCCTTGAGTTTTCAAGAAGTACCGCTTTTTCTTCGTCAAATTGTGCATCAACCATTGCACGAATGGCTTCCAAGTTTGAAACAAAGCGTATTATTGAATTCTTCTTTTGTTCTTCTGCAATATCAAGTCGAGTTTTTTCTTCCCATGATTTAAAATCATTTCGTTGTTTTTCAAACATAATCACTCTTTCCTCGAAACTTGACACGTCAGCTTCGAGTTTTTCTCGTGCTTCACCAACTGCCTTTACCTCATCGCAAAGAACACCTTCCTCAGCCTTGCTTCTCCTTTCAAAATCAGCAAGTGCTTCTTCGAGCTTTCGGGTTTTGTCAACCATTTCTTGCTCTATTTGTTTAACGTATTCTTGTTTTTCTGCGAGTTCTTTTTCTCGCCTGTCCAAATCTGCTTCACGAGCATCAAGTTCTTCGATTTTATTTTTTAGTTCGTCAGACCCTTCATTGATGATTGCTGTGTTCGGTTGTTTTGCATTGTCAAAATCTAACTTTCGACCTTGTAAGTTTCCTATGTTAAGCACACCATCGGGAAACGCTTCGAGTATGCGTTCTTTGCCGCCTAAAACTTTATCAAGCAGGTATGCTTCAATAGAGGAATACTGTTCTTCCGAACCATCCTTGAATCGGAAACCGTTATCGTTCATCGTAACAATGACTTCAACAATATTACGTATTCCAAGATTCCTTGTTTTTATAAGATCATCGTAAGTGAGTTCTGTAAGCTCGCCTATCGTCTCGATTCCACGACGTCTTAAACAGTTGAAAGCCCTGACAGTGAAATCAATTTTATCAATTGTATCTTCGGCGCTTAAATCCGAATTATTCGATTCATCCTGTTTAGCTGATATTTCACAAACGGTTGGTTCATTTCCTTTTGTAAAGAAATTAACCAATAGCCCGTCACTATTGAGCATATGATTTCTTATGTTAAAGTCAGTTACACTTGAACTGAACTTGTATTCAACAGGACATTCCGGATCGTCTTTTATTTTAAATCCATGAGCATACATTACCGCCAAAACTTCTTCAAGAGATCTACGCCCAAGGTTTCTAACTTTTCTCAATTCTTCCTCAGTTGGTGCTTGCAATTCACCTATAGTACAAATGCCGGCACGTTGAAGGCAGTTGAAGGCTCTTATTGATAAATCCAATTCATCTATATTGTCTTGAGCATTGATATTTCTGTCTAAAGATTCTTCAATCTGCTTTAATACTTTCAAATCATCTTCGGGAATGCCGACAAAAAACTGAGTACTTGTGTTTTCACGAATTTGATACAACGATTGAATCGTTTGTTCGACCTTCTTTATTAATTCAAGTCTGATTCCACTCCGTTCAAGAAGATATTTGTAATGCTTTTGCATCGCAATATGCGAGCGAATTCTATACAGGTTTTTGTTTAACCTATGTTTTCCGCTATCTTCTTGGTTAAATAAGTTGTTAAAATGGATACTATTTTTTCTGACAAGCAAATCTTCTTCTATTTGTTCTTTTTTTATCACATAAAAACCTTGAAAATCTGGCTCATCGTCATGTTCATTGAATACCTGATATACAATAAACTCATCTGATTCATTTTCTGAACTTATTACATAACCAATCGTAATATAAGTTAGCAACAGCGAACAACTTTTAAACTGTGTATCAACGCCAAAATCAGAAAATTCTCTCAAACAATAGTCGCTAAAATCTTTCAAACTAATTGCTGAATAATAGCATCTCAAAGACCTTATTTCATCAAACTTGGGTTTTTTATCGAACAAGGTGTTTAAATAGCTTAATGAGAGGTTATACTCCGTACCTTTTATTGCCTTTACCCAAGCAATTGTGTAATTGTTTGTATGTGCCGAAATATATTTGGACAAGTATTCTGCATTGAAAAGCTTCTTTTTTTCTCCCACGGACTGCTTTTCTCTCCGAGGTGTGCGCCGCATTTCTTCGCTTATTCTAATATTTAATTTTCTGCATATGCCATAGAAGTTTTTTTTATCTTCTACAGGCAGTGCATCTATAACAGTAATTAATCTCTGCTTGTTGCTAAATGTAACAAGATCGGATATTGTTCTAATTGAAAGTGCGCGAAGGGCATCACAAACAAGATCACCAAATCCTACGGATTGCAGAGTGTGCTTTTCAAGTTCTCTTATATCATTTTCCCTTATTGCTTTTAAGATCTTATCGTCCATATTTCCCTCACAATTCCGAGTGTTTATTTTGATTTAACTCCCGTAATTATCGTTTAATCCTCTTCATCCTCAAAGTCGCTCCAATCAATATCGTTATCATCAAACCATTCAAACAAATCCGAATCGTCATCGATTACATCTACATTGATCTCTGCTTCTTCCAAGTCATTATCTATAAGCCCGAGTTCCTTGTTTTCTTCGAAAATACTACTAATTGCCGTTGCAAAGTCGTCATAACTTGGAATTTCTGAATTTATTATTTCTTTTCGGGTTATTGCAATTTTAGAGGCGTTGTCCATCAACCTCATGCAATCAAAGACCTGATTATATGATTTTTCTCCAAATATTGCCTTCAATAGTAGATTGTATTGAGGAACTTTACTTGGAAATAAAACCTTTAGTATGTGGGCTTTTAAATCACGCGCTTGTCCATATCTCAATATTCTTTCATCTTTGCGATTCTCTTCTATGTCATCAAATAGGTCATCGCAATATTCATACAGTTGTGCGCATCCATAAATTCCGATTTTCAGAAATTTAATACATTCATCATCGGGTAAGACTATTGTTATCGGGATGTCGCCGAAGGGTACATTGTCAACCCAATCCTTGCCTATAATTCTTGTTTGAACACCACACCACTCATCGCTAATCTTGCTCAATTGCTCCATGGTTTCCGTTTGCACACGATTATTGTTGTAATCATTTTGCAAGGCAATAAACCATTTACCAATTCTGTAATCACCCAACATTGCTTTTTCTAATGGAAAAAAACCGGTCTTATGCGTATATGTTTGAAAGTGTTCAATGCCTACTTGATGAGTATAATCTCTCAGTTTGTATAATAGTTCTTTTCTGTGTGGTAGAATCGACCCTTCGTCTATAAGCCTATTTTGGTTTCGATACCATTGTCCAATTTTTTCGCCCTCAAATTCATGCAAAGCAGAAGGAGGAGTGAGGTATTTCTTGATATATCGTTTTGTGATTTCGTATAACGCAAGCCAGCGTTCATCATCTCTATGCGGAAAACTCATTTTTCCTCCTTCTTAATAACATATTTTATGACTTTTACTGAATATTGGTTGGGAGCCAATGATATCATAACTTATTTGTCTTTGGGATTGTATTTCCCTTTTGTGAGAACGGTTAACGCAACACCACCAATAAGACCAACTACTCCAAGCAGACCAATACCGCCTTTTTTAACATCTTCGGCTTGCTTGCCTCTGCAATTTTCACAATACTTGTGTTTATAACCTTCGGGCAGAGGTCTTTTGCATTTTTTGTTTTTACAATATTTAGTTTCCATTGCTTGCTCCTATTAAACTGATATTTGATGCACAAGGTAATGCTTGAATGCTTTTATCTATTTCGGGTAATGTTTTCGACCAATAGTTTTCGGGTGACGAGTCAATCAAATCCAATCTTTCGACCAATCCGGGCGTAGAAAGATAGGTCTTTTGAATGAACTCGGCGTAGTATTCCAAACTCATTCGAGCGGACTCGCTTTCGCCCATTTCCTGAAATGCCATAGCTTCTACAAGAGAAACCATATTTACTACGCCCAAGCTCTCTCTAATTTCTTCCATACGAGCTTCAATTTTCTCGGTTTTTGCACCTGAAAGAAGTTTACCCCAAAACGATTCGGGCTGATTCTTTATAAACTCAACATTAGCGTGCTGACTTTGCATCAATGCATTTCTGCTATCTTCTGCATCTCCTGCTATTCGAATAAGAGCCATCGCTCTTAATTCGGGATTTTTAATCGCCATCGCCTGAAGCAATTTCTGTTGGCAACTATACGCCATAGCCAAACGGTCAAACTCCTGACCTTGGTGGACTTCTTCTATTGCAAGCTGCACGCACTGTATTTGTTCAGCCAACTGTGCCATTTGCATTTGTGATGCAAAATTGGTCATTGCACTCGAAAGTTCGGGGGTTACATTCACTTTTTCAAGCCCTACGGTCGATACGATCTTACCTGTATCGGGATTAACAAGTGTAGCCATCAACGAACCGTCTTTTTTGGTCATAAGCTTTAATGCACCCGTAGCAATTTTCCCTTTTTGCTCATCGGTGAGTATTGCTCTAAATGTTTGTTCGGGAACACAAGCTTTTACCGTCTGAATGAACGAAGGGGCGCTTGCGAGCATTCGTTCAATTTGTCCAAGTGTTGCTTTTGCGGCAGATACCAAAGGCGTGGCTACTCTTGGTAGATTGCCAAAGTGTACAGCCATATCCTCCGAATAATCCGAAGATATAACGATATCGGGCTGTATAATTTCTTGAATTTCGTTATTCATAGCATTCACCTCGCTTTTTCATAGAAGAGCTTGTAAATTTCGCGAATCTAAATATTAGCTCATCATTACCTTATCAGCCCAAAGCTCGCATTGCTGCATTACGATAACAACAGCATCCTCACGATCTTCCGGCGGATAGTCGTATTTCTTGAGTAGTTTCTTAATCATCATACGCATTCTCGCTCTTGCTTGGTCTTTCTTCTGCCAATCAATCGTTTGATTCTTGCGTAAGGTTTCGGTCAGCTCCTTGGTGAGAGCCACGAGCTGATCGTTCTCGTAGAAGTCCTTGATGGCTTCGGGCTTTGTGAGAGCATCATAGAATGCCATTTCTTCGTCCGAGAGTCCGAGTTCAGCTCCAGCTTCCTTTGCATTGGCAATATCCTTTGCAATCTTGAGAAGCTCTTGGATGACTTCTTCGTTGGTCAGCATACCATTGAGATATCTGTTCATCGTTTCCTGAATGATCTCGCTGAATCTGCCGGACTTGACAACATTAGTTCTCTTGAACACAACGATCTGTTCGGCAATCAGCTTCTTCAACAGTTCTACCGCCAAGTTCTTTTCCTTCATCTTTGCAACGTCTGCAAGGAACTTGGGATCGAACAGCGAGAATTCTTCTTTCACATCAGAGAAAAGATTGATTACGCCATCGCTCTTGATACTCTGCTTGAGAAGCTCGTTGATTCTTGCGTTCATTTCGGGCAAGGAAATCTTTCGACCACCGCCGCCTTGGTTCATCAGCTTCATGAGAAGAACACGAACTGCTTCCATAAACGCGGCTTCGATACGCAGGCTCTCGTCCACGATAGAGGAGCAGAGGGACAACGCCTGATGCATTGCCAATGCTTCCTTGAGGTAGTTATTCTTTTCTTCTTCCTTGTCGGGTGCAACAAAGAAGTTTACGGCGCCGCTAATGGTCTTGGCTCTTTCGAGGTCAGAACCATAGGAGAATGCGCTATAGTCGAATCCGTGTAACAAATCACGGCATATTTCAAGCTTTTCAAGGAATTTCGGGAACGCCATCTTTGTGATGTCGGTGTCACCGTACTTATCCTTATCACGCTTGGTGTAGTCGTTCATCGCTTGCTTGAGTGCGGATGCGATGCCGACGTAGTCAACAACAAGACCACCTTCCTTATCGCCGAATACACGGTTAACACGTGCGATTGCCTGCATCAAGTTGTAACCGTTCATGGGCTTGTACACGTACATAGTGGCAAGAGAAGGCACGTCAAAGCCTGTTAGCCACATATCAACAACGATGGCAATCTTGAGAGGACTATCGTTGTCCTTGAATTTCTTCGCAAGCTCGTCCTTGTGGTGCTTGTTGCCGATGATATCGTGCCATTCCTCCGGATCTTTGTTACCCGAAGTCATAACGACACCGACTTTTTCCGTCCAATCCGGGCGAAGCTCCAAGATCTTCTTGTAAATCTGCATAGCGATAGGGCGAGAGTATGCAACGATCATCGCCTTACCTGTGAGCAGATTCGCACGGTAATTCTCGTAGTGGTCGAGGATATCTTCTACAAGGGAGTTGATTGTGTTCTCGTTTCCGAGAACCGCTTCCATCTGACTCATCTCACGCTTGCTCTTTTCAACTACGCCGGGTTCGGCATAAGCCGCCATGAGGTCGTACTCTTGGTCGATGAGCTTGATGGTGTCTTTATCAAGTTTCAGTTTAATGACACGGCTCTCGTAGTAAACAGGGCGAGTTGCGCCATCTTCTACCGCCTGAGTCATATCGTAAATATCGATGTAATCACCGAACACCTCACGGGTGCTGCGGTCTTTGAGAGAGATAGGCGTTCCGGTGAAGCCTATGTATGTAGCGTTGGGAAGGCTGTCACGGATGATTCTTGCCGTTCCTACCTTGATTTTACCTGTTTCTGCATCGATGCGCTCGGAGAGACCGTACTGTCCTCTGTGAGCTTCGTCTGCCATTACAATGATGTTTCTGCGCTCGGAGAGAGGCTCGTCCGATTCCTCGAACTTCTGCATCGTTGTGAAGAAGATTCCGTTCGCCTTTCTGCCTGCAAGAAGTTCCTTGAGGTGTGCGCGGCTTTCTGCCTGCACAGGCGTCTGACGGAGAAATTCGCTACACTTGGAGAACTGACCGTAGAGCTGATCGTCGAGGTCGTTTCTATCGGTGAGAACTACGATTGTAGGCGAGTCAAGGGCTTCTTGCAAGAGATGAGCATAGAACACCATGGAGAGCGATTTTCCGCTT
>JAZKZG010000076.1:0-8532 GCA_045612565.1 Eubacteriales bacterium
TACTTCGTAGATGTTCATGGTGTTTCTCCTTTTCGGTTATGTGGTGTGGTGGTTTCTTGCTCGGGGCTCTCGCCCTGCTGTGACACCATTATATCACGGATTCCGTGACTTGTCAAGTGGTTTTTCAAAATTTCTCAAAAAATTTTTTCGGACCGTTTTCCTCACGCGGAGGCGTATATATTACGGAAGTATTACGGAAGTGTTTCCAAACCATTACAAGCGGAACAAAGTGGAACAGGTTTCGCGAAAAATGTGTTCCACCCGAAAAAGCCCGGAACTACGGCACTTTTTCCCCTTTTATATATTATATTTTTATAAGTGGAACATAATATATATAAAATAATTATGGGGAAATACAGGGTACTAAAATAGTACCCCGAAAAACACCAAAAAAAGTTTATGAAAAATGTGTTCCATCTGTTCCACTGTTCCACTTCATGCCTGTGTCGGGAGGTTTGCCCATCTTGAGTTAGCCTGTGCTAACTTGTATAATTATCTATAGAGGGGCTGATTTTTAAGGAGGTGTGGAGATGGGAAAAAGAGCGGATGCGCTTGATCGGCATTACGCAGAAATGAGTAAAGAGGAGATCAGCGCGCAACAGCGGATCGCAGGACAGCGGTCAGCGCAGGCGCGGAAGGAAAAGAAAGCGCGAGAGCACACGATCTCTGCCGCGCTGAAGGTCCTGATGGAAGGAAACTACCTGACAGACGAACATCGTGCGGCACTTGTACAGCGCGGTCTCGATCCCGACGAGATTGACGGCGCGATGGCTGTTGCGGCGGCGATGTATGATCGCGCGGCGGTATCAGCGGATACACAGGCGGCAAGATTCGTTGCTGAATATACAGAAGGCAAAGCAACAGAAAAGGTCGAAATCGGCGGTCTTGACGGCAAGCCGATCGAGTCTATTGACCTTACCAGGATGACTGACGATCAGCTGAAAATGCTCATTGCGAAGCGCAAAAACAGCGATTGACGTTGCAAAAATGTTGCAAACTGCAACACCAGACCTCGAAAAAGCCTATATTTACAAGGTTTTTTCGACTAAGTAAACAGTAGGTACATTATCATGCGTGTGTTTTTTCCTGCTGTACCGACGTGCTGACGAGGTATTCCTCCGTGCCGCAGAAGTGGTGCAAAGCGCGGTCAGAGTCATGGCTGATCGTCACCTCGTCGGTGCATCAGTACAGCAGGGAAGCACAGCAGGGAAGGAAGTGATGATACGTGGCAAGCGATGAAGACATCCTCCTATCAACGCTCGCGGAGCGCGAGATGGCGCGCAGATCCTTCGCCGCGTATCTGCCTTACGTCCATGGCGCGGCGTGGAAGCAGACCCGTATGGCGGCATTTTTGGCAGACCAGGTGCAGACCTTTATTGAGACCCCGACAGGTCACGCCGCAGACGTGTTGGTCGTACAAACCCCGCCACAGCATGGTAAGAGCATTACCTTGAGTGAGACGCTTCCTGCGTGGGTGCTCGGGCGGCATCCGACATGGCGTGTCATCGAGGTATCGTATAATGACGAGTCCGCACAGCGATTCTGCCGCCGCAACGCCGACAAGATCCGCCAACACGGAGCAGTACTGTTCGGAGCGGAAGCAGGTATCGGCCAGGTCGACCGATCTACAGAGGTCGAACTTGCGAATAATGTCGGCAAGTTAATTTCGCGCGGCGTGATGTCGGGAATCACGGGTAACCCTGCAAACCTGATTCTCATTGACGACCCCATCAAGAACAGAGCCGAAGCGGACAGCGAGACCTTCCGATCAAGGCTGTGGTCGGAGTGGGTGTCTTCCATCAAGACCCGTCTCGCGGCGGGAGGCAAGGTCATCGTCATTGCTACCCCTTGGCATGAGGACGACCTGATGGCGAACATCCTGCGCACCGAACCCCATGCCAAGCTGATTCGCCTACCCGTGGAAGCAGAACTGAACGACCCGCTCGGACGCGCTGTCGGCGATTCGCTTTGTCCTGAACTTGGTAAGGATAACAAGTGGCTTTCTGAATTCAAGGCATCTTACATCAACGATCCTATGGCGGGCGCAAGAGCATGGCAAGCCCTCTACCAATGCTCACCCCGTGTTGAAGGAGGTAACCTTGTACAGCGGTCATGGTGGCGGCGATACACGCATGAACCGACCTACGGAAACAGCGTGATATCCGTTGACGCGGCGTTCAAGGGCGGCGAAAACAATGACTACGTAGCGATCACGGTGTGGGGGAAGACGGGAAACGATTACTATCTGCGGTACTGCTTACGGAAACACCTTGATTTCCCGCAGACCTTGACGGCGATACGTACCGTGAGATCCCTGTACCCCGATGTCGGTGCTGTCCTGATTGAGGACAAGGCAAACGGATCTGCAATCATACAGACCCTGCAGTCGGAATGTTTCTGCATCCCCGTTAACCCGAAGGGCGGCAAGGAAGCCCGTGTTCACGCGGTATCCCCCGCCATTGAATCAGGACACGTGTACCTGCCAGAAACAGCCCCTTGGCTTGAGGAATACCTTGACGAGTGGTCCGTGTTCCCCGCGGGCGCGCATGATGATATGGTGGACTCCTCAACGCAAGCCCTGTCATACCTCCTACGCCTATCGGGGTATGTCGAGCCGCAGGTATCGGAGGAGGCGCGTATCCTTGAGAGCATGACACAGCACGAGGAGGATTGCTTCCTCGGCGATGAAGTATTTAATCCGTACGGAGGTATAAGCGTATATGAGTGATATGACAAGCCGCACCGACACCTACGAGGATGCGGTCGGCAACGATAAGATCACCCTATCAGGCGGTAAGGGTGAGGCGGTGGTACTGCGCACCGTCGTGCAGGACCTGACCCCCGAACAGGTAGCACAGGTAAAGAAGAATCTGCATATCAACGATCTGAAGGATGTGTACATTGCCGCATCGGGACACCTGATGGTGGTGGACAGCAACGGAAACGTCCTTGATGCAGGTGATGCGCGAGGGCTTCCGGGTCAAGCCCCGTACATCGGTCGTAACGGAAATTGGTATATCGTAGACCGCGATACAGGCGTACGTGCGGAGGGCTTAAACCCCCACGTCGGTGATAACGGAAATTGGTTTATCGGTGACACAGACACGGGTGTCCGTGCATCGGGTGATACGCCGTATATTAACGCAGACGGATACTGGTGTATCGGTGATACGAATACAGGGGTATCGGTGTATACGTACGAAACGGGAGACGTGAAGGAAACGATGCGCACCGATCTCGGGGAGGTGTGGGCTCTCTGTAACGGCGATCCGTTCACCGCTGAATCTTACCCCGCGCTGGCGGCGGCAGTGCCGTACCGCTTGGATTTTAAGAGTATCCCCGTATCAGGCACGACGTATGCGTACGTAAAGCCCGCCGCATCGGAGCGGTATTGGTTGCTTCGCGATAAGGTGTCCCGTCCGACGGCCGTTGCGATTTATGACGCGTACACAGGGGATGTCACGCGGATAACGAGTCCTGCGGGATCGAACTCATACGTGTTCGGCGTGTATCACGACGGCGCGAGATGGGTGATGGGTGTAGAGGCATCGTCCTCTCCGTACACGGTTTATGTGTACACCTCCGATGACCTGTCCGAGTGGACACAGGTGTATTCTTCGACATCGATTACAGGCTCGAGCACATGGCACGCAAACGATCTGATTTATGACGGCGTGACGTACGATATTCTTGCATCGAAGAGCTCCTCGTATAAGGTGTTTTTTCTGAAGGCAGATTTTTCGGGTATTTCGTCGAATTCGTTCACTGATGAGACGCACACAGATAATTCGTATGAGCTTGCGGCGTGTCCGCAGAATAAGTGGATAGATCGTGTGCGAGACGGATCGGACGGCACTATCACGATTCGTAACGCGGGAACGATGAACGCGTTTGCGGCACCCGGCGGCACTACGTCGTCGAACGATGAGAACCTTAACTGTCTTGAGTTTTTCAATGGCACGTATGCGTTCCAGACAGGACATGATCCGTCGGTAAAGGTTACCACGATTTATATATTTAACTTGGTAAGTGCCGAAGTAAGTCGGTTAAGCGTATCGAACATCGGAGGCATTGGTGGCGGAACGAGCACCACACTCGAAGGTATGATGTTTGATAAGAACACCGATGAGTGGGTGTTATATGTTTATAACGCGACATTGGGCGCGTACGCTGCACGGATATCTGCTGACTCCGATCCGACCGTAGCGGATAATTACCGAGTAGAAGCGATCGAGAAGGTTCCCGATATTCTGCCCGTAGGTCAGTCGTCCATCGGTCGGGGTCACGCTCACGTTGACGGCGAAAACGTTCTGCTGTATTGCCCGACAGTAAGATACCTGCCCGAGCACAGCGGAGACACGTATAAGTATATCAAGGTGAGGTGAGAAAAGATGATCACAAATCCGAAGCTGAAACCTGTAAAAGGTTTTATCGAGGTAGATATATCCGGTGAGAGATTTTATAAGTCTCTGGACACCGGTAAGATCTACACCGAAACACAGGTCCTTGGAGCAGATAAACCGAAGGTCGATACAAACAGCGAAGAAATACTTGACGTGTTGTTGGGGGTGACGGAGAATGAATAAGCTACAGATGGCAGAGCAATTCAGACGTGCGCTTCAGTTATTCGCCGCAAGTCTGGAGGGCGATCAAGCGATGGAGGTTGCAACGGTATTTGATGCGTGGAAGCCTGGTAAGGCGTACAAGGGTGGAGACTACGTCACCTTTGGCGTGAACTCCGTCGGTGACCCGCAGCTGTATCAGGTTATCAAGGGCAAGGATCACACCTCTCAAGCCGCATGGACACCTGACATCACGACATCGCTTTATAACCCGATCGGACTTGATGCGGGCGGTCACCCTGTGTGGTCTGCGCCGACGGGAGCGCACGATGCGTATAACACGGGAGACGTGGTTAACTATAACGGCGTTCTTTATGAGTCCTTGATTAATGGAAACACCACCGTTCCCGGTACGGATGAGCGGTACTGGAAACGGAGGGACGAAGGGTGACGGCTGAAACGATCGTGTTTTTTATCACCTGTGCTACAGCGTTTATATCGTTCATCACGATCACTGTAAAGCTGACACAGTATATCACGAAAGCAGAAGCGAAGATTGACAGCGTTGCGGCAGAGGTGAAATCCGCTGAAGCGGAGCATAAGGAAATTTGGGGGTCCGTAGATAAGAACAGCAAGGATATCCAAAGACATGAAATCTGGATTGCGAAGCATGATGCTCGCGAAGATGTGAAGGGAGATGACGGCAAATGAAGAACATTGTAAACGCAACTTGGTGGAAGGCGGCTATAGTACGCGCCATAAGAACGATCGCACAGACAGCGGTCGGTACGATTGGTGCGGCGGTTGTCCTCGATGATGTAAACTGGATCATGGTAGCATCCGCATCTGCGCTTGCGGGAATTCTGTCCCTGCTGACAAGCGTAGCGGGCTTGCCGGAGGTAAGTGAATGATACGCGGTATTGACGTATCGACATTTCAGGGGAAAGTAAACTGGGCAGAGGTGAAAGCTGACGGAATCGATTTTGTCATGATAAAAGCGACACAAGGTCGATCCGTCACAGGCACCTATGAAAATTTCAAGGACAGTCGGTTTGAGGACAACATCAAGGGTGCGCACAAGGCGGGCTTGCGGATCGGTGTATACCATTACCTGACCGCGCAGACCGTCGGTGAGGCTTTGGCTGAAGCGGGTTTCTTCACCTCCGCTATTGCGCCTTACCGCTCCTACATTGATCTGTGGGCGGCGGTAGATGTGGAGGAGGACAAATACCTTACCGAGGATAAGAAACTCTTAACACAGATCGTTCACACATTCTGCTCTCGCGTACAGGGTGAGGGTTTTGATCCGATGGTGTACACAAATCCGAGTTATCTGACCTATCGTCTTGGCGATATGTCGATGTGGCCGCTGTGGCTTGCTTTGTGGCGCGACAAGGATAACGTGCCGAGCAAGGAGAAATACCCGAGCATGAAAATGTGGCAATGGGGTGTATCGGCGGTTAATGGTGTCGCGGGAGATGTTGATTCCAATTTTCTGTTTGAGTCGGTTGGAGATGAGCCATCCTCATGGGCGGTGGATTCCGTTGAATGGGCGAAGCGTGTCGGCATTCTGATCGGCGATGAGAGAGGAGACTGTCATCCGCATGACACGCTCACACGCGAAGAAATGTGCGTAATGCTTTCACGCTTTTATCGTATTTTTGGAGGAGAAAAAACATGACAGCCTTTGAGGCAACAGAGGAAACCTTACGTATTGCTACGGAGTGTTTTCTTGCAGAACGCAGACGAGGAAAGGCACGTGTCGTTGTAACGGCGTGTTTGTTTCTCATCTTCGGTCTGCTGATTGGAGGGCTCCGTGGATAAATCGGTTGTTCTCCGCGCATTGAAAACACCGTACCACAGACCGCTTGATTTTGCGCTTACCTACGCGTCCCTTACGGCGAACGAGGAGAAATGTCTTCGCGCTACGCTGATTGAGGGGCGTACGGAAGAGGAGGCGGCAGAGATGCTCTGCTACAGCCGAGACTTCGTAACGAAGCATAAAAAACGCGCGGTCGAAAAACTACAGAGGGCTTGGGACTATTGCGAAGTAATCCCGATCCTGATTGATTACTGATCATTGACAACGCCATAGAAAAGTATCTGCAAATAAACTGCAATCTGCCAATGGTGCTTTTTCACCGAGTGTGCTATGCTATATCTGACAGATAACAGGTGCGCACCGTTCATCTGATCTTATTTTCAGAGGTGAACTATATGGGTGAATTTGCAACAAACGGCAAGGCGAACGCAGCTCTGACCACAGGTATCATCGGCACATCGGGTGTCGGTCTCGGTATTCTGAACGGGCTTCTGGGCGGCGGTGGTATCTTCGGCGGTCAGAGACCGATGTGTAGTGAGGACCACCATGTTAACCGATATGAGATGGGTCTTGAGCAGGCAAATGCCGCAAAGGATTCCGAGATTGCGCTGCTGAAGGCAAACATTTACGGTGATCAGAAGTCGCTTGAGATGTATAAGTACATCGACGGTGAACTCCGTGATATCCGTGGTGTTCTCGCAGGTCAGGCGGTTATGAACCAGAAGACCGCCGATTCCTTTGACATGGTCAGAAGTGATATCTGCTGTGTCAAGAACGAGCTGTACTCCGCGATCGGTCGTGAACGCGACGAACGCTGCTGCGGCGACAACGCGATCATCAACTATTCCAATGCGACGTTTTATCCCAAGCAGATTGCAGACATCACGACCGGCACAACAACGGTCGCGCAGACACTTTACAATCCCCTTCCGGGTTGTGGCTGCACCTGCGGCAGATAATTAAGGAGGGTGGGCCTTGAAGGTAACAACGACACAGATTCTTGACGGCATACAGAAATACATCGAGCACGATGTCCTCGGGAAAATCCCCGATGCACGGAAATGGCTTGTCGGCGGTTACGCTGCGCTGATCATGATGCCGTACCGACAGAACCCCGATGCTCTGATGAATCACCCCTTGGTAAAGCCATTGTGTGAGGATGGCACGGTAGACATTGATGCGCTTCATGATGTGCTTTTGGCACAGGCGCGTCAAGGCCCGTCCTTTATCAACATTCCGATGGTCGGACACTACAACGTCGACGCATCGGATGTTGATAGGCTTTACGGCTATATCGTTTCATAAGGAGGAGATCGCATGAAGCAGGAGTTAATTTGCGGTGTCGCAAAAACCGTGACAGACGGTTTGCGCGATGCACAGATGCAGTACGAATGGGCAGAACGCGCCGCTGGCATGGATGACCATGATCTTGCGGCAAAGCACTTGTCCGAAGCAAAAAGAAGACTTTCCGGTGTATCGGATTGGATGACAATCCTTGACCGATATGAGGAAGCAAAGATGCCGCTGACAAAGGCGTTGCTTGAGCACTACAAGGGCTGGCACGACGAGCTCTTGAGAAAGGTTGAGCATTTCCATGCCACAGCAGAGGCTTGAAATTCTATATCTGACGAGCCACGACAGCCCCGACCTTGAAGCCTATCAGGGTCGGGGTCTTGACGGTTTAATGATCCGTCTCGGGCAGGGGGGCAGTCTGAAGGACAGAACGGGAAAGCTTGATCCGTACATTGATGTCGGATTCCCGATTCATCGCGCATCTGCGCTTGTCCTCGGACTGCCTTATGGCGTTGTATACCAATGCGCATCCTTAACAGAGGAGGATGCGGAGGTGGAAGGAGACTGGCTTCTTCGCCAGCTCTCTGCCATCAAGGAAGAGATCGGCTTGCACGTCGTGCTGCAAATTGAAGATCTTCCGCACTATTCGCGCTATACTGCCCTGCACCACGTGAAACGCAACGAAGCAATTCTCCGTATCATTGCGGGCAAACTTGTTCTTGAGGGCTTCCGCGTTTTGATCTACGCGACAGAACGCAGTCTTGAGAAGAGTCTGTCCAAGGATATCTTAAAGACCTACGGCGCGTATGTCGTACGTCACGCTGTTACAGAGAGACTTGCGAAAAGCCTGAAGGG
>JAZKZG010000077.1:0-3628 GCA_045612565.1 Eubacteriales bacterium
TACCGACAGCGGTGTTCATGCAAACGGCTATCGATTTTGCTTTACTCCGCCGTGTGAACTCACGCCTTTTCGTGCTGTTGCGGGGCTTAATTTTGCTCTTCCCGATGATATGGGTGTTTGTGACTGCATAGAGGTGGATGACGATTTTCATCCGCGTTACAGTGCGGTTGCCAAAGAATACGTCTATAAGATTTATGACGGACGCGCACGTAATCCGTTTTTAAACGGTCTTGCTGCCCACTATATCGGCACACTTGATGTTGATAGGCTAAACCATGCGGCGAAACAAATTGAGGGTACTCACGATTTTTGCTCATTTATGGCACAGGGCTCTAAAATAATTGATACCACCCGCACAATTTACAGTTGCCGCGTCGAAAGAGATACCGACTGCGTAAAAATCACTGTGTGCGGTGACGGATTTTTATATAAAATGGTGCGCATAATCGTCGGCACACTAATTGCAGTAAACGAAAACAGAATAGAAAATGATGATGTATTAAAAATAATACAAGCAAAAAACCGAAAATTTGCGGGAAAAACCGCGGGTCCCGAAGGTCTTTATTTAAACCGCGTATTTTATGAAAGCAAGGAGGTTGAAGAATATGTCAGATCTTTATGAGTTGGAAAACGATTTTGACGAAGAGATCGAACAAACCCCGCCAAAAGTAAAAAAACTGAAATCAAGACTTAAGTTTGCACGAGTTGTAATACTTCTGGTAATGGCAGTTACTGCAAGTTTTCTTTTGTTTGTCAATCGCGACAAAATCAGCATGGATAATTTCAAGCGTCTTGCGGCAAAAATAGATTTAGGTGTTTATTCCACCTCGGCTACCGATAATGCAGTAATCGATTATGATTATGATTCGTCGGCAAAAATCAAGGCGTACAAAGACGGCATTGCCCGTGTCAGCCGCCAGAACCTTGTAATCACCGATAATATCGGCACACAGTTCCAAAGTCTTTTGACAGGTTTTAACAATCCTCAAATTGTAACAACTTCAAAATATGTTTGTGTGTTTGACCGCGGAAGTAACCGTCTTATTGTTGCTGACTCGTTTTCGGTAGCGTTCGATACGGTGTTTGAACATAATATTCTTGATATTGCAATGAACGATGCGGGTTACCTTGCGGTTATTACAGAATCGGAAGCATATAAAAACCACGTTATTGTATTTGATTCATCTTTTAAGGAAATTTATAAAATAAACAGTATGACACGCTATATTCTGGCGGTTGATATTTTCCCTGACAGCAAAAAAATTGCAGTGTCGTCGGTTTATTCAAAAGAACAGGATATTACTCCGCAGATAAATTGCTACAGTCTTTCAAAAAGCGAAAGCTTGTGGGACGTGAATTTCGAGGATACCGTGGCGGTGGATGTTGTTGCCAAAGCAGACGGCTCGACAGTTGCTCTGTTTGAATGGGGCGTGTGTGTGCTAGATAAGAACGGTAAAGAAAAATATTCACACAAATTCGGCAGCAACATTCTGCAAAGTTATTCAATTACCGACAGTAAATATAATGTAGTTGTCACCTCGGCAAGTGGTAGCGGTAACTCAAAGGTAACCGTGTTCAATAACGCGGGTAAACAGATTTCGTCTTTTGACCTTGATTATGCCGTTTTGTCAGTCGATTGTATGTCAGATCGTGTTGCACTTCTGGGAGCGCAAAATATTGCCCTTTATAATGTAAACGGTAAACAAATTTCCACACGTTTCAATCCAAATGATGCAACATATTTGCTCTTTTCGGACAAAAATCTTATTGTGTCAGTCAGCGCATCAAGCGCAGTATATAATTTAATGAATTAAGAGGTAAAGTAAATGAATATTATTATTGATGTAATTTTACTTGCAATTATTGCCGTGTCGGCGTTCTTTGCATACAAAAAAGGTTTTATCGGTACACTTTTCAGCCTTATAAGCACAGTTGTTGCAATTGCACTTTCACTTATGCTTTGTTCACCTGTGTCAGGTTTTATAAATGATAAATTTGTAAATCCCACTGTAAAATCGTACATAATAAAGGTTGTTGACAGTTCATCTGTCGGCAAAACCTATGAACAGGCACTTTCAAACGGAAATGCCATTATAAAAAACATAAACGATATGCCGCAGTCGCTCAAAGGCGTTTTGGACCTTGCAGGAATTGATACCGCCGATATAATTTCCGAGGCAAACAAGACCGAGGCAAATGCTGCTGCCGCAATCGATAATCTTATCGATAAAATTGCAACACCGATAAGTACAGCAATCAGTCGTGTTATTGCGCTTGTAGGACTCTTTATTGTGCTTAGTATTGCTCTGTGGGTTGTATGCAAACTGCTCACTGCTGTTTTTAATGCTCTGCCTCTTGGAAAAAGCCTTAATAAATTCGGCGGTCTTGCATTTGGCGTTATCCGCGGACTTTTGATAGTTTTTATAATCTCAACTCTTTTTACTGCGGTGTCAAAAGGTGTTGAACCCGACAGCAATAATATTTTTTCAAATAAAACAATCGAAAGCACTGTTCTTTTAAAAACAGTAGGCGATTTTAACCCAATAAATACTTTGCTCAATATAAAATAAACGGAGATTATTAAAAAAGATGAACATTCCAAACGCACTGACAATATTAAGGCTGTTTTTAGTGCCTGTGTTTGTGTTTACTTATATGTTAAGCGGTGATCTGACCACCCGTATTGTTGCTGCATCAATTTTTGTAATAGCATCGGCAACTGATGTCCTCGATGGCTATATTGCAAGAAAATATAATAAAATAACCGATTTTGGAAAACTTGCCGACCCCGTTGCCGATAAACTTATGCAACTGAGTGCAATCGGCTGTCTTGCCTTTTCGGGTAGAATATCAATGTGGATACTTGCTGTATTTGCTTTTAAAGAAACTGTGCTGATTTTGGGCGGACTTAACTTACTTAAAGAAAAATTTGTGGTTCAGTCAAAATGGAGCGGCAAAATAGCCACTGTTATTTTGTTCATTTGTGTTGTTGTAATAATTGTGACTGATGAGAGTATGCTGTCTTGCCGTCACGCAACAATGATTATGACAATAAGCCTTATTGTGACGGCGTGTGCGTTTTTTGATTATCTCAAAATGTACATCCGTGTTAAAGATAAAATGCAAAAATCCAAGGAGAAAAAATAAATGCTTTGCGTAAAGTGTAATAAACGAATGGCTGTTGTATTCGTTTCTAAATTTGAAAATAACAAAACCGTTAACGAGGGCTATTGCTTAAAGTGTGCAAAAGAACTCGGTATTCATCAGGTAGATCAGATAATAAAAAGCATGGGGATATCCGATGAGGATTTCGATTCGATGTCAGAAGAATTTGAATCGATGATGGAAAGTATGGGAGAAGTTGAGGGTGTTGATTCGCAGACCGCTCCTACTTTTCCGCCTTTTTTGAGTAATATTATGCCAATGGCAAATAATTCAGATGTCGGGGAAGACAAAAAGTCTCCCAAAACCGACAAAAAACAAAAGGGTGATAAAAAACGCAAGTTTTTGGAACAGTACGGTGTGAATCTTACACGTAATGCGCGTCAAAATAAACTTGACCCCGTAATTGGCCGTGAGGTTGAACTTGACCGTCTTATACGTATTTTAAATCGCCGTACTAAAAACA
>JAZKZG010000078.1:0-42893 GCA_045612565.1 Eubacteriales bacterium
GTTATTCGCTTTGCGAGTTTAGGAGCGAATAAAATATCACTAAAACCGAAAGGTTTTAATATCACTTTGCCGATAGGCAAAATAACACTGTGAGACCTGTCTCACAATATCACTATTAAAATATTTTTTGAGACAGTAAAAAAGGAAGTACGAAATTTTCGTGCTTCCTTTAATTTTTGTCTCATACCATAGCAAGCAGGACATTTGGGCGCCCAAATGTCACTTGTTAGGAGAACCTAAAACCCGTTTACAAACAAATATCATCTGTTCGATAAATTGGAATATGTCACTCTGCAACAAAAAATGATGGCATTAGATTATTGTGTGGATAAGATGCAATTACTGATTCTATGTATTCTTCAATTTCCAATAGGGACTTATTTTCTAAGCCAATTTCATGAATATATGTTTCTGCATACATATATTCAGGATTGGTGGTATCTTTATATCCTCCACCACCGAGTGAATTTACCCGCTCATCGATACGGACATATTCAAACCACAAAATTTCCTCTACATAGCTACCTTGTGAATAAAGTAATTCTAAGAACTCCTTCCAATTTGCAAATATGTAGTCAGCACATAATTTGTGTTTTTCAATATATTTAAGCACATCTTTTGATAGCATGTTACCACCCCTACAATATAAAGATAACTAACAGTTAGACAAATTATTATTTATCCGTCAGTTGTATTATAGCATAACTTAAGTAATAAATAAAGAGAATAATAAAAACACCCATAGTTTTAAAAAACTATGGGTGTTTTCGTACTTTGTTTTACTGTCCTTTAGGATACAACCCCTATTCCCTCGTTTTTCTTTTAACCAGAATTATAATTACAAAGATAATTGTTGCAGTAGCAAGTCCTGCAATATACATAATGAGATATAAAAACCATTCTCTGTTCTGATTGTTGACTGTTTTTTCGTTTTCACAGTCGATGCATACGCCATCTGCGTCAAGATTGTGGCGGATATCGTCAACTCCCGAAAATACACTTACCGTTTCTGATGGTTTGAATTCTCTGTTTGCGGTGCAATTGGAAGACCCCTGTATCTGCGTTTTTTTACCATCGGGCATCTGACCGAAGTCACCCTGAGGCATTTGTGGACGCTCACCTTGGGGAGTATCACCCTGAGGCATCTCGGGACGCTCTCCGTCTTGCATCTGCGGATGCATATTTTGTTTAAAGTTGTCTTCGCCCGAATATACTTGCTGATTTTCGTTTACAAAAACTTTGTAACTCTTTCCAATTTCAATATCTTTTGTCGAAATTACAGCACCGCTGAAGCCTCGGTCGCCTACATTGTATTCAAATACGGCGTTATCGTCGGCATCTGTAATTTTTATTTTGGCACCCGACGGTTTTTGTGATGAAAATCTGAGATTCATTATTGCCTGTTCTGCGTTTTCATCGGCGGTTGCAAAGTCCATAGCGGAACCGAGTGACACAACCGTACCGCCGTTTACATACGAACCGCAGTCGGAGTCGAGTCCTGAATCAGAGGCGGGATTTGACGACGAGAACACGCTTCCGCTGTTTATAACAAGGTATCCGTTTGAGTCGATGCCGTCGCCCTCGGCGCCAAGACCTGCATTTATGTTGAGAGTACCGCCGTTTACCGCTAAAACCGAAACGCCGTCCTCGTTGACGTTTATACCGTCATCCTGTGAATTTATGTTGATGTTACCGCCATTTAAAGTGAGATGCAGTTCACTGTTAAGTCCCTCAAAGCCTGAGGTTATGTCAAGCACCCCGTCACCGCCTTCTATATTTATCGAGCGGTAAGAGTACACGGCACCGTCAAGTTTTAACAACTTTTTCTGTGCTGGGTATTGATCGTCAGAGTCATCGTCTTTATACTTTGGCTTTAAAAGTCTGAAAATATTTGTTCCGCTGACTGTGTTTTTACTGCCGTCGGCAAGTCGGATTACCGCACCTGCATCTTTGGTATTGACAGTCTGCGAGTGGTTTTCGCGTTCTTCCCACAGGTTGTCACATTCATAAACTTCCGAGAATACAATTCCGGGTGCTACAGTACACTCAATATTTGCGCCGTCAAGGATAAGTGTTACCTTTTGTGATGGGTCATCAAACGAGTCTTCGCCGAGGTCAATGTTGATTTGTCCGTGCCATTCGCCTTTTAGCGTATATGTTCCTGCTTTGTTTATGTGCAATACAGCGTTGGAATAGGCCTCATCCACCGAGTGCATCATTTGTGAGGGAAAGCCCGTTTTAAGCGAGGGGAGTGTGGAAAAGATATAGTTTTCAAGACCTTCCGCCTCGTAAAAATATGCCCACTCTTTATCACCGTCATAATTGATTTGCTTAAATTTATCTTGGCTTAGTTCGGGATAATAGTATATATCGTGTGCAATGTAAATATCATCTGTTGGTTTTTCTCCCTCATAGTAAGGCTCTGCTTTTTTAGGGTCGATGTGCCAGATATATTCATATTCATTTATTGCGTTGCCGTCAAGTGTTGCTGAATGCTTGTAGGCGTCGCCGTCTTTTTGTGACGATAAAGTGATTGATACGCTCTCTTCTGCCATTGAAAAAACAGGCAGACTCAAAATTAGACAAAGATTTAATGTAACGGTAATTATTCTTGTAAAAATTTTCATAGGATAAATTCACCTCTTTATCCATTATAGGTCAATTTTTTTGCGAAATCAAAGAAATTTTGTAAACAAAAAGTAAAAAACAAGGCATAAAGCCTTGTTTTTACGGTTGGTTTATTATTCCTACAAAGCGTGGAAGTCCGTCTTTGCCTGTTACCGCAAATATAAATGGGCGGTCAAGGACAAAATCAACTTCATCATCGGGCGGCATCGAACCCGCATCTAATGCCATAACGGTGTATGCTGCCGCCTCACATCCGTCCTCGTCAATTTTGACGCGTGAAGCGTGTTGAACCTTTGATAAAAATAGCGGTACATCGGTTGTGAGCGGTGAAAAATCTGCGCTTGTTTCGTCAAATACTGTTGTTATACCGAGTGTATTAAAGGTTTCTTTTAAGTCAATGTCGTTTGTTACGTCAAACTTCGGCACCGACATATTAACAATGGGGTAAGCCTTTTGTGCTTCGCCTTTATACTTATAGTTATTTGCGCGGTCGGTTATAATATCGAGTACGCCGTCTTTTGTGATTATATCATATACCGATACGTTTTCATCGGGCAGAATAAAGTGCATACTGCAGTCCTGTTCAAAGTTAAGCGTTGTTGCACTGTAGCCATCAGCATAATAATATGTCTGTGAGTGTGAACTTTTCATAAAATCAGCTTTGACTTTGCCGTCGGGCGTCAAAAAATCGCCTTTTTCGGTATTGTCTTTACTGAATTTACTGCTCCACTTTGCATTAAAATAAATGGTTGATATAAGTGCGGCGGCGGTATCTTCGTTAAACTTGATATCTTGTGTCTGATCCTTTAAAAGCCCATTTGTGTTTTGGTTTATCCAGTCTTTTAGTGCTGCGGCATATTCTTCTTTTAAAAAGTCACCCGCAAAAGACGACGCATAGTAACTGTCTTTTAAAGTATTAAGTGTGTTTTTATTGTACTTTATTCCGTCTTTAAGCCAGACAGAGTTTGCAAGTATTGACGAATAAACGCCGTTGTCGGCATACATTTTTTGCCACAGATTGTTTGTATTTTTGCGAAGCGCATCGGTATCTTCGTAACCAAGCACACTCAAAATTTCGCTTTGAGTCTGACCGTCTGTACACTCGACAAGCATCGAAAGAGCAAAATATATGTTGGCAGGGGAGAAAACAAGGTTTTTGCCGTCGTCTTTGGCAAGTGCCGACAAGGTCGATTTTAGATAGTCGTTGATGCCTTCATCATAAACTTTGAGTGTTTGTTTTTTACGTTTTGCGTCAAACCATTCCGAGTACGCATCAGAGAATGCATCGTAGTCAACATTTCCGCTTTCATCAGTAAAATCTTCTCCGATGGGATATTTGATTTCTTGCGGATATACTGATAAAGCCAATGGTGTGCACTCGCCTTTATTGTATTCGTTCGACCTTTTACAGCCAAACAAGCTGATTGACAGTATAAAAATCAAAAATATGGAAATATATTTTTTCATAAAATCACCTCTTACGGCATATTTACAACGCCTATAAAACGTGGAAGATTATCCTGACCGCTTACAACAAAAATAAATGGACGGTCAAGCACAAAATCAACTTCTTCGGTGGGTCCGTGACCCGCGCCTTTCATTCCGCCTATAACGTACGATGCCGCCTCGCACCCCTCCTCGTCAATTTTTACGCGTGTTGAGTGCGACACTTTGTTTATAAAAAGCGGGATTTGGGTTGTAAGCGGTGAAAAATCTGCTTCGGTTTCAGAAAAGGCATCGTTTATTCCAAGCGACTTAAGATTTTCTACAAGGTCGAGGTCGGCAGTTATGTCAAACTTGGGCACTGACATATTAACCAATACGCTTTTTGAATCTATATTGTCATAGGAGCCTGTTACAAACTCCAAAAACTTTGTATCGCGTAATAAATCGTCGATTGATTTATCCTCATCGGGTAAAATGAACGACATATAGCCTTCATTAAGAGATTTGTGTATCGCACTGAATTTATCTGACCAATAATAAGACGAATTCTCGGTCTTGTGCATAAAATTGCACTCTTTATCGCCGTCTGTGCTGTGGAAGGTACCCTCGGTAGTTTTGTCTTCTCCGAATTTATTATCCCAGCCCGATTTAAAATAGGTGGTTGAAACAAGAGACATAACTGTGGAGGGGTCAAACTGTTCTTTTTGCACCGATTCTTTTAAAAGTCCGCCTGTCTGTTCGTTTATCCAGTCGCGGAGTTTTTGTATGTAATTTTCGTTGGCAAAACTACCCGAAAAAGACGAGGCGTAGTAACTGTCCTTTAATGTATCAATTGTTTGCTGGTTAAATTCAATACCGTCGGTAAGCCAAATTGAGTTTGCCGATACCGAATTTGAAATCCCATCGTCAACATACAATTTTTGCCACAGGTTGTGGGCATTGTTTTTGATGCTTTCGGCATCGTCTTTACCGATTAAATCTAAAATTTCGCTCTGTGTGTTACCGTCTACACATTCAGACAGCATACAAAGCGCAAAATAGAGTGTTGTGGGCGAATAAACAAAGTTTTTACCGTCTTTGTTTTTTAAAAATTCAAGTAGCGTTTTTGAAACAAACTCTGCATTGCCGCTTTTGTCGGTTTCAAGGTTATAAATTTTGTCTTCGTAATCGGAATGGTTGCGGTATGAGTCTACCGTGTTTGACAGAATGTAGTGTTCGGGCATATCGGGATAAACAGCCTCGCCAAGTGATTTTATATCGGTTGACGGTGTAGTGTCAACGGGTGATTTTTCATCTTGCTCGGTGTTATCTTGCGGTGTGGGATTATTTTCGACCTCGGGTGTGGGAAGATAGCCCTCGTCATCGGCGGACGGCGCCTTTTTACATCCCGTTGCCGACAGTAAAATGACAATAATCATAATAAAAGAAATATATCTTTTCATAAAACACCTCCGTAAAAATAATGACCTCTCATCTATATATGTAACGAGAGGTCAGAAATGTTTCAAATTTTTATAAAATATTTCGTACGCAAATAAAAATGCTCACAGCAAAAAACACCCAGATATATATTGAACCCAAGGGATCACCGTAGGCAAGACGTTTTACGTTTGTTTTAAGACGCTTTTTGTTACCCAACTCGTCAATTACACGTTCGGTAAGTCTGAGCGTTAAATAAAGCACTAAAAATACCGCGCAGACAATGATTACAACAAAAATAATATCCTGTAACAGATAACTGATATAGTCGCTGTTTGCCGAAATAAACAGAGCAAGTGCGTTATTTATAACATGGCAGATAATTGACGGCCACACGCTTTTAAAAAGGTGGGTGAGTACCGCATAAAACACACCCGCCACAAAAAGTGAGGGGATTGTAACAACATTGCCGTGGAAAAGCGCAAAAATGACAGAGGTCATAATGACCGAAATCGACACGCCGTAGCGTGAATATTCACTGAGTGCCACGCCGCGAAGAAGCAGTTCTTCGCATACTGCGGGCATAATAACCGCCGCAATTACCATAACGTAGGTTTTTTCACTCGCAAAACTCACCGTGGAAGTTGACAGCGTAATATCGAAAAAGTTGTTAAAAATTGCCGCAGAACCCACGTTTATAAGTGCGCAGATAACTGAGGTTGAAAGACCAAAAAGCAAAATAAACGGCAAATAACGTGCTTTTACGTGGTGCAGTTGCAATATATTTTTTGCCTTTACGTGTGCGAGTTTGTTGTATATGATAATCGGTATAATAAAAATGACTATGTATATTACGATTTTTTCGATGTTTGTGAGGTTTTTTAAGAAAAAACTCGTACAGATATCAAGCGTTGCAAGAAGCGTCAGCACTACAAGCAGTAAAAGCGATATTCGGTTTGAAATGTAACGTTTTTTATTATTCGACATCTAAAACAATACTCTTTTTCAAATTATTTGCGGTGTTTGTACCCAGGAGTTTTTCAACAAGCACCATTGCAAAAGACATTGCGGTACCTGCGCTTTTTGAGGTGATATAGTTGCCGTCAACACACACAGCGCCGTTATGCAATCGTTTGCAGTTAAGTTCTTCTTCCATCGACGGATAACAGGTGGCACGTCTTTCTTTTAAATAGCCGTTGGCACCCAGTACCGCCGCGGGTGCACCGCAGATTGCAGCAATATAGCGGTCGTTTTTGTCACAAAAATCTATAATATCAATAACCTTTTTGCAGTTTGCAAGGTTTTCAAAACCGGGATAGCCACCGGGGAGAATTATCATATCTGCATCGGTGCAGTCTGTTTTTTCAATTACTGTGTCGGCAAAAACCGAGATATTATGTGCGCCCACAACCTCGGTTGTTTCGTTTATTGAAACAGTTACAACCTCTGCACCTGCACGGCGGAGCATATCGATTGGTGTTATTGCCTCTACTTCTTCAAATCCGTTTGCTAAAAATAAATATACCTTTTTCATTTGATTTGTGCCTTGAATTTCCTTCCTAATTGTGTAGGGTAATAGCTGAGTTTTGCTCGGCGTACGCCCTCATCACCCGCGTCATCCTCGCGGTTTATATATTTGTATTCGCTGCAAAAAGTCTTTGCAAACTCGCGGTTTATCATCTGATACGCACCGCGGACATTAGCGTCAGCCTTTTCAACGTGCACACAGAATGTGTCGTGGTTTATAGGTTCACCATAACTGTATGCAACAAGCTCGTCATTTTTATAAAGCATAAGCCCCATAAGCCCAAGCTCTTCAAAATTGTTTATTGCAATCTCGGCGGCGCAAAGTTCACGCTTTAAATAATCAGGTGCGTTTTCGCATCTGTTTTCGCACCATTTTTTGTTAAACGCAATCAGAGTGTCGCGGTGTGCATCCGTTATTTTTTCGGTGCACCATGTGCCATCCGCCAAAAACGCGTTTATATGGTTGCGCTTTGCGGCAAGTTTTTTGCCTTTTAAGGTTATAAGCGCCTCGGAGTCATAGATATAATCAAAAAACTTGGTGTGTTCTTCAATTTCACAGCCTTCAAAATCTTTGATATTTTCTTCGGAAAGACTGCAAAGTGTAAACTCACCGTATTCTTTTTTTAGTGCCTCAATTGCACCTGATACGTCTTTACCCACAGGTAAATCAAAGCGTTTTTTTTCGGGATTGCCCCAGATATAAGTGCCGTCAAGTACGCATATTTTTGCGTAGTTCCAGCAAAACATCGTGCCAAACGCGTTTTCACAAAACCGCCTGTCAGAGTTTTTGAGCAGACTGTGTATAAGCGGTGCGTCGTCAAGCGTTATACTTCTAAAATTTATCTCCATAAATTCCTTTTAATACGTCTATTATCTTTTCAAGATTGTTTTCGCGGCTGTCCATTTTGCCGTTTTTTGCAAGTGGGATTCTGTACCAACCGAGTTGGTCTGCGGCATAAAGCGCAGCATCCCGACAGTGATTAAGATAGTCAACGTCGCTTTCGTGAATATCTTTTTTTGAGTTGTCGCCGTTATATCTGCCTTCGATAAGTTTTTGCGAAACTTCGGGCGGTACGTCAAGATAGATTACGGCATCGGGCTTGGGAAGTCCCATTTTTTCAAACTCAAACTCATACAGCCACGAAAGGTACTCGTCGCGCTCAGCACCTTCGAGTTTTGATGCCTGATGCACCGCGTTTGAGGTGGTGTAGCGGTCAGCGATAATCCAATCACCGTTTTTATAGTTCTGTTCCCAGTCTTTTTTGTAACTTGCAAAGCGGTCAACTGCATAAAAAGCCGAGGCGGCGTATGCACCCACGTCGGTAGGTTTTTTTCCAAACTCACCCGCAAGATACATTTTTATAAGTGCAGAAGAATCACTCTCATAGTCGGGGAACGTTATTTTTTTAACAGTTTTACCGCGGCTTTCAAGATATTCTTTTAAAAGCGCGGCATTTGTGGCCTTTCCACTGCCGTCAAGACCCTCGATTACAATAAGCGGCATAGTCTATTCACCTTTAAATTTTTTACGCATTTCTGCAGCCTTGCCGCAGGTCATTGCGCCTTCTGAACACGCACCGCGAACACATGCGGGACCAGCGTTTTTGAACACACAGGGTGCAACTTCTTTTACAAGGCTTAGCATCTGACGCGCAAGTTCACGTATTTCCCACTGTGCGCGTGAGCAACAGCGGAGTTTAAAGAAGTTTAAGAGAGAACGTGCGTTCATTGTAACAATCATTTTTGTGGTACATGCGTTGGGGAGTACAAAACGTGCGTCTTCAATTGCCTTTTTCTCGGCTGCACGTGCATCCATACCCTCGTTTATATATCTTGTTTTTAAGATATCTGCAAGTTCGTTGTATGATTTTGCGATTGAGTCCATTGTATCAAGGTATTTTTTGAGTGCTACTTCATCTTTTGCGATTTCGGGAGGAAGTATAAATTCAAAATCATTTTCTTTAACATAGCGTTGGCTCTGTACCGAAAAAGATGCCATACGGTGACGTGTGATTTGTGCAAGGAGTGCGCGTGATACGTTTTCGATGCCGAAAGTAAAAGTCATATGCTCCATCGGACTTTCGTGACCGAGGCTAGAGAGCATTTCGATAAAATCATCGGTCTTTTCGGGGGTAAGACCATCCATAACGCTGTCGATATCGGCACGTGCATAGCAAAGTTTTGCAGCCGCAGCCATAATTTTTTGCGGGTCGGGAGTGTGTGTTAAAAGTTTTACTTTAAGCTCTGGCATTTTTCTTTCTCCTTTTTGCATCTTTTTTAGCAATTTTAAGTACCTTTGGAATTTTCATCATTCTTCCAAGGCGCCACGGCTCTTTTATGAGTCTGTAAAGCCATTCACAGCCTAAGTTTATAAATATTTTGGGTGCGCGGTTAACGGTACCTGCGTATACGTCCATACTGCCGCCCAGACCCAGCATCACGCCGACTTTTAATTCGTCGCGATGGTCATACATCCATTTTTCCTGACGTGGAGCGCCAAGGCATACCCACAGTATTTTTGCACCGCTGTCGTTGATTTGGTTTATTATTTCCGGTTCGTCATCGGGCTTGAAGTAGCCGTCGCGGGTACCCGATATAATAAGGCCGGGTACCTTTTCTTTAAGGTTTTTTGCCGCCATATCGGCAACACCCGGTTTTGCACCAAAAAGGAATACACCCGCACCTTTTTTTGCTGCCTCAAACAACAGATTAAAACCGAGTTCGCAACCCGGTACTTTTTCTTTGAGCGGTGTGCCGTATGACTTTGCGGCGTATACCACACCGATACCGTCGGGTGCCACAAACGATGCGGAGTTTATTATCTTTTTAACCTCTTCATCCTCATGGCATACGTAAAGAATTTCGGCATTGGGGGTAACAACCATATGCGCATCGGTTGTGTCGATGTATTCCGACAGCTGTGCTACCGCTTCTGCCATTGTTGCGTTGTCTACGTTTACACCTAAAATATCGTATTTCATTTTATACCTCCCGATAACTCGTCAAGTGTCATACTGTAACAGGGTAATATATTATCTATAAAATATTGTACACTTTTGAACTCACTATTTTCAAGTGCTTTACGGATTGTTTTTTCGGCACTCGCAAAATCGCCGTTGCCCACTTCGCGCTCTTCTATGCACTTTATGAGTGCCGAGAGTTTGTCCGCCGCTTTTATTATCGGCATTTCATCCATATACCCGCGGTAAATATCCTTTATTTCTTCAGGAAGACCTGTGATGAGCGTATCCTGAGCCGCTTTTTCGATGTCGCCATAGGCACAGTGAAGTGCCTTGTTATTGTGTTTTACGGGTGTTGGCAAATCGCCTGTGATGATTTCGGCGCAGTCGTGAAAAAGCGCGTGTACGGCAACCGCGTTTGCATCAAAATCACCGCCGAACATCTCGTTTTCGATGTTGGCAAGAGCGTTTGCGATAACTGCCGTTTCAAAACTGTGCTCCGACAGGTTTTCAAACCGTGAGTTGTGCATAAGACCCCAGCGGTTTATGTATTTCATACGCGAAATAAGCGCAAAAAATGAGTTTTTGTTCATTTGTTTTCAATTCCTTTTGTGTAATAGGCAACGTAGCATTCACCCTCATAAACTATGTTTATGCCCGAAAGATTCATAAGTTCATAAGCCTTGATATCGTTAAGGGGTGCACGTAAAATAACGGTGTTGTCGCAGTGGATGACGAGTTCATTTTCAATGACGTTTATTATGCCGTCTTTGGCAAGTACAGTTTCGTTATTGGAACTTCTGTCACGCAGGGTAATATACTGTATTGTTCTGCCGTGACGTGCAGATACTAACTGCGCAGACTCGGAAAGTTTTGGTTTTTTGTTAAACTTGAACAGCATATTGTTTTTCCTTTTCTTTTATGGTATCATTCAGATGCGTGGTTATGGCGTAATAAAACAGATATTGCTGTGCAATACCGCCGTAGCCGTAAAAATCAAGACTGCTTTCGTCGGTGACGCCGTAAAAATAACCGAGTATACGTTTTATCCATACGTCTTTTGGAAAAGCATCAATAAATCCAAAACCGAAAAGCAGTGAGCAGTCGGCAACTTTTTGACCGACGCCGTTTATTTTTTGCAGTTCGAGTGACGCGTTTTTATAGTCCATTGACTTTATTTTATTGAGGTCGATTTCGCCCAAGGCTATCTTTTTTGCACAGTCGATGATATATTTATCGCGAAATCCCGCACGAATAACCGAAAGGTCTGAAACATCAAGCCCTGCAAGTCTTTCGGGCGTTGGAAAAGCGTCGTTTTTGCCAAAGTTTTCGCAAAGCGACGCGATGATTTTTTTAATTCTCGGGATATTATTTGATGCCGAGATAATAAACGAAACTACCGTTTCAAATGGATGTTGATTTAAAATGCGTATCCCCTTCGAAAATGGGATTATATCTTTAAGCACGGGATCTTGCGATAAGATTTCGTTTATTTTGCGGTAGTCACGCCCCAAATCAAAATAATCAAAAAAAGTATCTTCGAATTCTTTTTTTGTAACACCGAAAAGTTCAACACCGTTATCTTTTTGATAAAGTGTCAGTTGTTTTTCAAAGGCAATTCCCGAATATGAGCCGTCAGCGTTTTTGTCAAAACGAAAGCACTGACCGCACTCAAACGTTTTTTGTATGTCAAACATATCGGTTTGTATAAATATAGAATTTTTATTATAACTGATATTCATAAAATATATTATATCATTGAGAGGTTCAAATGTCTACAGAAAAAATTTATACAATAAGAATTTCCGAGGCGATGGAAAAAAAGTGCGGATGTCCGTTGTGTACCGTTGAGCAAAATCTCGAAAACGATGAAGTTGAGCGTATACTCGGTGCGTCAATGATGGAGCCGAACGTACGTGTGCAGACAAATGCACAGGGCTTTTGCGGTGCGCATCTTGATGCTATGCTTGCAAAATCGAACAAACTTTCACTTGCGCTTATGCTTTCAACACATATGCAGGAACTCAACAAAAAGGTTTTTGCCGACTGTGTACCGCTTATGCAAAAGTCACCCGACCCCAAAAAACAGGTATCGGCACTAACAAAAAAAGCGCAGTCCTGCTACCTTTGTGCAAGAAAACGCGAGTTTATGAACGCTACATATAACGCGTTTGCATATATGTATAAATCTATGGACGATTTTGATGCGCGTCTTCGCGAACAGCCAAATATTTGTCTTCGTCATACACGTCTTGTGTTTGATGCTGCTGCCAAATCGCTTTCTAAAGATGTTCTTAAAAAGTTTGCCGCCGCGGTTAACGACATTAATATGAAGTATGCATCTGAACTCGTAGAAGATGTTGACTGGTTTTGCAAAAAGTTCGACTACCGCTATAAAGATGCCGATTGGAAAAATTCAAAAGATGCGGTTGAACGCGCGGTTGCATTTTTAAAATAAAAACGGAACGGCACATAGGCCGTTCCCTACAACTATTCAGTCGGCGGTGTCGTCGGTGATTGTGAGCGTCTTCCTGTGTCCTGTCTGTAGCAGATATACCAGTCAAGACAGTAGCCGCCAAGAGCCTGTTTATCACTCATATTTGTAAGCGCAGACTCAAGAGAGCGGGGAGGGTGGTCCAGTATATCCTCGCCCGGTGTCCAACCCGACGGAGTGCGTCCGTACTGGTATCTTGCTGTCTGAAGCGCAAGTAATTCGCGCTCAATTTCGGTTACGTTTATGCCCGTTGTGGAAGTGTGTATGTTTTTTGCGCGAAGTATACCCTCGGGGTCAATAATGAATGTACCGATTTCGTTTTCGTTCTCAATCCCGTAACTTTTGGTAATCTCGCCAAAGCGGTCGGATATCAATTCAATGTCGATAGGCTTTCCGTTTTTGTCGTGGTTTCTGAGTGACATAATCCACGCAATGTGGGTTGCGACCGAGTCGGATGACATTGCCAGAATTTCGGCATCGTGTGCCAGAAACTTAGGTAGAGCGCGGTTGAGTGCTTGTATATCCGAGGCGGAGTTCGGTGAAAAATCACCTTCATATATATAGAGCACAGTCCACATTTTGTTGCTTTTTGGGAAGTCTGTCTGACCCCCTGTTGACAGTGCGGTAAATGCGGGTGCTTTTTGTCCTGTTTGCATTATCTCAACTCCTTTCGATTCCTTTTAGTTCATAATATGCGGAGCATTACAATGATGAAAAAAATCTTTCAGTTTAAACGAATGTACATACTTTGCCTTATTCCGCTCAGCATAATTCTCGTGGCGTTGGCACGTCTCGACAACAGCTGGATAGAGGCATTTTTTGTGCCGTTTATTTACAAACCGCTGTCATTTACAGTGGGCGGTTTTGTATCGCTTTTTCCATTTTCGGTAACGGAATTTGCGGTAATTATACTCGTTTTTTTATCCATTTGGTATATTGCAAGAGTGATTATACGGATTGTAAAGCAAAAAAGTGCGTGGAAACATCATCTTTACAAGATGTTTATAAACATTTTGTGTGTGGGCGCTGTTGCACTTTTTGGCTTTGAAATATGCATGGGGCTTAACTATTATCGTGCCGAGGCAAAGGATTATCTTGACCTTGAAATTAAAAAAAGCACGACGCAGGAACTGTATGATTTATGCGTTATGCTTGTGTATGATTTAAACGAAACCCGCGCAGAATGTAACGTTGATGACAGCGGAATTGTAAAACTTTCGGATAAAAACAGATATCAGACTTCCGACTCTGCACGTGAGGCATACAAAAAAATGACAATGGATTTTCCGATGCTGAAAGGCTGTGATATAAAGAACAAGCCGCTTGTTAGTTCAAAATTCTTTTCGATGTGTCTTACAACGGGAATTTATATTCCGTATACTTTTGAATCAAATATAAACGTCGATGTACCCGAGTACACGATACCCGCAACGATGTGCCATGAACTGACGCACTCGCGAGGGTTTATGCGAGAGGATGAGGCGAACTTTTTTGGATATCTTGCCTGTACTTATTCCGACCGTGCCGACTTTAAATACAGCGGTGCGTATCTTGCTTTTGACTATGTTTTTTCGGAACTTTACGATGATGATAAAACCCTTGCAAAAAAGATTGCAAAGATGCTTGATGACGGTGTGATTGACGATATAACCAACGAATCGGAGTATTGGGACAAATACTTCGGGACCGCAGTTGCTGAAACTACCGACAAAGTGTATAACAGTTATCTTGAAGCAAACGGCGAGGAGTCGGGAACAAAATCGTATGGAGAAATGGTCGATTTGTTACTTGCCTACTACAGAAAAACTGCAAAGTGAATTTCACTTTGCAGTTTTTTATTTACCTCAAAATCCACATGTAAACAAGAGAAAAACCACCGTTTTTTTGGAAAAATGTTATAATTTTCAGAATTTTAAAAAAATTAACAATTTTTGTTAAAATTAACCAAAAAATAATAATCCTTTTATACATAAAGACGAAACTGAACATAATTTTTTAAGTTATTTATATATTAATTTGTTTATTGTGACAAAAATTAAGCGTATATCACGAAATTTGGGCTAGGCCATTGCATATTAATATATTATATGCTAAAATATTAGAACAATTATATTGGTTACTTATCTCTATAGTTAGGGACCGGTAAAGATGTTATATCAAAGAAAGGTTGATGAAGATGAATCAAAACAAAAAGTTGCTCACAAGAATCATCTCGCTTATGCTGTCGATGCTTATGATGGTATCGTATGTAGGCGTGGTTCAGGTAACTGCTCTCACACCCGAGAATTCGGAAGTGCTGGGCGTGAACGATGGTCCTTGGAGCCAAACAACAAGTGGGCTTGTTGCAAACAGCTATGCCCTCAACGATGTCGAAAAGGCTATACTCGGCAGTGCCGGATTGGCCGGAGACATTTACAGTGTTGCAGTACCCGATGACAGCAACGACGGACTTGTATCTGTTGATGCTGATGCACAGGTTATCACTGCAGTGCCGTATGAAACAAACGGATTTGTATGGGTACCTACCCTTGCTGTTGTTGTATACTCAGCAAACGGTGCAGGCGATGCAATTGACGTTGAACTTACCAAAGTCGGCGACAAATACATCGGCAGTTTCACAAAACCTGCAAACTCATACAGCGTGAGGGTTGTTTACACTCTCAGCATTGAAGTGGATAAAGACCTTCAAAAAACACTTGTAAACACACCTTACTATCTCGCAGACGGCTATCTTAAATTAAAAGATGCAGTTGACGGCTCACTCGCTATTGCTGTTTCGGCTATCAACGAGAAAATGGAAGAACTCCGCGCTCTTTACAACGGCATAAAGTATGAGGCAACTTACGAAGGTGAAGTTGTTTATACATACGAACTCGGCTTTGAGGCTGACAGTGCTTGTAAAACTGCAATTGGCAATCTTATTGCCGATTATGACAAGGCGGAAAACAACGGACGTCTCACTCTTGCAAAAGATTTTGACGATTACAGAGCTGCTCAGAGTAAAATCAAATTTATGCTCGAAAACGGTGCTGCTGTAAAAGAACACATCAATTGGTTCTATACACAACTTGCAAACATCAATGCAAACAGCAGCGAAATTCTTGCTATTGCAGAAAAACTCGAAAATCTTGCAAATGGTACAGGCGAAGGTACAATCGCAGATGCAAAAAACAAGATTGACGAACTTGCTGTTACACTCACTGAAGAGGCTAACAAATTACTCGACCAGAAAATTCAGACAGAGATCATTGATGTTGTTGTAAAAACAGCACAAGATACATACGGTCTTGACATTAGCTCGCTCAGCGGCAAAACACGTAAAGACGATGCGATTTATAAAGAAATCGAAGCTAAACGTGTATACTTCATATCACAAGCTGAGGAAGCAGAGAAATCAGCAGCGTGGTTGCTCAAATTAGGCAATACCTCGAAGGCTGAAGAACTTCTTGCAGCTGCAAAACTTATCCGTGAAGACGGAATTAAAGCTCTTGATGACCTTGAGGCGGGTATCCGCGAGGCATACAGACTCGGTGACGAGGCAATCAACGAGAAGGTTGACGAACTCAAGGCTAAAAAGACAGACCTTGATGCTATGGGAACAACTGCTCTTGAAAAAGCTGCCGACATCCGCGAAATCGTAACCGGAGCAAACGGCGGTATCAAACTCAGCCAGGTTGTTAACACAGTTAAAAACTACAGAAATCAGACTTGGGATTATATCGGCAAAACACTCGTTCGTGACGATATCACTGATGAGCAGTATCTTGCACTTGACAGCGTAGTTAAAACTGCTATCGATCCTATTTATGACGAGTTACTCGTTTTTGAACACGACGATTTTGAAATTAAGGATTCACTTTATGCAACCGAAACCGAAATCAGTTCACTTGTTGAGCAGTATTCGGTACACGTTGATGTAAAAGCATCGGTTGTACCCAAAAATACAGTTAACTCGGCAGACCTCGCTTCGCTTGAGGTTGAGAGTTCGGAATTCCCGCTCGATAAAAACACACCGGCAGATAAAGTTATTGAACATATTGATATCACAAATGTTGAATATACTGCTCTTGACAGATGGGACTCATACTATAACATCAATACCGATAACTATAACAGAACTGTTACCGTTACCGATAAAGACGGAAACGAAATTTCAGACTTTGATGCTCTTGATTGCGATATAGTTTATACAATTGAGTACACACCCAAACAGTACACAATTACAGAGACATACAAGGCAGCGGGTGAAGATAAAACAGTTGTTCCTTACGGTTACAATTGGCGTTTGCCCCGTCCTGACGATATCTCAAAATCGTATGATTATGAGGTTGACGGTGTTTCGTATCTCGAAAGCTCAATCGTAAGAGTCACAAAGAACATATCTGCAAGCCGCAAAGAAGGTAAAGCACTTATTGCTAAATCTGTTGCAGAACTTATTGCAATGAGCAAGACACCCGGTTCGCAGCTCAGCGCAAAAGAACTTGCAATCTTAAACACCGGTGCATTTAATTCTGATACAGTATACTACCGTACACCCGAAAATAAAGATGCTCTTGCAACTGTTGAAGATGCAGACGACGGTTATAAAGTTGTTGCAAAAACAATGACAGCAGGTATTGTAGGCAGCGAAGCTGTATGGACACCTGTAAGCGTTGTTCCTGTATATGCAACAGGTAACGGCGCTCCCGTTGTACTTGCTAAAAACGGTGATGTATACGAAGCTACTTTTGCATACGGCGGACAGCTCCTTAATGTTAATGTTACATATCAGCTTTCAATTGATACAATCGGTGCTGATACTGTTTCAAAATTTGTAAACGTTGGTAGTGAACTCGTTGCAGCTGCAGGAATGCAGAAGGGCGCACTTGATACACTTTGCACACAGAACAACTTCTACAAAAACCTCGAACAAGTTACATCAACTGTTCTTGGTACAGTAGGTTCGGCTGTTCCCAATATGTCAGCCACAGCAAAGGCTGCTCTTAACGAACTCACAAGCCTTTGTATCAACTCAAACACAACATACACATACCTTTACGAATATCTCACACAGTATATGAGTGAGAGCGGCGGTCTTGCATACCTCTATAAAGGTCAGAATGCCGCAAACATCATTAAACAAATCAACCTTGTAAATAAAAATCTTCCTATCGTTTGGAAAGATGCTGCAGTACAGGCATACATCAACTCGATGGCAGCACTTGCTTCACAGTCACAAAAGATTGAGGCTGTTATGGCTCAACTTGCATCGACAAATGTTCCCCCTGTAAATGCACTCGTTAACACAAACAGTTCATTTGTTGACAACCTGATTGCAGCAGTAACTGCATCGGGCGAAACTTCAACTCACGAAAATGTTTCGGGCACAATCGTTTTAGAGGAAACATTAACCGCAGCAGCACCCGGTCAGATGTCATACGCTGTTGAAGTTGAGGTTCTTGACAAAAATGACAATTTTGTTCGCTCATACAAAACAGAGCGTTTTGTTCCCAAGAACACAGTTGTTAAAGTAGCTGAGTTTGAAGAAATGTACAACGCACTTGTTGCACAGATCGCTAACGCTCAGTATTATGTTGCTGATAAAGATCTTCCTGCAGAAGACGTTAAAGTAACAGGTGATGTTACTTTCGTTTCATCACTTCGCCCTGTATCATACACCGTTAAAATTGACGGCGAATCAGATCAGACAATCTATGCTTTTGATGCATACACCATCAATCTTCCCGGTACAGGCGTAAACGGCTTTAAATATATATATAATGTAGGAAACAAAACTCAAGAGGTTGGCACAGGCACTCTCGAGAACTATTCACTCGGCACAAACATCGCTGACATTGACGCATTGTTTGGCGCAGACCGCGAACTCGTTATTACCCGTGAACTTGTTGATATTAACAAAGATAACTTCATTAAGTTTATCGGTGACCTCAACAAAGCATTTAAAAATGCAGGTTTTGACGGCGCAACATTTGTTCCTTTCGAAGATAATAACGGAAATCTTTCAATTGTTCTTCGTGTAACATCAACAGACACAACTCTTAGCGCAAACGCACTTGCAAGTGAACTCGTTTCGATTGTTAAAAACCTCTCATATGTTGGTCTTAACAACAATATGCTCTTTGGTCTTAACAGCGATAACGAAGTTAAGCTCTATGTTCAGTCTATTATTAATATGATAGCAAACAGCGGACTTGGCATCGATACACTCTTTGATATTACCGATGAAAACGGCAAACTTAAAGAGTTTAAACTTGGTGGTGTAACAGTTGTTGACGGATTTACAGTTGATAACCTCAACAAACTCGGTGCAAAGATTATTGAAACATCAATGCAGTACGGTGTTAACGTTAACAACGCAACAAGCGTACCGCTCTATGTAACATATCAGGATTACGGCACACAAGCGGACCTTCTTAAGAAAGCAAGACTCGGTGCAAAACAGATTGCTCCGTTTATTGACCTCACTTGCAAAGACGGTGCTGTTAATATGACACTCAATCTTCCCGATAGCGTTTATGCATACTTTGTATCAGCACTTCTTGCTGTAGGCGAGATTGATTTTGAAACAATCCAGTCATACGACCTTGCACAGATCGTTGAATACTGCCACGGTCTTATCGCTCCGATGTTTAACGCAGATGGCGTTGTAGCAGATACATTTATTAACACAGTTGAAAAAGCTGGTCTTTATAAGTATATAAGTGGTTACGATTCGGAAGCTAACAAAGCGTTGTTCGACTTCCTTTATAACGGACTTGACCATCTCTTTGACAGCACAGAGATTACCGGTTCATCAGTTGGCGGTGCATACTCGGGTATGTTCAAATACGATGCACTCGATGTTCTCTTTAACAAGAAACCTGCTGCTGCAGAATATTCAAATATGGTTGCAGAAGTAGACACAGGTCTTGAACTTGCTGTAAACTTCAACCTCAAAAACCGTGATGTTGAATATCAGGCACTCATACTTGATATCAATGTTGAAGACACCATTTCAAACCCCAAAGAAAACCTTGGCGGTATTATGGGCGGCAAGGATGAAGCTATTGACTTTGCAAAGAAATATCATCTCACACGCAATGTTGCATCTGAAATTGCTCATCTTTCAGAGGGTGCAATCGTTGTTATGCTCTCAGATGTACACAGCGACATCACAGTAAACAAAGATGTTATTATCAACCTTAACGGTTACTCAATAAACGGCGATATTACCTCAAAGGCAACAACCACAATTGTTGACAGCACTCTTAACACAGCGGGTTACGGTAGCGTAACAGGTGATCTTATCGCAAACGGCGGCACATTCAAACTCGGAAGCGGTAAGTTCTCAAGCTCAGCTGAGCAGTTTATTGATACAGGTTACTACATTGAAAACAATGTTGTAACAAACGGTTGCTATTCAATCGAAAAAGACGGCGAAGACCTCAATGTATATCTCGGCACAGAGTATTTGTCACTTGACAGACCTGCTGCTAAGATAATGGCGACTGATATCGTATTCAAACTTCTTATGAACTATTACAAGTGTTCACAGTTCACAGTTGATTCAGATGTTCTTTACAAATTGGATCTTCTCAACGTAACAGATGCACTTGATAATCTTTCATCACTTATCGATCAGGTACTTGATGGTATAGACACTGAAGGTTGCTCAAACTTTGCAACTAAGTTTATGCAAGACGTTACTGATTTTGAAGCAATTGCACAGGCTATTGATAACAAAACAGCAGTTGCTGAATACTCGATTACAAACTATGCTTTTGAGCCTTATATGACAGTTGAGGGCAAAGGCAAAAACAGCTTCCTCTCGCTTAATGTAAAAGCAGGTCAGGATAAACAGATTACAAACCTCAATGTATACGTTGCAAACGAGGTTGACGCTGATAAGAGAGCAAAAATGAGCGAAATTCTTCGCGAACTTGATGCTATCAGCACTATCGAAGATATTGATATCAATATTGATTCAATCAAATACGCAAACAAATCATTTGATGTTAAAGGCTCTGCTTCTGCTAACGTTGAGGTAGACCTCACAAACGACGTTAACTACCCCGTAATTATTGCGGCAATCGTTGCAGACGGTATTGGCGGCAAATACAAGACAGAACTTGTGAACGCAATCAAGAACTATCAGACAAACAACGATATAAACGGTCTTAAAACATCACTTGAAAAATTAACAGTTGCACAGACAATTATTGCTCTTAAAGCTACACGTAATAAGTCATTTGCAAACATTCTCAACTCTCTTGGCTTAAAAGCAGCCGATGCAGTTGAACTCGAATCGCTTTATGCAATTGCACGTAAAGTTGCAGGTACAGTTCTTGAATTTTCTAAGAAACACGGCAATGACGCAAAACTTGGTGCATTCAAAGTAAGCGGCGAATACGGCACATACGCATACGACTACGAAAACGGCAAAGATGCTTGTGTAAGTTTGGTACTCAAACTCTTTACAGAATCAAAAGACATCACCGTTAAAAATAAAGACGGCGTTATCACAATGAATACTGATGACATCGCAGCTGCACTCGAAAGTGTAACAGCAGGCAGCACAGTATACGTAAACGCTCCGGTTGTACTTTCAAAAGACGTTACATTACCCGCAGTTGAATTCAGTGTTGTAAATGGACAGAACATCAACTTCGGAGGCTACAAACTCTGGTTTGATAACACTTATACAAAACTTACAATCGACAGCGACATTTCATCATACGTTGACTTTGACGAAACAATTTTCTGCTCAGAAATCGAACGCACAGAGCAAGAAGGCAAATATGTATTTGCACTCGTTGGCGAACAGCATGAATGGGTAGATATCCCCGCTGTAGATCCCACTTGTGATACTGACGGTAGCACTGCAGGTGTATGGTGTAAACACTGTCACAAGTATCAGGATGGCAAACAGCCTCAAAAAGTTGACCGCTTAGGTCATAACTATGTTGAAACTGTAGTTGAAGCTACATGTACAACAGAGGGTTACACACTCCATACATGCTCAAACTGCCAAGACAGTTACAAAACAAACATCGTTCCCGCTAAAAACCACAGCGGAACAACCGAAATCATCCCCGGAAAAGAAGCAACCTGTACCGAAGACGGTCTTACAGATGGTCTCAAGTGTACAGAATGTAATGAAATTCTTGAAGCACAACGTGTAATTCCCGCGGATCACAAACCCGTTGATGCAAACTCAGATGCTACATGTACCGAGCATGGATACTCAGGCAAGACTGTATGTTCTGTCTGCGGTGTTGTAATTAATGAAGGTACAGAAATCCCCGCAAAGGGACACACAGTTGCTGTTGTTCAGGGTACAGCTCCCACATGTGACAGCACAGGTCTCACAGCCGGTGCATACTGCCCCGATTGTGACCACGTATTTGTAAAACAAGAAATTATTGCAAAACTCGACCACAAAGTTGTAATTGATCCTGCAGTTGAGGCTACATGTACAAAGACAGGTCTCACAGAAGGCTCACACTGTGCAATCTGTGATAAGGTGCTTGAAGAACAGATAGTTACTCCTTTTGCAGATCACACACCTGTTGTTGACCCTGCAGTTGAGGCTACTTGTACAAAGACAGGTCTCACAGAAGGCTCACATTGTAAATTCTGCGACAAGGTGCTTGTTGCACAGCAAGAAACACCTGTTTCGGATCATAAAGGCATCGTTGTTCCCGCTGTTGAGGCTACATGTACAACAACAGGTCTTACAGAAGGTTCAAACTGTAAGTTCTGTGACAAGGTACTTGTTGCACAGCAAGTAACAGATATGATTGACCACGTGGCAGTAATCGATAAAGCGGTTGAACCTACATGTACAAAGACAGGTCTCACAGCCGGCTCACATTGTAAATTCTGTGACAAAGTAATTATTGCACAACAAGTTGTAGATATGCTCGACCATAAGGTTGTAGTTGATAAAGCAGTAGAAGCAACCTGTACAAAGACAGGTCTTACAGAAGGTTCACACTGTGCAATCTGTGACAAAGTTATTGTAGAACAGAACGAAGTTGCAAAGAAACCTCATATCACAGTAACTGACAGAGGTATTGAGGCAACCTGTACAAGCACAGGTATCACCGAAGGTTCACATTGTTCAGCATGTGGCGAGGTATTTGTTGCACAGACAGAAATACCTATGAAAGAGCACAATAAAGTAATAGACGCTGCTGTTGAAGCAACCTGCACAAGCAAAGGTCTTACAGAGGGTTCACACTGTAAAACTTGTGATAAGGTATTTGTTGCACAAACAGAAGTACCGATGAAAGAACACAACAAAGTAACAGACCCCGCAAGAGTACCTACATGTACAATGAGCGGTCTTACAGAAGGCTCACATTGTGAAGATTGCGGTAAGGTATTTGTGGCACAGCAAGACATTGCAGTAGTTGACCATAAGCCTGTAGTTGATAAAGCAGTGGCTGCAACAAAAGACAAAACAGGTCTTACAGAAGGTTCACACTGTGAAGTTTGTAACAAAGTGCTTGTAGCACAGAAAGTTACAGCAAAACTCCCCTATATCAACGTTCCCACAGTAAAAGTTGATGCACAGGGTACCGTACGCGGTGCAAAGGTTGATGCTACCAACAAATATGTATATCTCGACGTTGCTCCCACAGGATTTACTGTAGAAGAATTTGTGGCAGTTAACTTCAAGATTGATAACGCAACAACAACAAAGCAGACAATAACAAATCGTGACGGCAGCGTACAGCGCGGTGCAAAAGACCTTGTTTGCACAGGTGACAAGGTGACCGTATGGGCAGCAAATGCCGACGGCGCACAAACAAGCGTAACATACAATATTATAGTTATGGGCGACTCTAACTGCGACGGTAAACTCAATGCTCGTGACCTTGTTCTTATGAAACTTTCATTCGTAGGCGATCTCACACTTGAACAGCCCGACTCAACTGCGGCAGATATGAACTTTGACGGTAAAATAAATGCACGTGATGCAGTTGCGTGTGAAACTAAATTCTTGTTATGGTCAACGAAACAGTACGTTTCATTGACAAAATAACCGTTAGGTAGAGGAGAGAGTATCAATGAAAAAATTCAATAAGATAATTTCTACACTTGCAATAGCGGTATTGTTGTGCATGACACTCAGCGTGTTTGTGGGGGCTAACGCCTCCACACCCGCTGCGCAGACAATCAAAGCAACTGCAGGCGAAATTGTAACTATCACATTAACAGAAAGCAATTGCTACGGTATAAGCGGTTCGATTACATACAGCAACCGCGCATTGTTCTCGTCACTTACACCCGGCAATTCAGCTTACGGTCAGATCCGTGAAAACAGCTTTATTCTCAGCAGTGCCGAAAAGGTAGAGTGTACAGTTGCACTCACTGCTAAAATAAGTGACAACGCAACTGTAGGCAGCAAATGTGTGGTATCATTTGCCGACTATTTACGCGTTGACAACAACACAACTCTTGAAGGTCCCGACGGTCTTACAAAAACCGTTACTGTAGAAGTTGTTGAAAAAACACAGCCAAAACCCGATGACAGCAAACCTACAGATAAACCTCAGGAAAACAAACCTGCAGATAAACCTCAGGAAAACAAACCTACAGACAAACCTCAGCAGAATAAACCCACAACACAACAGCCGTCAACAACTCCCGGCGGTACAACAACAACCCCCGGTGGCACTACAACAACCCCGGGCGGTACAACAACAACCCCCGGTGGCACTACAACAACTCCCGGTGGCACTACAACAAACAAAAATAACGGCAAACTTGACTATAGCGCACTTTACAGACAAATTAATATAGCAGGCGGTCTTACACAGGCAGATTATACTGCAGAATCATGGACAGCAATGCAAACAGCTCTCACAAGAGCAAACGCTGCTAAAAACGCAAAAACACAAAATGAAATCAACAACGCCGCAACTGCTCTCAAAAACGCAATTGCATCACTTGTTCGCGTAAATGCTGCCGAACTCAACACACTTTTAGAGTCTGCAACTCAGTTTGTTGAACAGGACGAACTCGGCGTACTTAAAAAAGCAGTTGAAGACGCTATTGCAGCAGCAGAGGAAGCTATAAAGAGCGGTGACGCTGAAAAGATTGCAGCAGCAAAAGCAGCACTTGAATCAGCACTCAATGCATACAAATCAAAAATCGATGAACTCGGCAAAGGCGAAATTGTAGAGGTCGAAAAACCTGTTGAGGTTAACCCCACATCACCTTTCTGTAACATCGCATTCCACAAACTTTTAATAATCCTTCTTATTGTAAGCTTTATTATTAACCTTGGTCTCGGCGGTCTTATCGGCTACTATTTCTATATGCGCAGAAAGAACCTCCAGGACGACACACCTCTTGTTGATTACAATATCGACGAGGACTAAGAATAACAGAGGAAAACAGTTGTGACAGCGCAAAATGAAAAACGCATAACCTATAGCACGTGGGAGGAGGCCTTCAGAGGCCTTGTCCCTGCCATGCGTCAGCAATCGGTACGCGTTGCAACATACACAAAAACGCTTTATATGCAGGCATGTGCAACCGACTTTGGAAAAACATCCTTTGGCGGTGCAGACCGTATGCAAACAACCTTTTCGGAACTTGCATATAAATGCGGAATGTATCATCAGCTTGGCAAGGCTCTTGCCCTGCCCGAATATCAGGTGCAAAGCCCCGATTTCAGTGCGGAAGAACTTGCTCTTTACCGCAAGTATACAACCGAGGGCAGACGACTTGTTGCCTGTTTACAGGATAAAAAGAACTTTGACAGCGATGCCGAAGTTCCCACGACAAATATTCCATGGCTTATGATACGCGAGAGTTGCTCTGAACACGCCGAGCGTTACGATGGCACAGGCTATCCAAACGGCATTTCGGGCACTAAAATCAGCCCGATTGCTCAAATTGTCGGTATGGCAAGGATGTTTGACATCTTTGCTTCGCAAACAAAGTCCGAGACACCGTTCGCGGACGCTTGTGAGCAGATAATGCAACAAAGCGGTAAGGCATTCGACCCGATGCTTTGTGAGATATTTGCACAGGCAAAATCAAAACTGCAAACCGACTTTAACAAATTCATTCAATATACACAAAAACTCCCCCGCACAATCCCGCTTGTTAAAAAAACCAAAAACAGACCGATGGGTCTTGAGTATAAAAACCTTGACTTTAAGGCTTTTGAGGCATACCCCTGGTTTTTGGTAAACGGCGAAAAAGAGACCGCGGCACAGGTCGCACCCCGACTTGAACGCACAGGTCTTGTGGAGGATGTCAGCTTTTATCTTTTGTACGAGGCGGCGGATACGCTCCTTCGTATGCAAAACTGCAAACTCGATGCTAAATACCTTATTTTGCAGATGTTCCCGCAGTTTTTTACAAAGCAAAACCACTTGAAACGCTTTGAACAGATGTTTGATAAACAACCGATTGACCGTTCGCGTCTTTTGCTCACAATCCCCGAAAAAACGGTGGTTGATGCCAATAAAGGCGAACTTGAAGTGATTTGCAGATATTTAAAATACGGCATTGAACTCGTGATTGACGATTATCATCCCGATGTAATCTTGGCACAACGACTTAAAGAACTCGGCTTCAACTTTGTTCGCCTTTCGGCAGAATATAGCCAAAAGCCCGAGTATCAGTCGGATATCCGCGCACTCACCGACAAGGGAATTACGGTCTTTGCAAACTGTCCCGACTCCAAATATCGCGACTGGCTTGAAAAGAGCGGTGTTGCGGCAATAAGCGGTGACGAACACGCACTCGCGGTTGACGAACAGACACTTATTGTTGATGCTCTTGCAAAAGAGCAAGAGGCACTCGTATGAGCAGTCATCATAAACACCCAAAGGTCTTTAGAAAATACCGCGGAGGCATAAGACTTACCCACGGTGAAATAAAAGAAATCCGCAAAGGCAGAAAAAAACTTAAGCGCGAGATGAAACAACGCAAAGTTTATTCGCGCCATGAATTTGAGGTAACTGCCTCGTCACTTGGACTATATTTTGACAAAGGCAGATTTTTGTTACTGTGGCTTTGGCTGTGGCACCACGGGGCACTGTGGGGACTGCTCGGCGCGGCACTTCTAACAATGGCGGCGCTCTACGGCGCATCGCTTGTAACCCAAATGCGCGGACACTTTACCATAAACCTCACAAACGAGTTGGTCAGCAAAGGCTTTGAACTTTGTGAAACGCCCGATTTTGCAAACCCAACCTCGCGTCTTTATGGTGTGCCAGTCGAGGATGCACCGTGTATTTCTATATCCGATTTACCAAAGGATATCGATTATATCAACGGTTCGCATAACGGCACAAACTATTTTGCACACACATTCTATATTGCAAAACGCGGCGAGGGAACGGCAGATTATTCGTTTGATATAAAAATCAACTCCGAGAGCCTTGGCTCGTCACGGGCAATATGGGTGATGCTGTTTGAAGACGGCGTTCCCGCGTTTTATGCAAAGGCAAACGAAAAAACGGGTGAGGCTGAATGTCTTCCCGCTAAAGATAATGACCGCTACGGTTATACCGAGGTTCCGTTTGCTGATGCGGGTCTTTTAAAAAACCAATACGAAATTGTAAGACAAACTCAAATCCGCAACTATTACCGCATAATCCCATATTTCTTCAAGGATAGCGAAACAGTTGTGAGTAAAATTAAAACAGAGGTCGAACAAGACGAAGTTCACAAATATACCGTTGTGCTGTGGCTGGAGGGCGACGACCCTGACTGCACAAACGAACTTATCGGCGGTCACATCGGTATGCATATGGACTTTGAACTGATTGACTAACCAAAATATTATGCTTTTTGCTCCTTTTTTGTTAAATAACGAAAAAAGAGAAAAATATAAAAAAAAGAAAGAGGTAACAGCGATGAAAAAGCAACATTCAAATGAAATGCAATCTATTCGCAAAAAACTGTTGGCAGCAATCGCTATGCTCTTGGTTGCAGTTATTATGACTGTATCATCAACATACGCATGGTTTACACTGTCTACAGCACCCGAGGTTAAGGGCATCACAACAACTGTTGGTGCTAACGGTAACCTCGAAATCGCTCTTGGTAAGTATGACACCGTATATCAGGGTGTAACACCCGGAGCAAATGAAGGCGACTCAATGGCAGCCCAAGATGTTAAAGCAGCTAACGTAACATGGGGTAACCTTGTTGACCTTTCAACAGGCTACGGTCTTGACGCAGTAAAACTGTATCCTACACGTCTTAACGCTACAAGCAAAGAAGCACTCAATGCAGGTTCGCCCTTACAGTTTGCGCTTTATGGCACAGACGGTCGTGTTTCGGAACTCAGCGGTAACACAAAACTCGGTACAGTTAACAACGCAGGTAACGGTTTTGAAACTTTTGATACTATCAATTTTGCAGGTGTAAACGCAATCGGTTCAGTATCAGAAATGTCAGCTCGTCAGTTTGCTGCATCTAACTACAAAAACGCAATCGATAGCTACAGAAATTCAGCACAGGCAGAAGCAAAAGGCGCAATCTCGCTTTATGCAGGTGACCTTGCTGGTCTTGCTCTTGATTACAAAGATGCAACAGGTACTGAATCAGTTGATGCAGAAAAAATCGAATCTCTTACAAAACTTATTGTAAAACTCAGAGCTGCAAATGATAACATTGGTAAATCATTAAAATCAGCAGCACTTCTCTCAATCACATGCTATCAGGATCTTACTGATGCAGGTTGGGATACTGTTATTGATACTGCAAAAGATGATTCTTACACAATCCAGCAGCTTATTGCTAACCTCGACACAATTGCAGGCGAAGCCGGAGCATTGGCGGATCTTCCTTCAGAAATTACAGACCTTGTAGCTGATCACGAAGCTATCTACACTCTTCTTGACGATGCAGAAGAAGCACTTGAAAAAGCAGCTGAAGATAGTACATACTTATGGTCAGAAATCTCATCAGCAGTTGGCGCACTTCTTAACAAAGACGGTATTTTGATTTGTGATTTCACTATCGACGAAATCCTTGCTGACAAAGCAGCAGGCGGTGTAGACGGCGGTGCTATGGAGCAACTCGGAGATGCTGTTTTTGCAGGCGGTGTTAACTTCTCATTTGCATCAGGCAGCGGCGTTTTCTCAAATATCGCTGAACTCGCAGGTGATTACAACACAAACATCACTTTCCCCGAAAACTTCAAAGTTGAAGGTATTAAACTCGGCGGTAAACCCTTCCCTGTAAACGTATATAACACAACAGATGCAACAGATAAGGGTAGCCTTGGTGTTATGTTCGAACTTCTTAAAGGTTCAACACCTCCATCAGTTACAGATCCTACTGTTGCAAAAGCACTTACAGATACATTCGGTTACACTGTAGATATGCTCTTCAGAACAAACGCTACAGAGTCATCTTTACAGCTTCAGACAGAGGCTGCAAACCGTATCTATGCAGGCAATGATAACGCTGAACTTATGGGCGGCGGCAGCAATATGTCATTCACTGTAGGCGGCGAGTACGATCCTGCAAAAATCAACGGTCTTGCAAACGGTATCAGAGTTGTATTCTATGATAGTTCACTTGCAAACACAAAGATTCTTGCAGTTGCAACACTTGATACAGCAAACGCTAAATCATCGGGCGATCAGTATGTTCTCCCCCTCAAACTCCAGAACTTTGACATCGCTGCAAACGGTCAGATTACAAACCTCACCGACAAAGAAGATGCATCAATCTGTGCTCTTACAGCAAACTTACCCAAGAGAGTAACAGCACTTGTATATCTTGACGGTGACGTTATCGACAACAGCAACGTTGGTGTTGTTGAGAACCTTGACGGTAAACTCAACCTCCAGTTCTCAAGCAGCGCATCACTCAAACCTATGGATAACAACGCTCTTAAGAACACAGTTACAGAGGCTCAATAATTAATTTAAAAATCAAACGTTTTTAAATTATACGGTTTCCCGCCCGTCATAAAGACGGGTGGGAAAACCGACATTTTCTAAAATACTGAGGTTGTTATCTTTATATCAGTGACTTTATGAAAGGAAAGATTGCAATGCGTCCAAGGCAAACACCCAATGGACAAAAAAACAAGCGAAAAACACTGCTCATTATGCTTTTGCTTTCGCTGTTAATATTAATACCCCTCTGTACAGTTGCAACTTATACGTGGTTTAACATCAGCCGAACCCCAAAAGTCAGTGATATGGAGATGACCATAAACGCAAACCCCGGTTTTGAACTTTCGTGGCAACCTGACACGCCTGATGACGAGTGGAGCAAACAACTCGCGTTTATTGACGCGATTGATAACGATACAATGCTGACTCCTGTCACCTGGTCGGATGCCGAACGAAGTTTTTATACCGCAAGATACGGTTTCGACGGCCGCATAACCGATATCGGACAAAAACTCAACGATGATATGGATGCGAACGGCAGAGACGGTCACTATGTAAAGTTCACCTTTTACGGAAGAACGCACGAAAAAGTGAACGTATCACTTGCTCCCGCGGTCACCTCGGCAGACCAGACTTCAAGCGCGGGAACGTATCTTATTGGAAAACCCGAGTGGCAAGATGATACAAAAACTCACGCAGACGGCGGAGCAGGTGCACAGAATGCTGTGCGCGTCGGTCTTAAAATTACAAAACTCGATGAAAATCTTTTTGAGCAGGACGACGGCGAATTTTTTGTGTACGAACCCAATGCCGACACACACGTTGACGGTAGTACCGGTTACGAGCCGACCTCTGCACTCGACGGCGGACCGCTCGTTCCTGAATACCGACTTATAACTCAGACAACAACGAGTTGGCAGGAAAGTTATCCCGTCGAACACGGAGTTGTTATAAGAACGGCGGGTGAGTTTAACAAAACTCCCGAGTTATTTGATCTTGAACCTACCGAAAAGGTGAAAATCGATGTATATATCTGGCTTGAAGGAATGGACGTTGACTGTGTGAACGCAATGCAGAGTGCAAAAATTTTTGCAAACCTGCAGTTTGACGCAACTGCACAGAGCGGTTCAGGCCTTGTGCCGATACAATAAATTAAGCGACAACCCCAACTTAAAAAAGGAGAGGTAAAATATGAACGAACAAATGGTTACAAACACTCCCGCAAATGACGAGGGAACACCACAAAAATCAAAAACAAACAAGGTTGTAAGCACAATCATCAATGTGTTTTTGATTCTGGCAATTGTACTTGCCGTTATGGCAACATACGTTTCGTATGTTTCAACATCGGGAAGCGGTGTTCCGAGCATTCTTGGACTGCGTCTGTTTTCTATCCAGACCGATTCAATGTATGACACACTCTTACCGGGCGACCTTGTTATTGATACTGCAGTCAAGGATCCCGCAACCCTCAAAAAAGAGGATATCATTACATACTGGACGGTTATTGACGGCGAACGCGTACTCAATACTCACCGTATTGTAGAGATTTATGACGGCAGCGGCTATCTTATCTTTGCCACAAAGGGTGATAACAACTCTACTGTCGATACACTTACCGTGCACGAGTCGGAAATCGTTGGTAAATATGCTATGCGTATACCCGGCGTCGGCAAGGCTTTTGATTATCTGCAGACAAGCACAGGATTTTTGATTGTTGTTGTAATTCCTGTTATTATATTCCTTATTTATCAGCTTATTCAGTTCTTCCGCGTTCTCTTTGAGTATCAGAACGTTAAGAGCCGCATTAAGTTTGAGCAGGAGCGCGGTCGCACCGAGGATCTTATTGAAGAAGAGCGCCGCCGTGAGCAAGAATTAAAACAGCAGGAACGCGAACGCCTTGAGGCTGAACTCCGCGAAAAAATCCGTCAGGAAATGCTTGAGAGCCAGATGGCACAGGACAACAAAGACGAGGATAACAAAACCGAGGACAACCAATAACAATCCTCTTGAGGTGAACTGTCGTGTTAGACAACTTTTTTAGATATTTTTATGAAGACGTAGGACGTGTCTTTCAGGCATTCTGGGAGATTATTTTGTCGGTTGGGAAATTTCTTAACTTCCTTTTCAACTTCCCGATGCGAATGAAACTAATAAAATCCCATTCTGCCGATTTTGGCACACCCGACTGGATTTTGCTTTTAATAACGCACATAATCCTTTTGGCACTTGCGATGACACTTATCGTGTTTTTGGTAAAACTTTTCAGACACATTTTCAGATTCAGAGTGCCTGTTAAAAAGTATGACGAGGTTGTGCGTCAGGTTAAAAACCTCCAGCGTGATCTTATCCGTGCCAACTATGAAAAAGACAAGTTGCTTTCGATGAAGGTGGCTGAACTCGGGGTATCTCCCGACGAAATCGACCTTGAAGATGACCAGACAGATGGTGACGGGCAAATTAACAAAAACCGCAACACCTTTGATTCACCCCCTGTCGACCCTGCAACAAGCCGATTTTTCAGGCTTACATCAATTGATAACTACTATAAAACCGAGTATACAGTGCCTCAGTATGATTCTGAAATCACATTGGAACAGATTTGTGACAAGTTCAGAATGTTTGCGGCATCGCGTCTTGGACTTTACTATGATATTGACCTTATAAGATATTTTATTGCATCTCTCGGTACATCGAGAATTGTTATTTTGCAAGGTATTTCGGGTACAGGTAAAACCTCTCTTGCCTATGCCTTTGGTAAATTTGTCGATAAAGATACCACGGTTGTGTCTGTTCAGCCTTCGTGGCGTGAGCGTACCGAACTTTACGGTTACTTTAACGACTTTACAAAAACCTATGCTGAGACCGACTTTTTGTCGGCGATTTACGAGGCGAATTTCTATCGCGACCCGCACATAGTCATTCTTGATGAGATGAACATTGCGCGTGTTGAATATTATTTTGCCGAGATTTTGTCAATTCTTGAAATGCCGCTTGAGAGCGAGTGGAATATCGACATCGTTACTGCGATGTGGGACAACGACCCTTGTCTTATAGACGGCGGTAAACTGAAAATAAGTAATAATATCTGGTTTGTCGGTACAATCAACAACGACGACTCGACATTTGCTGTTGCCGATAAGGTTTATGACCGTGCAATCCCGATTGACCTCGACAGCCGAGCAGAAGTCTTTGAATTTGAAGATACACCGCCTGTGAGCATCAGCACTGACCATATTAATGCGATGTTTGACGAGGCTAAGGAAAAATATCCGCTTTCGGATGAAATTGCCAATAAACTTGAAAAAGTAAACGAGTATCTCATAAAGAACTTCCGTCTTGCGTTTGGTAACCGTGTTATGAAGCAGATCCGTGACTTCGTTCCCTGCCTTATTGCATGTGGCGGAACCGAGATTGATGCCGTTGACTTTATCGTTGCCAAAAAGGTACTTCGTAAGTTTGAATCACTAAGCCTTGGCTTTATGCGTGACGAACTTACAAGATTTTCAACTTTCCTTGATAAGACCTTTGGCAAAAACACAATGAAAATCTGTAAACAGTATATAGATGATCTCAAGAAAAATTCAAACTAATGAAAGGAGTTTGCTATGGCACAACAAAAAAAGAGTGCAACGATTGATGCAATATACCAGAAATATGCGCGAAGTGTTGTGCGTACATTGGCAAGCACTGAGTTTTATGAATTTTTCATGGATACCATCAGCCGTGCCGAAAACCACATTGAATTCTCGAACGTACGGCAGGAAAAAATAATCGATCCCGTGTGGGTTGACAAAATAAACGATTCTCTTGAGGCTTTTCAGAGAATTATTTCAAACCCGCGAAACACAATTAAAGAAGAAGACATTATTGTAAACGTCGCCCATGCAAAGCGCGGAGGACCCGATGTTGTGCGCCATCTTGCACAACACGCACAGTTTGTTAACGAATACGATGCGCATACGGGTGAGGTAAAGCCAAATCATCTTCAGCAAAAACTCAGAGACGATTCGGCTGATATTTACGAAAACAGGTTTGTTTATACTGTGCTTGAATCGGCACATCACTTTGTAAGAATACGTTACGACGCACTTTTTGAGGTGATTGGTGACGAGTACGGCGCAAAACTCAAGCTTGAATCTGACCTTGACAGTGCGAGTGAAACTATTCATTTTGACAGTTTTTTACACATAAAGCAAAAACAAAGTATTCTCGATGCAGATGAGCAAAATGGTGATATTCTTGCACTGGTTGCAAAAATTTATCGTGTTCTTACAATGTTCCTTAATACACCGTTTGCTCAGAAAATGGCACGTCTTCCGCGTGTAAAAGGTACAATTACAAAAACAAACGTGCTTAAAAAGAACCCCGATTACAAGGCTATTGTCTCGCTTTGGGAATTTTTGAAAGCGTATGACGATATTGGTTATGCAATAAACGTTACCGAGCAAAACCCAAAAATCACCGAGCAGTTACAGGCAGATATATTCAATAACATAATGTATCAGTACATTGTGCTTAAAAATCATATGGATGCCGAGGAAGAACGCAGAGTTCCGACACCGACGAAACAGAAAAAGAAAACACTCAAACCCAAGTTTATCCGCGAGATTGTCGAAGAACTCACCGAGGACTATGATCTCCCCGACATTGAAATCCGCAAGGTGCTTATAGAGCAACTCACCAAAGAACAGCTTATGCGTGAGGAAGAACTGGAGCGCCGCAGACTCGTTGAAGAACAAGAAAAACTAAGAAAAGAACAAAAAGAAAAAGTACGCCTTGAAAAAGAGGCTGAAAAAGAAAGACTGCGTCTTGAAAAAGAGGCTGAAAAAGAACGTATTGCACGTGAAAAAGAAGCCGAAAAAGAACGTCAGCGTGTTGAAAAACTAAAACAGCAAAACCTCGACCGACGCTATGCAACAGTTATCGGTAAAGAACTCGATAAATTCAAGAATTATCTTGAGGACTTTGTTGAACAGCGTCAGAATGAACTCAAAAAGATAAAACCCGCGGTATTTTCGGATTATGAAGATGCTGTCGAACAGTTGGAGTCGCGTCGTATCGCACGTGAAAAACGTGAGGAACTGCGCCTGATACAAGAGCAGGAGCAGAGGGAACGCGCTCAGCGTGAGCAGGAGCGTCTTGCAAAACAAAAACTTGAGCAGCAAATCAAAGAGGATAAGATAGCTCTTGAATTTATTATTGATATGCTTGACGGTTTTGAAGAGGATCTCGCAAGTCAGAAACTCGAACGCGACGAATATAACGCTATGCAGTTGGTGATGAAACAGCAACTTGAAGACCGTCGCAGTCAAAAAAGGTAATTTTTGATGAAAAACACCACAATAAAACTTATAAGTCTTGCAGTGCTTACCGTTATCGCGCTTGTATCGGTGGTTTCGGTATCTTACGCGTGGCTTAGTATGTCAACGTCTCCCGAACTTTCGGGACTGCAGGTTAAACTCGGCGGCTCCAATACAATTATGGTAGCTCCCGATGTTACAACGACTGTTGACGGACAGCAGATACATTATCCGGGTGAGTTTTCGGATTCTATAAATTTTTCGACCGAGAACGGTTATGAATACCTTAACTCGTCGATAAAACTTGCACCCACATCAACATCTGACGGAGTGTATTGGTATTTTCCGTCAAGTGACAGCGAGAGCGGTTATATTTGTGACAGTTCTCTGCAGTATTCAAATATGTCAGAACTTCCTGCTGATAATGCGGTACAGGGTGGCTATGCCTGTCTTGATTTCTGGGTGGTATCACCCGCTTATGCAAGTCTTCGTGTATCGGTCGGCGAGGGCGAGGGCGGCAGTTATGTTTTAAGCCTTCCGCAACCGCAAGAAAGCGGCGATGGATATGCTCTGGATATGAGTACACAACTTCTGGCAGGTTGCACACGTGTCGGACTTTTAGCAAATACGCAGACTGTTACCGACCTCTCGATGAATAACTATATAAACACATCAAACTATAACGATAACTATCGCAGACTGAAGGGTGTTTATCAGAAAAAAGATGACACTCCCAACAGTTATCCTGCAGTATTTACAATATATGAGCCAAACGGCGATCTACACAGTGATGAGGGTGCGTCAACTCTTGCGCGTGACGGATTCAGTTATGTTCTTTGCCATAACGGCGAGTATGCTGCAACAAAGCCGATTTCGGCAATGATGACAGGCACCCCCGAACCCGTTGATGTAAGCGCACACACAACAGTGCAGAAAACAACGCAGTGGGTTGCAGCAACCGATACACAAACTCTTATTGAGCAGATGTTCGGAACTTATCTTTACAGTGTGACGGGTGCATTGGAGCAAAAAGAACTGTCAAACGGTTTTTATAACGGCTATCTCGGCTATCAATGCACACCGTATATAAAAAAAGGTGACTTTATAAAAAGTGCATCGGGTCTTTCGGCAAAAACCGATGAAGACGGACTGGTAAAAGATTTGTCAACGCTTGAAACAGCGGGAGCAACAGACGATATTATAATTACAGAACTTGAAAAAAACGTTCCGCAACGCATTCGTATGTTTGTGTGGATAGAAGGACAGGATATCGACTGTGCGATGGCTTCGGCAGGCGGTAAGTTGCTTATAAATCTGGAGTTGGCAGCAAGTACAAACTAAAACGAAAGGTTTTTAATTTTGACAAATAAAAAGGCAAAAATCCGTATGATTTCGGGCTTTACAACGCTTTTGCTAATAGTGGCAATTGCGGGATGTATGTTTTTTACACTCCAGAGCCTTTCAAAAGGATATGTATCTGTAGGCGGTTTTAGTGTTTTCCGCGTGGTGACAGGCAGTATGGAACCTACTATAGCCAAGGGCGCTATGATTATCTCAAAAAAACAAAACATTTCCACCATAAAGACAAATGATATAATTTGTTTTCGTACAAACGACAAAACATTGGGTCACGCTACAATAACACACCGTGTTATTAATGTATTTACAAATCCTGACGGCAGTGTGATGCTTCAGACAAAGGGTGATGCAAACCCGACAGCAGATGCAAGTTTTGTATCTGAGAAGCAACTGATTGGCCGTGTTATAAAATATACGGGAGATGATAGTAAAATGTCGGAGATTATAAGGTTTTTAACAGGTGATTTCGGCTTTATTGCCTGTATACTGTTGCCTGTAATAATTATTGCGGCGTGGATATTTAAAGACGCGGTAAAAAGTATGAAATCGGCTATTGACGATATGAAATCACAACTCGAAAAAACACCCAAGAGCACGATTTCGGATGAAGAATATCAGGATATTTACAAAAAGATTCAAAATGAAGTGAGAAAGGAGTTGGAGCAGGATGTTTTACAAAATAAAAATTGCGATGCAAAAAGCAATTGCTGTAATGCAGTCGGCGGCGAAGATAGCAGTGAAAACAACAAAGACTGTGGCTGTGAAAACTGTGCAGAAGACTATCAGCCTGTTTCAACGTCTGAAAACGCTTAAAGACTACTCTTTTCAAGAGATTATAGAATTATTCAAAAACAAATCAATCGAACTTTATAAAACTTATTACCCAAAGATAAAAGACTTTGCAATCCGCTTTGTTAAAAGTTATATAACGGGTGAGGAGGGAGAATCGGTTGAGCAAAAGTTAAAGCGCTCGATGTTTCACAAAATCTCACTCGCGACGGTTGCAGTTGTACTCAGTGTTACAATGATTGTTTCGATGACTGCTGCATGGCACAACAACGTTATCGAAACTTCGGGTCTTGTATTCGACGTTGAGCAGTGGGGCATTGACAGCAGTGTAAGTATAAGTGACGAACTGCGAAAAGCCTCGCCGGGTAAAAGCGGACAGATTGCCGTTGAACTCAATAATACAAGTGACGAAATAATAAATGTTCAGCTTTCGGTCGGCAAGGTTGCACTTTATAACGATATTGCCGATATGCGCAAAAGACTTTATTTTTATATCGACGACAGCGCTGTTGTAAACGGCGAAACAACACAGCGCGTATATCTTAACAGCAAAGAAGACTATTCATACACAGCCCTTGCAAAACAAAATCTTTATATTGCAAAAGAGGGTAACGGCGCTCCGCTTATGTGGGAGTGGGTGTATGACGTTGTGGGATATTATTTTGAAGGCACTGTAAATACTGCCGAGGGCGCTCAGATTACAGAGTTTTTGCGCCCCGTGACATACAATATCGAAAACGCAACTTTTAATGGCAACGCACTTGCAACAGTAGACGGCAAAGATGTTATGCAGTTTGTTACCGATATGTCAAAAACCGACGGTTACGAGGGTACTGTCACAACAAAAGTTACCTGTGCTGACGGCAGTGTATATTATCCCGTAAAAGTGGATGATGCGGGTACAGGCATCTGGATATATTGTAACAACCTTAGTGAAATAGAGTATGAAAACGTGGTTGATACCGCTCTTGCAAATGCACAGAATGAGCAGGACAGACGTTTTGAAACAATGCTCAGCGTTCAGGCAAGTCAAAAAACACTCACAGTTGCAGAGGTTGCAAACGAACAGGATTTAAAAACAGCACTTACCGACGATACACACAATATGGTGGTGCTTCTCGGTGATGTTAAACTTACACAACCCGTTGAGATTGCAAGTGGCAATTCAAAGATTGTTGACCTTGGCACACACACTTTATCAACCGATCTCACAGGTACTTTAATAAGCACAGCCGACGGTGCATCGCTTACCTTGATGAACGGACAGATGGTGGCAGAAGGTACACATATCGGACCTATGATTAAAGCGGTAGGCAGTGATGTTGCACTCAGCGGTGTTGATATCTCGGGTGTTGCCGATGCAATCTGGATTGCTGACCAGGATTCGACCGGCGGCGATACACGTATGAATATCATCGACTGTAACATATCGTGCGGTGATTCGGGCGTGTTTATAAAGGGAAACGGTCCCAAAACATATGCTACAACATATCTTAATATTGAAAATTCTTCAATTATAAGTACAGGTTACTACGGTATTATTGGTAACGGTACTGCAAATGCCACAGGTAGCTGGGGTACTGATATTAAAATTAAAAACAGTACAGTCGAAGGTATGTATTCGGCAATTTACCATCCGCAACGCGCAAGTAGTCTGCTTATTGACTCGTCAATTATGCGAGGCATGACGCCTGTTGTAATAAAGGGTGGTGCTGTAATAATAAACAGTTCACAAATTATTGCAAAAAATACAGACGATGTTGAACAATACGTTGAAAAAGCTGAATTCCTAAATAATGGGTATTCAAACTCGTGTGCGGCTGTTTATGTTGAAACGGGTTACGATGTATCGTGTAACGTTACATTTACAGGCACAAATATTGTAACAAGCCGTTTTGAAACCGCAATTCTGCTGTTTGAACCTACAAATCCGAAATATCAGATAAACGTATACGGAGGAACATACAGTCACGACGTTTCGGCATTTGTCGGCGAAGGCTATGAGTGTGTCTCTGACGGCAACGGTAAGTTTGTTGTAAGACAAAAATAACACAAAAGGAGAGATGCGCCGATGGGCAAAAGACACAGTATAATACTTATTATTTGCGTTTTTTCGTTGTTGGCAGTATCGCTTTTTGTTGGCACAAGTTATGCAAGATATGTGTCGGAAATAACAAAGATGGTTGGCTTTGAAGCAAATACCCTCATAAATTCGGGCACAGTAAAGTTTGAATCCAACAGCGGTTGGGTATCAACTCAAAACGGACAAAAAATAGAGTTTACTCTTTCGGGCGAAAACAGACAAGCATCGCCAAGACGCGTCAGTGTGCGCATCAGCGCAACACAGATGCTCGACCCGAATGTTGTAATAAAACTTGTTGTGGGCGGCAGTGAATATGTGGCAAAGCCGTCTGCAATTGCAAACGGAAGCGCACTTTACAAAAAAATGGGTGGCGGCACACTGTATAAGTTTTTTAACGGTGACAGCGAACTCACGTTTGACCTTATAGAGCAAACAAATATGACAGTAACTGTCGAAGGGAAATCGGACGCCGCATTGCTAAGGCTTTGTGTGGACGAGATTTAAGGAGGCAAAAGACGGCGTGAAGCATACAAAAAATAACAACTCAAAAACTGTTTTTGTGCTTTTTTGCGTGCTTTTGGTGTGTTTTTTGTCGATTGGCGCGTATGCGCGGTATGCCAAGACGGTAATTGTTTCGACAGTTTATCAAAACGAAAAAAATCCCGTTTCAACAATGGGAAAAGAGACATCTGTGTATGATTTTGGCTGCTATGAGTATGGCGGTGAGACACAGTTTGACACAACCATTTGCATTGAAAGTGACAAAGCAATAAACGGCACACTGACTTTTAATTTGGACAGTGTCAGCGTCGAGCAATCGGATATTGCGGTGATGGTTGAGGGTTATTCTCCCGACCAGAACGGAAATTATACAATAACCGACACAAAAAATGTTTTAAACGTTCCCTTTTCGGTTGTAATACTTGCAACCGAGCGCGTTGACAAGGCACATATTGATGTGACATGGACACCGTCAGGTGCGCAAAAACCAACGCTTTCTGCGCGGTATTTAATAACGCTTAATCCATATAATGAAACTGCATCAAAACCGCAGATAATTGCAAACAAAACCTCTTTTTTAACAAATTCACTTTTTGCGCTGTCGGCATTCGGCGATACCGATTTACTTGTTTCTCGCGATGGTGCATTATTCGAAAAGGGTACGGTTTATTATTGCACTGCGTATCCAAAAGGTGTGACCCTTGTCCGGGACAGCCTTATTTGTCTTGGCGTGGCAGATGACGGTACGGTTGACACAGTAATAAAACTGAACACACCGCAGACACAGGATTTTAGTATTTCGATAGGCACACATCCCCAGAATTGTGCTATATCCACCCACACTCCGCCCAAAGATGCAGCACCGATTAAAGCGGATTTTAATACAAAAACCGCAATATTAAAAGAAAATGAATCACTCGAATTAACGGTCACCGAGGCGGCGGCACTTGTCGATGATACATGGAACGATAACGCCGTTACAGATGCACAATTGATGTGGACTTTAGAGCGTTTTGACGGCACAAAGTTTGTTGCCGATACGCTTAATACTTCGGTCGACGGCAAAAAAATCAAAATATCATTACAGGATGCTTCTAAAAGCGCGGGTACATACCGAATTTCGCTTTTGCAAACATACAACGGCTATACAATTGGTCATCTTAACAAAGTTTTCTTTATAGACTACCGCTAAAAAGGAGAAATCGATGAGAGAATCCGAAAAACAAATAAAATTTTATAAAAAACAACTACCTAAAATGCGTGAGCGTGTTTTTGCTGCGCTTTCAGTGCTTATAGTGGCGGCAACAATGGCTGTGTCATCATCGTTTGCATGGCTTGTTTTGTCACAAAAACCCGAAATAAAGGGAATGAACACAACACTTGCCGCAAACGGTAACCTTGAGATTGCACTTGCAAAAGGAAGCACAATAACCGAGCCTGACGATTCGCAGGTTGGCGACAGCGGTAAAGACCTCGTTGTAAAAAACACCACCTGGGGTAACCTTATCAACCTCGGTGATGCCGCATACGGTCTTGAACATATAGTTCTGCGTCCCGCATCGCTCAACCAGAACGCGCTTTTGGACCAGCCTCTTTATGGCGCGGGTTACGGCTCTGACGGACGTGTTGACACACTTGTTAACAACTTTGCTTATGCACATTATGTTGGCGGTAAAAATTTCAGTGCCAAAGAAACAGAATACGGTGTACGAACTGTATCAAGTGTAACTTACACAGTTGACCTTACAGATGACCTTGTTAAAGAGGTTCAGATTGCGCAGGAGGCAATGACCACCGCCGCAAACAATCTTGACAAAACTGCTAAAGAACCTGCACTTCAGGATCTTGTAGGTCTTATGGGCGACTATATTCAGGCACAGATAGACGAAAAACTCAGCGGTAGTGAGCCTATTATACCTGTTACAGTAGATGAAGTTGACTCTATCTATTACCTTTTTGGTAAACTCAAAACAAATATCGAAGAATCAGCTGATGCGTTGGCGGCTATATACAATGTTTCTATGCTTCGAAATGCCGGTCCGCAGTATGCATCTACAAATAAATTTTCCGGTACATATCTTTTAACCGCATCAAAATCAGATATACAAACAAAACTTTCTGCAAAAAACGGAAATGTAACTATTGTTAAACCTGAAATGTTGAATGAACTGTGGCAACTTAAAACCGACTATAACACAGTTTGTTCTGATATGGAAATACTTGCTACATATATTGGCAGAAACGACGTTGTTTACCGTAATCTCAACGAGTCAACTTATCCTGCGGTTGAAACATATGTAAATCATATAGTTGATGTTGGTACAACCACAGTTAACGGTACCGCCATCGGAAAACTTTCAACAAACAATATCTCATCGCTTACAGGCGGAGGCTCAAAGCCGATTGTTATTAACAACGGTATTATGCAACGAATGGATAAGTTCACCGGTAAAGGCATTAAGTCAAATGAACTTTCTGTTACCATTAAAGTTTTGGGTATGGGTTCAACAGCAAAAGGTATTGCAACAACTTCTGCTGCAAAGCCGTTTGTTTTACCGAGTGAGTATGCTGCTGCAATAGAGGGTGAAACCAGTTTTAAGGGTACTGATCCCGTTGCCGGTGATACCTATGGTATGGCGCTTGACTTTTTTGTTCGCACCAATGCTTTGAATTCTCACCTTATTTTACAGGGTAGCCCTGTTTACGAAGAACGCAGCGAAACTGCGAAAGAAAAAATTGTCGGTACAGAATATACACTATACACTGTAACTGTTAATGGTGCACAAAAAACAGTATTTCTTAAAGAAGATACATATTATGAATATGACCGTGATACAAAAACAAAAGGTCTGCCGGTAGGCACAACCGAAGAAATCACAAATGCCACTGTTGTTATCGATAAGGTTAAGTATATTGTTGGCTACAGCGGTGTAAACAGAGTATGGGATGAAACTGAAAGCCCCTATATTGATGCTGACAGTACCACACAGGGTGCGGGTAGCTGTTATGTATTTTATCCCTCAACTCCCGAGGATCAGGATAAATCGCTTAAACTTCTTGAGCATTTCCGTGTTGCATTCATAAGCGAGGAAGGCGAACTGCTCGGAACCGCACAGATGGACACAAAAAATGTTGCATCACAAACAGGTAAGGTTATTGTACCGCTTGTACTTTCGGTTACAAACGATTCAGTCAGGGGCGCAAACGGTGAAACAGTTTATACAATAACCGAACTTGAACGCAACGAAGCAACATTTATAACAGCACTTATATATCTCGACGGTACCTCGCTTACAAACGATCAGGTACTTGCGGCAGGCGAAATACAGGGGCAACTTAATCTCCAGTTCGGAACAACAGCTGATCTTGATGCGCTTGACGATGCTGAACTTATGGAAGAAAAGTGTTATGTAACAGCCCAGATGGAAGGCAATACAACAGAATCTGTTGATGCAGGTGCTGCTGCTCTTAATAAACGTATTACCGTTACTGTTGAAGGTTATGAGCCCAAAAAGG